>NZ_JAXCWF010000008.1:0-278646 GCF_034044945.1 Flavobacterium sp. CFBP9031
CCACAAGCTCGGAGGAACGAACAGTTTACTTTTGCTTCCTTTCTCAATCATAAATCTACTTAAAATTTCAAAAAACAAATCTAAAGGAGTAACGAGAAATCACACGCGGGATTCCGCAAAGAGAATCGTCAATCTTTGTCGAGCTACTTGCGAAGATTTCTCCTTACGTCGAAATGACAAGATTGGGGAGATTTGTTGTGGGAATATTAGGTTTCATAAGCCTTCGACTACGCTCAGGGTGACAATTGGGAAACCTCAGAACCTTAGTGCCTCAGTATCTTAGAACCTTTTATTTAAGCACAAATTCATTCTCCTTCAGTTTATTCAAAACCACAGCAATTATCTTAGAACGGCATTCTGAATTTTCGGTTGTTGATGCGGTTTTAACCCAATACCGAATATTAAGCTGAATAATGCCACCAGCAATAACATCGGTAATTACGGCGGCGTTTTCGTGGTCTTTTTGGGTTACCTCTTCGCTGTTTCCTAGAATTTCTTTTACAAGTTCGATGGCTCGGGTATAATCAGAACCATATTCGAGTCCGACGGTGAAAGTCTGGAGTAGAAAACCTTCGCTGTTGTAGTTAATTAAGGTATTTTTTATAAGAAGCGCGTTTGGAATATAAATAATTTTAGAATCGCTTTTTACTTCGGTATCACGAAGGTTGAGGTTGATGACTTCGCCTTTTACGCCGTTGCTTTCGATAATATCGCCAATAGAAAACGGACGTTTGAAAGCCAGAAGAATTCCGGCAAGAAAATTTTCTCCAATATCTTTAAGCGCAAAACCAATTACAAAAGCCGAGATTCCCGCTCCGGCAAGCATACTTTGTGCAACGCCTTCGAGACCAATAATTCGGAACATAAACAAGATTCCGATAATAATTAAAACCGATTTAATTAAACGTGCAATAAAAACTGCCAAAAGACGATCGTGCATTTTAGCTTTGAGTCGGTTTCCTGCAAAAATGCCAATGCGGCTCGCGATAAACCATGAAACGAGAACGACCAAAATGGCCAGAATAAATTTTGGTGTAAGATCAACAATGCTATTGTAGTAACCTTCGAGGTGGCTGATGACGTCCTGAAAGAAATTTTCCATATTAATAAGGCGTAAAAAAGTAAAATTTTAAAATTACCTTTTTAGTAAATCAAAAGCTTTACAGGATTCTTTCAGAATTTTATAAAATATGATGGAGTTGTTAGATAAATTCCCAAAATAGAATCGTTTTGCCCTGTGATATTTTTATCTTTGTGGTCTGAGTTTTTTCAGGAAATATTTTTATAAAAAGCACATTTACATGTTGACCCAATCTCATTTAGAGCAATTAGCCGCTAGTCTCGAAGGCACACTTTTATTCGATGAGCTTCATAAAACGCTTTATTCTACAGATGCTTCGGTGTACCGAATTAAACCCAATGCGGTGGCAATTCCTAAAACGACTGAAGATATTGCCAAATTGATCCAATTTGCAGCACAACATAATCTGTCGATTACGCCAAGAACAGCGGGAACTTCGCTAGCAGGACAAGCAGTAGGAGATGGATTGGTCGTGGATGTGTCAAAGCATTTTACAAAAATTATTTCGTACAATGCCGAAAAGAAAACCGTTACGGTTCAGCCAGGCGTAATTCGCGATGAGCTGAATTTATTCTTAAAACCTCACGGCGTATTTTTCGCTCCGATTACATCAACGTCAAACCGCGCGATGATTGGCGGAATGGTAGGAAATAATTCATCAGGAACTACTTCGATTCGATATGGTGTTACACGCGATAAAATTGCTGAAGTAAAAGCACTTTTAAGCGACGGTTCTGAAGTGGTTTTTAAAGACCTGACTTCGGCTGAATTTATCGAAAAAACAAAAGGCGATACTTTAGAAAATAAGATATACAAAACGATTTACGACGAGCTTACTATAAAAGAAGCTCAGGAAGAAATTGTAAAAGAGTTTCCGAAACCTGAAATTCATAGAAGAAATACGGGTTATGCCGTTGATATTCTGCTGAAATCGGAATTATTTGGCGGAACTGAACCCACCATAAATCTTGGGAAATTACTTTGCGGAAGCGAAGGAACACTGGCTTTTACAACCGAAGTGACGCTGAAAGTTGATGATTTGCCACCGCCTCACAGCATTATGGTTGTCGGGCATTATCATACCATTCAGGAATCTCTAGAGTCGGTTGTGGTGGCGATGAAACATCATTTGTACACTTGCGAAATGATTGACGATACGATTTTGGATTGTACCAAAACCAATCGGGAACACATTAAAAACCGTTTCTTTTTGGTTGGAGAACCAAAAGCAATTATGTTGTTTGAAGTCGCATCGCATACTTTAGAAGATGCCGAAAAACAAGCCGATGCTTTGATTGCAGATTTAGAGAAAAATAATTTTGGTTACGCTCGAGTAAAAATCTACGGAAATGATATTGACAAAGCCAATGAATTGAGAAAAGCAGGTCTTGGACTTTTAGGAAGTATTGTAGGCGACGATAAAGCAGCAGATTCGATTGAAGATACAGCGGTAGAATTGAGCGATTTACCAAATTATATTGCAGAGTTTTCGGCAATGATGTTGCGTCACGGGCAGGAAGCGATTTATTATGCGCATGCGGGTGCGGGAGAATTGCATCTTCGTCCGGTTTTGAATTTAAAAAAAACTTCTGATTTAAAATTATTCAGAACCATTGCGACTGAAGTAGCGCATTTGGTGAAAAAATACAGAGGTTCGCTAAGTGGTGAACACGGAGACGGAATTGTGCGCGGAGAGTTTATTCCGTTCATGATTGGCGATAAAAATTACGAACTCTTGAAAAGAATCAAATTGGCATTCGATCCAAATTCGGTTTTGAATATTGGGAAGATTGTAAATGCTTTGAAGATGGACGAGAATCATCGTGTTATTTCAGGAAGAGTAGAACCGGATATTAAAACGTTTCAGGATTTCTCAGATAGTTTAGGAATCTTGCGTGCAGCCGAAAAATGCAACGGTTCTGGAGATTGTAGAAAACTGCCGTCTGGCGGAGGAGCGATGTGTCCGAGTTATCGTGCAACGCGAAATGAAAAAGAAACGACCCGTGCACGAGCCAATGCTTTGCGAGAATATTTGACGTATTCTGAAAAAGAAAATAAATTTGACCAGAAAGAGCTATACGAAGTTTTTGAGTTATGTGTAAGCTGTAAAGCCTGCGCAAGCGAATGTCCAAGTAACGTGGACGTAGCGACTCTAAAAGCAGAATTTTTATACCAATATCAAAAAGCAAACGGATTTTCTACTCGAAATAAGATTTTTGCCAACAATGCCAAATTGAACAAAATGGGAAGTAAATTCCCGTCGATTACGAATTTTATTTCGAATCAGTCTTTGGTGAAAAAAACAATGGGAATTGCGCCAGAAAGACAAGTTCCGTTATTGGCGAAAAAGACTTTTAGAAAATGGTACGCTAATAATAAACCGTCACAAACCGATTTTCCAAACGGAAGATTGTATTTGTTTGTAGATGAATTCACGAATTATTATGATGTCAATATCGGAATCGATGCTTTCGAATTATTGACGAAATTAGGTTATCAGGTTTTGGTTGTCGATCATGAGGAAAGCGGAAGAACGTATCTTTCAAAAGGATTTTTGGAAGAAGCGAAGAAAATTGCGAATCATAACGTAAATATTTTTAAAGATCTCGTTCTAGGAAATGCACCTTTAATTGGAATTGAACCTTCGGCGATTTTGACTTTTAGAGATGAATATCTTCGTTTAGCCGATGATAAAGAAGCTGCTGAGAAATTATCCAGAAATGCTTTTACAATTGAAGAGTTCTTGAAAAAAGAAATCATAGATGGTAAAATCACAGCCGATTCTTTTTCAGAAGAAAGTAAAGAAATTAAGATTCATGGACATTGCCACCAAAAATCGTTGAGTTCTGTTGAGGCAACTTTTGCTATGCTGAATCTTCCAAAAAATAATACGGTTACAATTTACAATTCAGGCTGCTGCGGAATGGCGGGTTCTTTTGGTTATGAAAAAGAACATTATCAAGTGAGTATGCAAATGGGTGAGGATACTTTATTTCCTAAAGTGCGTAACACTGCCGAAAATGTAAAAATCGCCGCTGCAGGAACAAGCTGTCGCCATCAAATTTATGATGGAACGAAACGCGAAGCACAGCATCCTGTTAGTATTTTGAGAAGCTGTTTGAAGTAAATTAACCGCAAAGGTCGCAAAGAATTACGCAAAGAGCGCTAAGATTTTTTTGCTACAGATTAAAGGATTAAAAAGATTTTTATTTCACGCAGATTTTACAGATTGAAGCAGATAATCGCAGATTATTAGTTATCTCTGGTTTAAAATTAAATCTGCCTAAATCTGTAAAATTTGCGTGAAAAATTATTTAGATAAAGATTGGAAAAATCGTTTTAATCCTTTTAATCTGCGAGAAAAATAAAATTATTTCAAGCTTACTTTTTTGCCAGTTTCAGCGGCTTTATAAGTGGCATTAATGATTCGAACGTCTTTAATTCCTTCTTCACCAGTAATATGATTGGGAAGTTTTTGGTTTGCTAAAATCACTTTACAAATTTCATCCATTTGGGTTTGCTGTTGGTTTATCACAGGAAAATTAAATGGTTTTCCATCAGATCTTTTACCTACAAAAGGGCCATAACTCACCGCAGGACTCATTTCGAAGAAACCTTCATCTGCGGCAGCGTAAAAACGATCAATTCCAAAACCACACGAACTGCTGCAATTCGCCACGGCACCGCTAGGGAATTCCATTTGCCAAGTGATATTTTCTTCAACTTGAGAAAACATATTTTTGTTATTGACATGTCCAAATTGTGCTGTAACAGCAATTGGTTCTTCGCCTAAAACATAACGCGAAACCTGAATGCAATAAATTCCTAAATTAATCAAACAACCGCCGCCGGCCCATTTTTTAGTCAGTCTCCATTCTTTGCGGGCGTTTAGATCAACAGGTTTATTTATGTCACGAACATCATAAGTACTATAACCCAGACCAGTTTCAATATAACGAACTTGTCCCAAGACTTTTTCTTGTCCCAATCGTTTTATTTCTAGATGATTTGGTTCGTAATGCAGTCGATATCCCATTGCCAATTGCACATTATTATCGTTGCAGGCTTTGATCATTTCTTCGCAATCTTCAGCAGTAATTGCCATCGGTTTTTCGACAATTACATGTTTTCCTGCTTTTGCAGCGCGAACAGTAAATTCTTTGTGCAGTGCATTTGGAGTTACAACGTATACTAAATCAATGTCTTTGTTTTTTATGATTGAATCGAAGTTTTCGTAATTATAGATATTCTTTTCAGGGATGTTATATTTCTTTTTCCATACTTCAGCTTTAGAAGGTGTTCCGGTGACAATTCCAGTAAGCTGGCAGTATTCAGAAACCTGAAGACCCTCAGCTAATAATGAAGCATAGTTTCCTAGACCGCACAAAGCAATATTTAATTTTTTTCCGGTGTAAGGTTTGTGAACCTTTTCTGTTTCGGTTATAAAAGAAGGAAGTGAAGTCATCACAACCGAAGCGCCAACACCAAGTCCAAATTTATTTACAAAAGAACGTCTCGTGATTTTTTCCATAAAAATGATTCTTTAAAAATTAAATACTACTTGTATTAGTAAGCTCATTTTGAGAAATGTTACATTTGTGCTTAATATTTAACCGCGAAGTTCGCTAAGATTGACGCAAGGTTCGCAAAGATTTTTTGTTTCACGCAGGTTTGGCTGATTTGGAGCAGATTATCCTGTTCGCTATCGTTACGGTGATTGTGAAAAAAAACTTAGTGTCTTAGTGCCTTTGTGGCAAGAATCTTTGCAGCAAGAAAAAAAATCACAGAAAAACAAAATGGTTTTATATATTTGAAATCAGGATATTTTTTGCATTATTTGCAAAATAAAACCAGAACAACTGAATTAAATCAATTAATAATAGCAAAAACATATATGGCATTTTCAAGTTTATTCCGAAAAAAAACAGTGCAGGATATTCTGAAACAGGTTGCAAAAAATGAAGCAGATGGACATGGAGCATTAGGAAAGCACCTTACAACCAAAGATTTAACTGCTTTCGGAATTGCTGCAATTGTAGGTGCGGGGATTTTCAGCACCATCGGAAAAGCAAGTGCAGATGGAGGACCAGCCGTAATATTTTTGTTCCTTTTTACTGCTCTTGCCTGTAGTTTTGCAGCTTTTGCTTATGCCGAATTTGCCTCAATGGTTCCCGTTTCTGGAAGTGCTTATACGTATTCGTATGTGGCTTTTGGAGAGCTAATCGCTTGGATTATCGGATGGGCTTTAATCATGGAATATGCCGTCGGAAACATAACCGTAGCCATATCGTGGAGTGATTATTTTACAGGACTCCTCCAGAGTGGCGGCATTCATTTACCGCAATGGATTCAGATGGATTACTTAACCGCTTCAAACGGATATAATGATGCTGAAGCTTTAATGCGCGGCGGAAAATCATTCGAAAATTTAAGCACAGCTTTACAGCAAGCGCACACCGCTTGGACAACGGCGCCTACGTTAGGGTCGTTTCATTTTGTTACCGATATTCCAGCTTTATTCATTATTATTTTGATTACTGCTTTGGTTTACAGAGGAATGAAAGAATCTCGTAATGCGAGTAATTTAATGGTGGTCGTAAAACTTTGTGTAGTTCTTTTAGTGATCGCTGTCGGTGTATTTTATGTAGATACAGCAAACTGGGATCCTTTTGCTCCAAATGGAGTTGGAGGGGTTTTAAAAGGAGTATCTGCAGTTTTCTTTGCTTATATTGGTTTTGATGCTATTTCGACAACGGCAGAAGAATGTAAAAATCCGCAACGTGATTTACCACGCGGAATGATGTGGGCAATTATTATTTGTACCATTCTTTATATTGCAATTGCCTTGGTTTTAACCGGAATGGTAAAATATCACGAATTAAATGTTGGAGATCCTTTAGCATTTGTTTTCGATAAATTAGACTTAAAATGGATGTCTGGAATTATTGCCGTAAGTGCAGTAGTGGCAATGGCGAGCGTTTTATTGGTTTTCCAAATGGGACAGCCTCGTATTTGGATGAGTATGAGTCGAGATGGGTTATTGCCAAAGAAATTCTCAACGGTTCACCCAAAATTTAAAACACCTTCTTTTGCAACTATTGTAACAGGATTTGTGGTTGCAATTCCGGCTTTGTTTTTGAATCTGACAATGGTAACCGATTTATGCAGTATAGGGACTTTATTTGCGTTTGTATTAGTTTGTGCTGGAGTTTTGGTTTTACAAAACAAACCTGAAATTCCAAGAGGAAAATTCAAAACGCCTTATATTAATTCAAAATTTATTCTGCCAGTTTTAATGATTGCTGGATTGTATTATGCTTTTGCTTTCAACAGCAAAGCAACAATGGCTTTTATCAATAACGATCCGCAGATTTATGATGCAACTTCAATCGTAACCTCTTTAGACAAATCAGAATCAGAGCAGGTTTTCAAATATTTAGAAAGCATTGAAGCAAACAATAAAACCGCTGAAACATCAGATTTAGAGCATTTATTAGGACAATATCAAGACGACGAAGCTAAATATGCTGAAGTTGTAAAAGGATTGCCAATTGCAGATTCTGCTAAATATGAGTCAGGTTTCAGTTTATTCAAACACAAAATCCCAATGTGGATATTCCTATTCGTTTTGGTTGGATTAGCTGTTTGGGCTTTCAGAAAAAATCTGTCTTTAATTCCACTTTTAGGATTAATCTGCTGTCTGTATATGATGGCCGAATTAAGCGTTTGGAACTGGATTTATTTTACAATCTGGCTAATAATTGGATTACTGATTTATTTTACATACAGTAGAAAAAACAGTAAGCTGAATACTGAAAATATAGGATAAAAGTAAAATTATATACTACAAAAAGCCGTTCTGAGTACTTCAGAACGGCTTTTTGCATTCTTAATATTTTATAGAAATATTCTTATGTTTTAAGAGTGCTTTTCCTTAAGTTTGTTTTCAGTAAAATTTTAAATTTAATTAGTAATACATGGGTTTTCTCGATAAAATATTGGGCAAAAAAGAAGCTGCAATACAATCTAATACTGATTTCTGGAATTGGTTTTTAAAAAATGAAAAAGAGTTCTTTGCAATAGTTAAAAACAGACAAAACATACACCAAGGTTTTTTTGAAAAATTGGCTCCAAAACTGGATGAAATTCACAACGGGATTTATTTTCTAACGGGAATGTTAGATAATATTACAGTAGAATTAATCTTAACGCCAGACGGAGCAGTTAGAAATATATATGCAATTGAAGAATTGGTAAATGCAGCTCCTCAAATTAAAGGTTGGAAAATTACGGCATTAAAACCAGCATCAGACATTCAGGACATTGGTATTGATTATGAAGGATTCAAATTTAATAAGGACAATCTAAAATTTTATCCAAACATTCATGACGGATATCCAGATGAAATTGACTTAACCGTTATTTACGATGATTTTGTAGAAGAAAAAAAACAAGTTATAACCAACGGTGTTTATATTTTCTTAGACAATTATTTAGGAGAACTGCATTCTGTTACTTTGATTGATAACATGAAAATAGACGGTTCAAATAGTATTTCAGAAGAATTAATTCCGATCGAAAAATTAAAAGATTATTTGATCTGGAGAGAAAAAGAATTTGTAGAAAAATACGAAGGCACAAGACATAATACGGAAAATGATAACTATTCAGGTTTTGAAGCAACTGCGAAAGATGGAAGTGGCATTATAGGATTAATGAACACAGATCTTTTGCAATGGGATAAAAAAGCATCACATCCTTGGGTATTTATTATTACCATTCTTTTTGATGGAAGCAATAATAACGGAATGCCAGATAAAGAAACTTATCAGTTGTTAAACGAAATAGAAGATGAAGTTGTATTAGATCTTAAAGACCTGGAAGGTTATTTAAATGTAGGAAGGGAAACACTGGCAAACAGGAGGGAAATCTTTTTTGCCTGCAAAGACTTTAGAAAGCCAACAAAAGTGGCAGATGAATTAATTAAAAAACACTCTGGTTCATTCGAAATAAGTTACGAAATCTACAAAGACAAATACTGGCAAACGTTTAGACATTACGAGCCAAGATAAAGTACAAAAAGCCATTTTGAGAATATTCAAAACGGCTTTTTTTTCGATAAAAAAAATCCGCTTAGAGAAAATCTCCAGCGGATTCAAACGATCTAATAAAAAATGTGCAAATTTATTTATAGAGTAATGTTTGCCTTTATTGCGAGTAATTTTCTCGCGCAGATTTTGCAGATTAACAGCTCCTTTTTATAACCTTATTAATAAATCGGCATAATCAGCCAAATCTGCGAGAGAAAAAGTTTTAACGTATCTCTGCGAAAACCTCTTTGTTGGTCTTTGCGGAATTTAAAATCCCAAGCTCAACCATACAAGCTTTCATCATTTCGTAAGTACGATCAATATCATTATCCAATCCAATAGAAAAGCGAATCAAACCATCTGTTAATCCCATTTCTTTCTGCTCTTCTAACGGAATTTCACTAGAAGTTGAGGTTCCCGGTGCGCTGAATAACGTTTTATAAAAACCTAAGCTTACTGCCAAATATCCAAGGTTTCGTTCTTGCATCAATTCCATTAATTCATTGGCTTTTTCCAAAGTTCCAACATCAATCGTTAGCATTCCTCCAAAACCATATTCGGGATTAATCATCTTTTTATACAATTCATGACTCGGGTGACTTTTCAATCCCGGATAAACCGTTTTTAAACCGTCTTTTTCAAACTGATCCGCCAAATAATGTGCATTATGACTATGCTGTTTAATTCTAATATGAAGCGTTCTCAAATTTTTCATTACACTTGCAGAACGCAAACTATCCATTGTTGGCCCTAAAAGCATACTTGCACCAGAATTTACATTCTTCAGAGAATTAATAAATTCTTTAGACGCACAAGTCACACCGCCAACGGTATCACTGCTTCCGTTAATGTATTTCGTCAAACTATGAATTACAATATCGGCGCCCAATTTTGCAGGAGAAACCGATAATGGCGAAAATGTATTATCTACAACCAATTTCAAATTGTGCTTTTTGGCAATTTTAGCCAATCCAGCAATATCAGCAACTTCCAGAAGTGGATTACTAACCGTTTCGCAATACAAAACTTTCGTTTTCGGCGTAATTGCAGCTTCTACAACATCCAATTTTGTAATGTCAACAAAGCTCGTTTCTATCCCGAATCTTGGCGTAAAGTTTTTTAAGAAAGCATAAGTTCCGCCATAAATAGTTCGGCTGGAAACGATGTGATCGCCCGCACCGCATAATTGCAATAGAGTAGGCGTAATTGCTCCCATTCCCGAAGCCGAAACATTTGCCGTTTCTGTTCCTTCCATCGCCGCCAAAGCCTGATCCAAATACAAATTACTTGGCGATGAATGGCGCGAATACAAGTAACAGCCTTCCATGTTTCCCTCGAAAGTATCAAACATAGTTTTAGCCGAAAGAAAAGTATAAGTCGAAGAATCAGAAATCGACGGATTCACACCGCCAAATTCCCCAAAGTACTGCAAATCCTGAATTTTATCTGCTGGGTTGAAGTTTTTCATTTTTAGTTAGTTTCAAGTTTTTATTTGTTTCAAGTTTCAAGTTGTTTGAGCCTTGTGTTGATTTTTAGAAGCTATTTCCTGCTATCCGCTATATCTTTTGTGCCGAACCCCGGCACAAAAGGATGCCGCTTCTATCAGGGCTAGGACTCTCGTTTTCAAAATAAATTCCATCCAAAATAAGATCTAATAAGAAAATTAATCAACTATAAAATGAATAATTAGATTTTAAAACTATAAATATAGATTTTTAGTGATTTTTAATCTAAATTTGAATTGATAAAACCCAATCAATAGATTTTCTTTCATCTTCTAAAAACAAACAAAAATGACTTTAGACGTTACAGATAAAAAACTTCTGGTTTTGCTTCAAACCGACAGTAAAAAAACAACCAAAGAATTATCCTTAAAACTTGATCTTTCTGTTACAGCGGTATATGAAAGAATTAAAAAATTAGAACGCGAAGGGGTAATTAAAAACTACGTCGCCTTAGTCGATAAATCCAAAATTGAGAAAGGGTTTGTAGTTTTCTGTCACCTAAAACTCATTCAGCACACCAAAGAATTCCTAACCAAATTCGAAAGTGAAGTAATCAAACTCAATGAAGTTTTAGAATGCCATCACGTCAGTGGCGATTACGATTATATTCTAAAAGTTTTAGTGAAGGATATGGAAGCTTATAGAGAGTTTTTAGTAACCAAATTAACTTCTTTACAGCACATTGGGAGCACCCAAAGTATGTTTATGATTAGTGAAGTGAAGAACTCGACGGTGATTTCTTTTTAGGAAGGTTCAAAGGTGCAGAGTGACAAAGGTTTTTCAGTAGATATGCACTGCAGTGCGTTTAACGTTCAGTTTGTCATCCTGAGGAACGAAGGATCACACGCGAAACTCTACAGAGATTTGCGATTTTGCATGCGGAGCTTCTAGTGTGATCCTTCGTTCCTCAGGATGACAAGCATGGCCATAAACTTTGCGACTCTGCGTCTTTGAGAGATTAAAAAAAACAAAACTTTGCGAACCTCTGCGTAATTCTTAGCGCTCTTTGCGGTAAAACTAATCCCAAAATTTCACACAAAAAACATTGAAAATTAAACTTCAAACAGAACTTTATTGCTTAATTTTGTAACCGCTAAAATAAAAACAAAATACTATGAGTTCATTTGACGTAGTCATTATAGGTTCAGGTCCTGGAGGATATGTATCAGCAATTCGTTGCGCACAATTAGGTTTCAAAACTGCAATTGTAGAAAAATATAATTCATTAGGCGGAACTTGCCTTAACGTAGGTTGTATTCCTTCAAAAGCATTATTATCTTCTTCTCATCATTATGCTGAAATTGCTCATTTCGCAGATCACGGAATCGAAGTTTCTGGAGATGTAAAAATCAATTTAGAGAAAATGATCGCTCGCAAACAAGCCGTTGTAGATCAAACTGTAGGTGGTATCAACTACCTAATGGATAAAAATAAAATTACTGTTTTCAATGGTTTAGGTTCTTTTGTAGATGCAACGCACATTGCAGTTGCAAAAGCTGACGGAACATCAGAAACTATCGAGGCAAAATATACTGTAATTGCTACAGGATCAAAACCATCTTCTTTACCATTCATCAAAATTGATAAAGAAAGAATTATTACTTCTACTGAAGCTTTAGCTTTAAAAGAAGTTCCAAAACACTTAGTTATTATTGGTGGTGGAGTTATCGGAATCGAGCTTGGACAAGTTTACCTTCGTTTAGGAGCTCAGGTTTCTGTAGTTGAATTTATGGACAGAATTATTCCTGGAATGGATAGTTCATTGTCTAAGGAATTGACTAAAGTGTTGAAAAAACAAGGAATGAAATTCTACGTTTCTCACAAAGTAAAATCAGTTGAAAGAAACGGCGATGCTGTTGTAGTTCAGGCTGAAAATGCAAAAGGAGAAACTATTACTCTTGAAGGAGATTATTCATTAGTTTCTGTTGGTCGTCGTCCTTACACAGACGGATTAAACGCTGACAAAGCTGGAGTGAAAATTTCAGACAGAGGACAAGTTGAAGTAAACGATCATTTACAAACTAGTGTTCCAAATATCTACGCAATTGGTGACGTTGTTCGTGGAGCAATGTTAGCGCACAAAGCGGAAGAAGAAGGAGTAATGGTTGCTGAAATTTTAGCAGGTCAAAAACCACATATCGATTATAACCTAATTCCTGGTGTAGTGTATACTTGGCCAGAGGTTGCTGCAGTTGGACAAACTGAAGAGCAATTGAAAGCAGCTGGAGTTAAATACAAATCTGGAAGTTTCCCATTCAAAGCGTTAGGACGCGCAAGAGCAAGTGCTGACTTAGACGGATTCGTGAAAATCTTGGCTGATGAAAAAACAGATGAGGTTTTAGGAGTTCATATGATTGGTGCTCGTACAGCAGATTTAATTGCTGAAGCGGTTACGGCAATGGAATTCAAAGCTTCTGCTGAAGATATTTCTAGAATGAGCCATGCGCACCCAACTTTCGCGGAAGCGGTAAAAGAAGCAGCTTTGGCAGCTACAGAAAATAGAGCGTTACACGTATAATTTTTACGTTAATCATAAAAGAAAAACCGTCAGTTCCAAATGGATTCTGACGGTTTTTTTTTATTCTTTTATTAATTTGAAAGTATAATAGGTTTCTTTGTTTTTGGAGTAAATGCTATAAATGTTTTCTTCTTCATCATAAATTTTGTATCGATATTTATCGCCCTTCACACTTAGGTTTTTTCGTGACAAATTATTGCTTTCAATAAACTCAAGTTCAAATTCGCAATTGCCTCTTTTTCTATACAACAACTTCGAGAAAGTATTATCGCCGAATTTTTCTATCCAAAGATTTCCATTTATAGTTACCTCGACTTTTTTTCCTCTTTCTTCCCAGTAGTGAAATTTTTTGCTTTCGTCAAAAGTATTGCATTGTTCCTTAGATACATGACCTATAGGCTTTTCGTTTTGCATTCCCCAGTCATTTTGTATAGAATCTTTAGGGAAAAGCGCATTAAATTCATTACAGTTTTTTTGAAGACGATAAATCATTTTTTCAAAAGCCTTTCGCTGTGCGATCGTATCTTTAAATTTTGCCAAAAAAGGCATGACATGAGATTTATTAATGCTATGAAGTCTTATTTCATCATTTAAAATTTTGTTTTCAGCCAATGACTGGCATATTTCGTTATTTAAAGAATCTATTGTTTGTATAGTTTGAGATTGGCTAGTAAGAGAAAATAAAATAAAAAATAGTAATAGATGGATTCTCATTTTGAGTTATTGATTGTGTGTCAAATTTAATGGTTTGTAACTCAAGTTGTAAAAACTTTATCGAAATTTTCAAAATCCCTTATTTTTTTGCTGCTTAAAAATATAAACTTGAAGAAAAATTTTGTAAATTAGATGTGTATTTCAGGTGTTATCTTTATGATTATTAAAAAGATAGTATTATGAAAAGTAAATATATCGCTCCGATTCTAATTGGAGCAGGAATTGGAATCGCATTGTACTCTTGTGGAAGCGGAATTCCAAAAAATGCACAGGCTGTAACAAACTTTGACAGCAATAAATATCTCGGAAAATGGTACGAAATTGCCAGATTAGATTACAAATGGGAGAGAGATTTGAATAATGTAACTGCCGAATATTCTTTAAACGAAGATAAAACTATAAAAGTCGATAATAAGGGCTATAATGTCAAAAAAGACAAGTGGGAACAAAGTGTCGGGAAAGCTAGATTTGTCAAAAAAGACAATATTGGTATGCTGAAAGTCTCATTTTTTGGTCCTTTTTATTCTGGTTATAACGTCGTAGCAATCGATCCAGATTATAAATACGCGCTTGTGGCTGGAGAAAGTTTAAAATACATGTGGATACTTTCTAGAGAAAAAACAATTCCAGAAAGTGTAAAAGCAGATTATCTTATCAAAGCTCAGGAAATTGGATATAACGTAACCGATTTGGTTTGGGTTAAACAGGATAAAGCGAATTAAACAAAAGCCCGTCAGGTATAAACTTGACGGGCTTTTTGTTTTTGGTCGAAAAATGATTTACGCAGTAAAAACACTTTTATAATTATCCCAGTATCTGTAAATCAAAAATAAATTTCCTATAAATAGAAGCACTGCAATTGGCAGACCATCGGGAGTTAAAAAATAATTGATAAACAAAATATTTACCGTAATTGGTAAGATCAAGATGTTTGCTAAAGTTACGTAACGCCCAGTTACAAATGCAATTCCACAAAGTAATTCTATAGATTTTGCCAGTGGCATTAAATACGTCGAAGCCATTAAACCTACGTTAAATGCTTTGAAGTTTCCTGTGGTTTCAGGCTCTGGCATTAGATGGAAAAAATAACTGATAGAGGCAAAAAGTAGCAAAAGGCCAATTAAAACGCGGACAATAATAGTGGCAATTTTCATAATACTTAGGATTTTTTAAGGTTAAAAAATATAATTAAGTTATTGGAAAAGATGCAATCTAAAAGCTCAAATGAGAATCGCAAATTATTTTTTTTGAGGTTCTATTTTAAGGATTTTGCAATTAAATTAATGCTGTTTTAGGATTATTCTAATTGTATATCAAATATAACGAATTTTTTCTTATAAAAAGAATGTATTTTTAACAGTTTTACAGTGTAATTCAAATCATTTCATTATTTTTTTTGCTTTCCGCTAATGAAAGAATTTTGTCGTAATTTTGACCTTTAAAATTACCATTTTTGAGAGTTTCCATCCGTAAAAATATTGCCAATCCGAAACTGTTTAAAGAACAGATTTTAAGTTGGGCGCAGCAATTTCGCGAAGTCGTTTTTTTAGACAGCAATTCTTATCCGCAGCAGTATTCTAATTTTGACTGCATATTGGCAGTAGATGCTTTTACTTCTTTAAAAACAGATTATTACAATGCTTTTGAAGATCTAAAACAATATCAGCAAAATACAAAAGACTGGCTTTTTGGATACCTTTCTTATGATTTAAAGAATGGTATTGAAAATCTTCATTCCAATAATTTTGATGGTTTGAACTTCCCCGACTTGTTTTTCTTTCAGCCTAAAAAAGTTTATATTCTGAAAGGAAATGAACTTGAAATTAAATATTTAATGCTTTGCGATGATGAGGTAGAAGAGGATTTTGAGGAAATAATAAATGTTCAGACCGAAACATTTGTCACACTGAGCGGAGTCGAAGTGAAGCAACGTATTTCTAAAGAATTATATATTCAGAAAGTAAATAAAATGCTGGAACATATTCATGTTGGTGATATGTACGAAGCCAATTTCTGTATGGAATTTTATGCTGAAAATGCTGTTATAAATCCTTTAGAAAAATTTCAGAAGTTGAATGAGATTTCACAAGCTCCCTTTTCAGTTTTCTTTAAAAATTACAAACACTATTTGCTTTCTGCTTCACCAGAACGCTACTTGAAAAAAGAAGGAGATAAGATCATTTCTCAACCCATAAAAGGAACTTCTAAGCGTTTTGTAGATCCAATTGAAGACGAAAAATCAAAGAGTGTTTTAGTTTCAGACGCCAAAGAGCGAGCTGAGAATATCATGATAACCGATTTAGTGCGAAATGATTTGTCGCATACCTCGCAAAAGGGTTCCGTTGAAGTTGAGGAGCTTTGCGGAATTTATTCGTTTTTGCAAGTGCATCAGATGATTTCTACGATTACTTCCAAATTAGATCCTCAATATGCGGCAGTAGATGTTTTGAAGACGACTTTCCCGATGGGAAGTATGACGGGCGCTCCAAAAATTTCGGTGATGGAAATTGTCGAAAATCTCGAAGAAACCAAAAGAGGATTGTATAGCGGTGCGGTTGGTTATTTTACACCTGAAGGCGATTTTGATTTTAATGTCGTAATCAGAAGTATTTTGTACAATCAAGAGAATAGATATGTTTCTTTCTCGGTTGGAAGCGCTATAACATCGCTTTCAATTCCAGAAAAAGAATATGAAGAATGTTTGCTGAAAGCCAAGGCAATGCACGAAGTTTTGCAATAATTTTTATTCGCCATGAATTCACGATTTATTATTATCAAAGATTATCAAAATAATTCGTGAATTGCTTCGCCTGTTCGCTGTCGCTCGAGTCGTGGCATAAAAAAATACCCGCTTAACATTTCGTTTAAAAATAGATCAAATTTAATTCTTTACTTTTATCAGATGTTTTCAAAATTTCAAAATCATATCGTTTCAAGATTTTCTTTTTTAGCCGAAAAAAAGCTTTTTCTGGCTGTAAGTGGCGGATTAGACAGTATGGTTTTGCTACATTTATTGAACAGAATGCCTTATGAAATTGCAGTTTTGCATTGCAATTTTCAACTTCGCGGATTGGAAAGTTTTGGAGATCAGGAATTTATTCAGAACTATTGCGATCAGAACAATATTCCAATTTTTACTACTCATTTTGATACTGAAGCTTTCGCTAAAGATTATAAATTATCAACACAAGTTGCAGCAAGAGAACTTCGTTACAGCTGGTTTTATGAACTTTTGGAAGAAGAAAACTTCGATTATATCCTGACAGCACATCACGCCGACGATAATCTTGAAACTTTTATTATCAACTTAACTCGCGGAACTGGTTTAGAAGGTTTAACTGGAATTCCAGAACAAAACGATAAAATTATTCGTCCGCTTTTACCTTTTTCTAGAGAAGAAATTTTGAATTACGCAGAGGAGAATAAAATAGAATGGAGAGAAGACAGCAGTAATGC
Source organism: Flavobacterium sp. CFBP9031 (assembly GCF_034044945.1). NCBI lineage: Bacteria > Pseudomonadati > Bacteroidota > Flavobacteriia > Flavobacteriales > Flavobacteriaceae > Flavobacterium > Flavobacterium sp. CFBP9031. Next base: position 17,365 of record NZ_JAXCWF010000008.1, read on the forward strand.
TTCGACAAAATATCTCAGAAATAAGATTCGTCATAATTTAGTTCCGGTTTTAAAAGAAATCAATCCTAATTTTCTAGATGCTTTTCAGAAAACCCAGTCCTTTCTTCAAGAATCAAAAGAAATGGTTGAAGATGCATCGATTATGGTATATCAGCAAGTGGCAAAAGAAGCAGGAGACGATATTCATTTTGATTTAAATCAGTTAAAAAAACTTCCAAATTATAAATCGTATCTCTACCAATGGCTAAATGAATTTGGTTTTTCTGCTTGGAATGATATTTATGATTTGGTTGAAGGACAATCAGGGAAACAAGTTCTTTCGGAGGAATTTAGATTGCTAAAAAACAGAGAAACGCTTATTTTAAGTCCGTTTTCTGAAATGCCAGAAAACGAAGAATATGAAATTAGTGAAAACGATAAAGAAGTTAATTTTCCCTTAAAAATGAGTCTTTGTAACGTAGATCACACAACATTCGGTTCAAATAAGGTTATATTTGTCGATTCCAATAAAATCCGTTTTCCATTAGTTTTGCGTAAATGGAAAGAAGGAGATGTTTTTCAGCCTTTCGGAATGAGAGGAAAATCTAAAAAAGTAAGCAAGCTTTTTAAAGACGAAAAATTATCATTGATCGAAAAAGAAAAAACTTGGATTTTATGTTCTGAAAATGAAATAGTCTGGGTTGTTGGAATAAGACAAGACGAGCGTTTTAAAATAGAGAAAACCACAAATCAAATACTAAAAATAGAATTACAATAATGAACTTTACTCGAAATCTTCAGACAAATTTGTCAAAAAATGTTTGGACTAAAACCATTTTACTTTTCGTATTTTTCTTTGCTTTTGCAAAAGGTAATGCGCAAATATTAGAGCCGGTAAAATGGACTTCTAAAATTGAGAAAAAAGGAAACAATGCCGTTTTAATTTTTGATGGAACAATCGAAAAAGACTGGCATATGTATTCGCAGTTTACTCCAGACGGCGGACCTTTGGCTTTAGAAATAACTTTTAAAAATCAAAAAGGAAACTACGAATTAGTTGGAAAAGCAAAAGAAGGTAAAACTAGAACGGCTTTTAACGATGTTTTTGGCGTAGATGAAACTTTTTTTGAAGGAAAAGCACACATTGAACAAGAAATAAAAATCATAAACCCAAATTTAAAAACGGTTGATGTAGATTTTGATTTTCAGGTTTGTAAAGAAGTTTGCATCAATTCGAGTAAGAAATTCTCGATTGCTGTTCCTTCAACTTTCAAAATGGATGAAGTTCCAGTTGTAACAGAAGCTAAAGCTGATGAAACAAAAGTAGTGGGACTAGCAATTGATACCGTTAAAAAAGAAGAAGCTACACAGCCAAAAGTGGAGAAAACAGCTGAAGCTGAAAAAGAAGAAATTCCTGCACCTGCGCCTTCAAGAAGTTTGTGGTCTATCTTTTTTATTGCCTTTTTATCAGGATTTGCAGCATTGTTAACGCCTTGTGTTTTCCCGATGATCCCGATGACGGTAAGTTTCTTTACAAAACAAAGTAAAAGCCGTGCAAAAGGAATTAGAAATGCAATTATCTACGGATTTTCAATCATTGCTATTTACGTAATTTTAGGTCTTATTGTAACTAAAATATTTGGTGCTGATGCCTTAAATGCTTTGTCTACAGATGTTTGGTTCAACTTGATTTTTTTTGTAATCTTAGTTGTTTTTGCTACTTCGTTTTTGGGTGCTTTCGAAATCATGCTTCCAAATTCATGGGCAAATAAAGCAGATCAGCAAGCAGATAAAGGCGGTTTAATCGGAATATTATTCATGGCTTTAGCTTTGGCGATTGTATCATTTTCTTGTACAGGGCCAATTGTTGGAACTTTATTGGTTGAAGCAGCTTCAAATGGAGGAATTGCGCCAATTGTCGGAATGCTTGGATTCTCTTTAGCATTAGCGCTTCCGTTTATGTTATTTGCCATGTTCCCAGGATGGTTAAATTCTTTACCAAAATCTGGAGGATGGTTAAATACTGTAAAAGTAGTTTTAGGGTTTTTAGAGTTGGCACTAGCATTCAAATTCTTATCAAATGCCGATTTGGTTTTACAATTGCATTTCTTAGAAAGAGAAGTATTTATTGCAATCTGGATCGCTATTTTTGGAGCGATGACATTGTATTTATTCGGAAAAATTACCTTGCCTCACGATAGTCCTACGAATCATATTTCTGTTGGAAGATTGTATTTAGGATTACTGACATTTGTGTTTACCATGTATTTAATTCCTGGACTTTGGGGAGCGCCTTTAAAATTAATCAGCGCATTCCCGCCGCCGCCGCAATATAGTGAGAGTCCGTTTGGAGTTGGAGGTTCAGGAAACGGAGCTGTTTCTTCAGAATCAATAAAAGGACTTCCTGAAGGAGCTGAATTAGGTCCACACGGAATTATGGTTTTCCATGATTATGAAGATGGTTTGGCTTATGCAAAAGAAATCAATAAGCCAATTATGCTTGATTTTACAGGTTATGCTTGTGTAAATTGCAGAAAAATGGAAAATAATGTTTGGTCAGAACCAGCAATTTTGCCAATCCTAAAAAATGATGTTGTTTTAATTTCGCTTTACGTTGACGATAAACGTGAATTGCCAAAAGAAGAGCAATTTACAACTGCATCAGGAGATAAGATTATTACTGTTGGCGATAAATGGACCGATTTTATGATCTCAAAATATAAAACGAATACACAGCCTTTATATGTTATTACCGATTTGGAAGGAAAGAATATGAATACTTCTAAACCAACAATAAGTTATGTAAATGCAGATGAATATTTACATTGGTTAAAAGAAGGAATTTCGAATTTTAAGTAAATCTTGGGAGAATAGAATATAGAATATAGATTATAGAGTAAAGAGAATAGAGTAAAGAGAATAGAGTAAAGAGAATGGAACTGAGAAAAATTTCTAATCTATAATCTATATTCTATAATCTATATTCTATATTCTATATTCTATAATCTATAATCTATAATCTATATTCTATAATCTATATTCTATAATCTATATTCTATAATCTAAAATCTGCAATCTAAAATCTACAATCATAAAAGGTATTTAATTCAAAAAGCACTCTAAGTCAAATTTAGAGTGCTTTTTTTTATCAAGTAATGTGAGAAGGGAATTTATTCTTATAAGAATTCTCCGTGTTGAGAGATGTCTAATCCTAGTTCTTCTTTTTCTTCAGTAACTCTTAGAGGAGTAATTTTATTTACGATGAAGAATAAAGCATAAGAAGCTACAAAAGCAAAGATTGAAACAATAACTAAAGCAGTCAATTGATTGATGAATAAAGTTGGAGTTCCGAAGATTAAACCTTGATTATCTCCAACTGCAGGGTTGATTGCTTTTGATGCGAAAACACCAGTTAAAAGCATTCCTACCATACCACCAACACCATGACAAGCAAATACATCTAGAGCATCGTCAATTTTTCCTTTAGGGAATTTGCTTACTACGATGTTACTTACAATTGCAGAGAATAATCCGATGAAGATTGCGTGAGGGATGCTAACAAATCCAGCAGCAGGTGTAATAGCAACTAGACCTACAACAGCTCCGATACAAGCGCCAAGAGCAGATAATTTGTGTCCTAAAATTTTATCAAGGAAAACCCAAGCCATTGCAGCGGCAGCGGCAGCAACAGTAGTAGTTCCTAGAGCTTGAGCAGCAAGACCATTAGCTCCTAAAGCAGATCCAGCGTTGAAACCAAACCATCCAAACCAAAGTAAACCTGTTCCTAATAATACATAAGTAATTCTAGCAGGATTAACTTTTTGAACTTTTCTTTTTCCTAAGAACATAGCTCCAGCCAATGCAGCCCATCCAGCACTCATGTGTACTACAGTTCCTCCAGCGAAGTCAAGAACTCCCATTTTGAAGAAAACTCCATCAGGATGCCAAGTCATGTGAGCAAGCGGAGCATATATCAATAATATGAATAAAACCATGAATAGCAAATAAGCCCAGAAACGTACACGTTCTGCAAAAGCACCTGTAATTAACGCAGGAGTAATGATGGCGAATTTTGCCTGAAATAATGCGAATAATATAAATGGAATTGTTGGTGCAAGGCTCCATGCGGTATTAGTTCCAACTCCTGCAAAGAACAAATTCTCAGACGGGTTTCCGATAATTCCTCCAATTGTTGGTCCAAAAGCCAATCCAAAAGCAACAACTGTCCATAGAATAGTAACAATTACCATTGCCATAAAACTTTGAAGCATAGTACTAATTACGTTTTTCTTACCTACCATACCTCCGTAGAAAAATCCTAATCCAGGTGTCATTAGCAATACAAAAGCAGTGGCAACGATCATCCAGGCAGTATCTCCAGTATCAAATTTTACAGCTTCTGCAGGTATTGGGTTGTCTGCAATAATAAAGTTTGAAATAAAGGTTAGTACCAAAATCGTGATAAGAATCACACTTAAAATAATTTTTCGCATAGTTATTTAGTTTTAAATTTTTTATAAAAGTATAAAATGATTTAATACCCCCTAAAAAAATAGGGCTGTGTGCTTTATTTTTGTTAAATTTAAAATTTAACCCCTATGATTTTGCGTGAATTTCTTAAAACAAACTTAAAATTTACAATTTGGCAACATTTTTTTTTCACTTACCACCATTTTTGATAATTTTTGGGGTAATTGATTGCTATTTTTTGTAGGATAATAGATATTTGTTGTTTAAAAAACGTCTCTTACATCTCGTAAAAGATATTTTTTAATCTTTTTAACAATTTTGATGATTATAATAAAAGGATGGGAAACAGAAGTATTAAATGGGGAATAGTAGGATTAGGAAACATTGCAAGCCAATTTGCATCAGATTTAGTATTGATTGAAAATGCTGAGATTACGGCAGTTGCTTCAAGAGATTTAGCTAAAGCGGAGGAATTTGGAGGAAAATTTAATGCTTTAAGAATGTACAATTCTTATGATTTACTTTTTGAAGATTCAGAAGTTGAAATCGTCTACATTGCAACTCCTCATAATTCGCACGCAGAATTATCTATTAAAGCTTTAGAAAGTGGTAAACATGTGCTTTGCGAAAAGCCAATGTCTTTATCTTTTAAAGACACGCAAAGAATAATAAATGCTTCTAAAAAATACAATAGGTTTTTTATGGAAGCATTCTGGACAAGATTTATTCCCTCCGTTCAAGATGTTCTTGAGAAAATAGACAACGGAATAATTGGAGACATAAATTATATAAAAGCTGATTTTGCCTTTCACGGAAGTGAAACAGAAAATAAAAGACTCTTTGATAAAGAACTAGGAGGGGGAGCTTTATTTGATATTGGAGTTTACCCTTTGTTTCTGTCTTATATACTATTAGGATATCCAAAAGAGATTGCCGCGAAAGCGATTAAACATAAAAATGATATCGATCTACAGACTTCGATGATTTTACAATACGAAACAGCTCAATCGGTTTTGCATGCTTCTATAGTTTCTGAATCTGATATGAAAGCCGTTATTGCAGGAACAAAAGGGAGAATAGAATTAAATGCTCCGTGGTTTATTGCCGATGGCTATTCTTTATATATAAATGAAGAAAAAGAAGCCACATTTACTTTACCAGCTTTAGGAAAAGGATATTCTCATGAAATAATCGAATGTCAAAATTGTATTCTGAGTAATGAAATTGAAAGTAAACTTTGGTCGCATCAAAATTGTTTGGATTTGAGTAGGATAGTGGAGGAAGTTAAGAATAAATCATAATCAATAAAAATCAATATAATACATCCATTCACCAGTTTTTCTATTTTTAGCAAAATAGAAGTTACCGCTGTCAATGATATTTAAGTTTGCTTTTTCATCAGAAGAAATTTGAAATACAAATTCATAATCTTCGCCAAAATCAATTCCTGACTGACGATAGCTTGCATATCCTCCAATTTTATGACCATTACTGTTTTCAAAAAAATCATAATAAGAGCCAATAGTGCCAGAGTCTTCTAGTTCCAGTATTTTGTTTGTGATTTCATCTGAAATCCCGGAAGTATCTTCCCAAACCGGATAATCTTCTTCAATTAATTTATTAGATAAAGGAAAAGCTTTTATAAACGATGCATCATTTTGTAAATCCTTTATAACAATTTTATCTGTGTTTTTGTATTCGCGCAAAACCCAATCATTTCCGTTAGGTGTTAAATCCATAGGGAAATCCTGAGATATAAAAACGGTAATAATTTTAGTTTCTTTTAAAATGTCGGGTACAAAAGGAAACTGATCGAAATATAATTGAAATAAAGGAAGCATTAAGTTCCCTTTTTGATCTAATGGAATTTGTTCGTTTTCATTATATAAATAAACTTTTCCAATCCAGCTTTCAGTAATTGAATTATTTGGCTTGAACCCGCCAGCTATAAATTCAGTCGCATTTTTTTCTAGTACTCTTTTTATTTTTTCTATTTCATCCATTGCCAGTTGATTTTAAAAGAAAAGTAAATTTAAATATATTATCTAAGTTAAAAATCTATTTTCATAAAAATAAAAAGTAATAAAATATTTACAAATATGAATAATTTTGTTTCTAATTGTAATACTTTTACTCTTCAATAATAGATGAGTTTTTATGTTAGTAAAAGTTTACGGAAGTGCCGTTTTTGGAGTTGAAGCCACAACGATTACAGTTGAGGTTCATATGGATAAAGGAATTGGTTATCATTTAGTTGGACTTCCAGATAATGCTATAAAAGAAAGCAGTTTTAGAATTGCCGCTGCTTTAAAGAATAACGGTTTTAGTTTTCCGGGAAAGAAAATTACAGTCAATATGGCACCTGCTGACCTTCGAAAAGAAGGTTCTTCATACGATTTGACATTGGCAATGGGAATTCTGGTCGGTTCAGATCAGATTAAAGCGCCAGAAATTGAACGCTATATTATTATGGGAGAACTTTCTTTGGATGGAAGTTTACAGCCTATTCGCGGAGCGTTACCCATTGCAATCAAAGCCAAAGAGGAAGGTTATAAAGGATTTTTTCTCCCAATTCAGAATGTAAAAGAAGCAGCTATCGTAGCGGGTTTAGATGTCTATGGGGTTGAAAATCTAAAAGAAATAATTGATTTCTTCGGAGGAAAGGGAACGCTCGAACCCACAGTTATCGATACAAGAGCGGAATTTTATAAAACACTCGATTTCCCTGAACATGATTTTTCAGACGTTCGCGGACAAGAAAGCATTAAACGCTGTATGGAAATTGCAGCGGCTGGTGGACATAACATAATTTTGATTGGTCCGCCAGGAGCAGGAAAAACGATGCTGGCCAAACGTGTTCCGAGTATTTTACCGCCAATGACTTTGCGTGAAGCATTGGAAACTACCAAAATTCATAGCGTTGCAGGAAAATTAAAAGAAGTCGGATTGATGAATCAAAGACCTTTTAGAAGTCCGCATCATACGATTTCTAATGTCGCTTTGGTTGGAGGCGGAAGTTACCCTCAGCCAGGAGAAATCTCGATGGCGCATAATGGTGTTTTATTTTTGGATGAATTGCCAGAATTCAAACGCGATGTTTTAGAAGTGATGCGCCAGCCTTTGGAAGATCGTGAAGTAACAATTTCGCGCGCAAAATTTACTATAACCTATCCGTCATCTTTTATGCTAGTGGCAAGCATGAATCCAAGTCCGAGCGGATTCTTTAATGATCCAAGTATGCCCAATACTTCTTCACCGCACGAAATGCAACGTTATATGAGTAAGATTTCAGGGCCATTATTAGACAGAATCGATATTCATATAGAAGTTACTCCAGTTCCGTTTGAGAAATTATCAGATGAGCGAAAATCTGAAAGCAGTGTAGAAATTCGCAAACGAGTTACAGCAGCGAGAGAAATTCAAACGAAACGATTTGAAACGGTAGAAAATGTTCATTACAACGCGCAAATGAGCAGTAAACTAATTCGTGAATTTTGTGTTTTAGATGAAGCTTCAAAAGAATTGCTAAAAACAGCCATGGAAAGATTGAATCTTTCTGCAAGAGCTTACGATCGAATTTTGAAAGTTTCGAGAACCATTGCCGATTTAGATCATTCAGAAAATATTGTTTCTTCACATATTGCCGAGGCTATTCAATATAGAAGTTTGGATAGAGAAGGGTGGTTGGGGTAAATTGTTGATTGTGAAATGTGAAATGTGAAATGTGAAATGTGAAATGGAGACTTTAGCATCTCACATTTCACATTTTACAATATGACAAAGTCTATTCCTTATTTTTTGGATAAAAGAATTTGAAAGAATTAAAAACAGCTGTATGCAGAATCGATCCGTGGTTTTCTTCGGGGAAATAATCGAAGTACGTTTTTACATTTTTGCTTTTGGATGCTTTTAGTTTTTCTGCAAGTAAATTGGCGTCAACTTCCATAACATGCGGAATTGCTGTTGGAGCTAATCCTTCTTTGCCGACAGCAATATAAATTTCGGTTGGCTGTTTAAAATTTTCTTTCAGCATTTCAGAATCCAAATCGAGTAATGAACCATTGTTCCACCATAAACTCGGACTTACAATAACATATTTATTAAAAAGAGCTGGTTTTTTAAGTAAGATTTCAGTTCCTAATAATCCGCCCAGAGATTGGCCTATAATGGTTTTAGAATCGTTTGTCTTGTATTTTTTTTCAATAAAAGGTTGTAGTTCTTTTTCGATAAAAGCAATAAACTGACCCGAATGACCAGTTGTAGGAAAACGAGTTTTATCTTTTTCGATAGTAGTAGGAAAGGTAAAATCTCTTTTTCTGTCAACAGTTGCAATTCCTACAACTATTGATTTTGGAACTTGATTGATCCATTCAAAACTATTAAACTGAACCAATCCAGAAATATGAATAAAATCTTCGTCGGCAGAACCGTCAAGTAAATAAATTACGGGGTATTTTGTAGCTTCAGTTGGATTATAGCCTTCAGGAAGATAAATGTTTAGAATTCTTTTTTCGTTTAATTCTTTCGATTGAATTTCGTCGATAACGCCTAAAACAAAAGGCTTTGAAGTTTCTATGGTTTTAGTTTTATTCTTTTGGCTGAATGCTAAAGTAGAAGAAAAAAGCAAAAAGGCCAGAGCAAAAAATTTGTTCATTGATAGTAAAGTAAAAATGTTTATGTAAAACGAAATTACAATTTTAATATCAGTAAATTCTTCTTTTGTTTTGACCTTTTGTATGTAATTAGATGATTATTTTGCTTTTTCTGCAAAAATAGCATCCAAACCTTCCATTGCAATAGTAAAACCTTCTTTGAAGCCCATTTGGATAATCATTTCCAAATCAGATAGTTTTTCATGTTTAATAACAACATCTACAAAAGTAGAACCATCTTTTTCAGAAAAAGTTACATCCCAGTCAGAACGCGGAAATTCTTTGTTTAAATTTCCTTCGCTATCGCTAAAAGCATCTAAATATTTAAAATTAGTTTTCGGACTAATTGAAGTAAAATCAGCAATGGCCCAATGCTTTTCGCCTTCTGGTCCAACCATGGCATACAATCTGCGTCCGCCTTCTTTAAATTCCATACTCTTTGTTTCCGATTTCCACGGAGCTGGCGCCCACCATAAATCCAATATTGGAGCTTCTGTCCATGCAGACCAAACTTGAGACAAAGAGGCATTAAATTCGCGTTTTACATTGACAGTATTAGTTTCCTTATCAACAGTAAAATTCATTAAAAGATTTGATTTCATTTTCTTAAGATTTTTAATTCGTTAATAATAATTCGGCTGAATTGACTTTATTTTTCTGCTAAGATTTTGTCCAAACCTTGCATTGCAGAAGTAAATCCTTCTTTAAAGCCCATTTCAATTATTTTTTGCAGTTCTTCAAAACTGTCACGTTTAATCACAATGTCAACAATTGTAGAAGTGCCGTGTTCAGAAAAAGTAATATCCCAAAACGAACTTCCAAATTCAGAATTCGGATTTCCTTCGGCATCAGAAAAAGTAGCAGAATGTTTAAAGTTTGTTTTAGGAGAAATTGAAGAATATTCAAAATAACTCCAGCGCTCAGCACCGTCGGGACCAACCATGGCATATAATCTTCTACCGCCTTCTTTAAACTCCATGTTTTTGGTTTTAGATTTAAACGGAGCTGGCGCCCACCATAAATCTAGAATTTCAGGTTCTGTCCATGCAGACCAAACATTTGATAACGGGGCATCGAATTCGCGTTTTACGCTCACTCTTTTATTTTCCTTGTCTACAGAAAAATTCATTAATAAATCAGTCTTCATTTTCTTTAGATTTTAAGTTAAGTAATACTTGATCTAATTGACTAAAACGCTGTTCCCAAATTGCCTTAAATTGCTCCAGCCATTGATCAATTTCTTTCATTTTATCAATTTTGAGCTGATAATAAATTTCTCTGCCCAATTTCTTTTCTTCCAATAAATCACATTCATTCAATATTTTAATGTGTTTAGAAACCGCTTGTCTTGTAGTTTGAAACTGCTCTGCAATAGCATTTGGGGTTAATGCAGTTGAGGAAATCAAAACCAATATTGCTCTTCTTGTCGGATCGGCAATAGCTTGAAAAATATCTCTTTTCATTTTTTTGAATATTTATTCGCAACTAATCAGTTGCAAATATACGCAACTTTTTGGTTGCACAATTCAAAAAGACATTTTTTTATTGAAAAAGTTTAAAGCATAAAGAAAAAGGCGCATCAAAAATGCACCTTTTTCTTTATAATTGTGTTATATAATTACCTTCTAAATTTATTCTTTACAATGATGTCTTTTAGCTTGGCTTTCAGGTCTTCACCTGTATCATACACCATCTGTTCGTTGTTCGGAAAAGCAATAGCGCGTTTGTCAAAATACCCTAAATAATTATCATCGCAAGCGTTTCTGTTCCCTTTGTAAGTCGAATACACATTTTCAAAAACATATTCGCTGCTTATCGGGAAAGTCTGGACTAGCTGATTGCTTTTTAAATCTACATAGTCCACTTTTGCAGTTACCAGACAAGACTTAAATTGTCTGAATTCATAAACCGTTGCGCGAAGTATTTTATAATTATCCACTTTAATTTCCTTACCCAAACTATCCTTTACAGGTCTTCCGCGGTTGTCCAAAAGCGTTTTTACGCCATCTTTAACTTGTCTTTCTTTAACAAATTCTTTCTCTTTAATTTGTTCTGGCGAAATCGCAATTTGTCTGAAATTAAGAATCAAACTATAATCGTACGACACATTTTTTTGTCTTGTGCTATGATAAACCGTCCATTTATCGTTTAATCCGTAGGTTTTAAAATCCAATAAATCTTCCTGAAGCATTTTCGGAATCACCATTTCGGTTTCATTTTTGGCATAAACATCGACAAAATCAGTTCCTTTAAACTGAGCGTCATCCATCAGTTTTTTGGTGTTTTTGTAGCCAGGATTAATGCTTTCCAAATAGGCAAAATCGTCATACGCTTTTCTAAAATCCAATTTGTTATTTGATTTCAAAAGAGTAGATGCGTTTTCATATAAATATTTCGAAAGTGCATTTTTACTGCTTACAATCTCATTCGAATAATTATCAAACGGAAAATTTGCATTTCTTCCCAGCTTCAATAAAGGCAAAGGCAAAATAGGTCTAATTTTTTCCTGACGATTATTTAGCTGTACATAAGTATTATAGATACGTTCGGCATTTGCCGGATTATTTTCTTTATTCAGCATTTCTAGATTACGCAAATCGCGGTCTTTGGCTTTTGCAAAGGCTTCTTCCAACAGATAAACATAATCTTGTTTTCCTTTAGAATCTTTTTTGGTGCGAAGCGCTTCAACGGCGCGATCAATTGCACCGTCGTAATTTCCATCGCTAAGCATTGATTGTGTTGTTTTTACCCCACAAGAAGAAAGGGCTAAAAACAATATAGAAACGAGAAAAGTAATTTTTTGCATAGTGTGTCTTTTGAAGTTGCAAATATATTTTATTTAACTTTCAACAACTATGCCTTTTTCTAATTTATTTAAGGAGCAGAAAAAGCTATTTTCATAAGAACGTTTACTCCCGCTGTCCACTAAATTCCCGATTAACAAAAACTACGGCTGAAATAGCCTTGTTTTTCTAAATCGGGAGATACCGCTTCCATCGGGGCTAGATTACAGCTTTTGTATTTCAGAGGAAACAAGAAAAAACTAACTTATTCTTCCACTTTTTTATATTCAAAAGTACCCACTTCAGGATTGGTTATAACACGTTTCTGACTGTCAAAAGAATTTATCGTAAACACAACTGGCAGAATAACAGAAACAATTGTCAATTGAGAATTGTCTTTAGATAATTTCCATTTTGCCTTGTGCGATTCCTCTCCAATAACACTTTCAAAATCGCCATTTTCTTTAAAAACCTGAAAAACCTGATCTGTTTTAAAACGTTTTTCAATGCTTTTTTCTTTTCCGTTTTTAGTCCATTTTACCAATTGCCATTTTCCAATAAGTTCTTTAGAAGTTTGCGCTGATGCAGATAAGCCAATTAAAAACAGAAATGCTAAGATTAATTTTTTCATTTTTAAATTTTTAAAGTTGAACTCTAATTTAATGACTTTTAATGATTTGAAAGAAAATTTTACGTTAAGTTGTTAAGCTGTTTTTTAATCAAAACAATTTGCCCTAAATGATAATAGCTATGTTCAATCATGGCTTCGATATTTCTTTTATAAGTTCCGTACTGGACGTTTACAAAACCTTCATCCAGTTTTTCGACTGGCATTTGTTCTACTAAAGATGCAAATTCTTCAGTATCATTCCAGAATCGAGTTAGAAAAGAAGTCCATTGTTCTTGAGAATGAATTGACGGAAAATCAAAACTAAATTTGTCTTTTATGTCTAATGTTCCGCCTTTAAAAACCTGATTGATTCCGTTTATGTAGTAATGAATATGCTGCGCCAAAACCGCAATTGTATTTAAGTTTTGAACGGGACTAACTGCAATTTTCCAATCTAGATTTTCGAGCTGATCTTTAAAATTGGTGTTCGCAATCCAAGTTCCGTTTAAAATGACTTCTCTAAAACGATTGGCAATTTCTACTGTACTTTTCATATTCAATAATTTAGGAGTTTTGATTTATGAGCTTATTCCTGCTGAATCCACTCGTATTTTCCGTTTTTTAGATAAATAATTCCGCCTCCACAGCTTTCTTCGGCATGAATAAAAATCCCATCATTTGGAAGTTTTATTTTATCTTCTTCTTTAATTTCTTCTTCGCCCATAATTTCACCGTCATCGTTTACATTGTTCCAGACAATTTCTCCTTTTGGTGCTTTCTCAAATATTCCGACCCAGTCAATTTCGTCAAATCCTTGACCTAAAACATTTTTTCCAAAACCGAAATAATCTGTTCTTTTGTTATTTCCAAAAGTTATTTTTAGACCACTTTTGTCACTTTTTGTACTTCTAATAATTTCTACGAGTTCGTTTTTTCCGTCTCCGTCTAAATCGCAACTTATTTGGTTGGTTTTATGTTTTTTAGAAATTACCAATGTATCAGCTTCCTCAATGTTAATTTCAGCATTAGTTTTCGGTTTTAATGCGACTTCTAAAATATCTTTTTGAGTAGTTGAGGGTGTTTCGGTTTTAGTTTCATTTTTACATGAAATTGCAATTAGGGACAAAAGCAATAAAGTTTGGATTTTCATTATTTTATTATTTTGGCTTTGAAAAATTCAAGGCTAATATAAAAAAATACGTACAGAGTCTAAAGTGTTTTTAGTAGTTCTTAAATAACGCAATGAATTTTAAATGTATTGTAGCCACCAATATGTATGTTCCGATTTATATTTTCCAAACCATTGGCAAGGTTTATAAAGTAGGACAACAACAAAAATCCAAATTAGATAAATTAACCAAAGAGATAAACCGTTTTCTATGCCTTTTGGCCTTCCAAAAGTTCCGGTTGCAAATTCAAATTGCGAAAAGCTGAAACCTTGCGCAAAAAGCATAAGAAGTGTTAGAAAATGAATAACATAAAAATGAACGACAAAATAAAATAAAGGTACTTTTCCGTAGACTAAAGACACTTTTTTGATTCTGGTTGTGAATTGTTCTGCAAATGCTAAAAGCAAAAACATAATTCCTAAAGTTGCTAAACAAAATAGGAGAGAAGGAGGATATTTGGTCACATTAATAAATGACAAAAAAGTAAAAACGACATTTTTTTGTGTGGCCCATAAAGCTGGATCTCCATAAATATTTACAAAACGAATTATGATAAATAAGACTAAAGCGCTTAAACTAATTTTTGTAAATAGTTGTTTTCTTTTCTCTTCAGTCCATTCAAAGAATTTACCAGCTGCAAAACCAACAAGCATAATTCCAAGCCACGGAATCGGTGGATAACCCATTATAAAAGCCCTTCCTGAAAACGGAAATACTATTGGACTAAATAGCGGTGCTAAGACAGTTTTTAAAATCGAATTTTCTGCAAATGGAATAAGCGGTGTGAGATTGTGAAAAAAGAGTATAAGAAGTCCAATAATTCCTAATGTCTGTGAACGGATTTTCAGTAATGCACTTAAAATGATAAAACCAAAACCTATTGTTGCAATCACTTCAAACAAAAGAGAATGAAAGCCAATATCGAAGAATAAACCAAAATTGACAATTGTAAATTCAAGGACAACTAACCAAATTCCTCTTTTGAGTAAAAACTTTCTGGTTTCAGAAACATTATTTTTGTTTTGAAGCGAAAGATAAACCGAAGTTCCGGCCAGAAAAACAAAAGTAGGCGCGCATAAATGAGTTATAAAACGCGTAAAAAACAGTAAAGGTGAAGTAGTTGTTAAATCGGTTGGACTTTGCGTAATAGAATCAACATGCATCAAATCTCGAACATGATCGAGCGCCATAATAATCATTACAATTCCGCGGACAATGTCGATTGATGGCTGTCGTTTCATGGGTTTGATTTTTAAATACTTAAGAGTAAATCTAATGAATTATTTTTTAAGTATTTAAGCAATATTAGTAATTGTAAATGAATTGCCTCCAGCTTTAGCTGGAGGTATATTTGTTAAAAGTAAAAAAGGCTTTAGCCAAAAAAAGATTTGGCTAAAGCCCTATGAGAAAGACTTTATTATTAACCTCCAGCTAAAGCTGGAGGCAATGGAAAAATATATTTATTTAGATTTTCTAATCTTGACCTGATATACAATTTCCCAAAAAATAATAGAAAGAACCGCATTAGCAAAAATGGCCGTTTTAACCTGATACGGATCATAATCTACAAGCAGATGCAAATTGGTAAACTGTAAAGCTAGAAACATAGCCAAAGCCGCAATTCCGACAGCGCAAAGTACATTAAGCAAAGGTTTCCATTTTAGGGCTGTAAAAGCATAAATAAGATTCAAGATACCAAAGCCAACTCCAAGAGTTACAAAACCATCACCTTTAAATTTCTCATTTAATTCAAGAAAAAAATGCGTAGAAGTAAGGTATAAAAAGAAAAGAATAGAGTAAATCAGGATTCGTACTTGAGGTTTCATTTTGATGTTTTTAATGATAATATTTTTTATACGAAGATAATACTAAATGTTGAATGCATTGTGAAACCCTAGAACTTCATAAATTATCAAGCTCGATTTTAAATTTTTCGATTTGCCTTCTGTGACGCAAAATATGCACAATAGCATGCTCCATAATTTGTTCTATATCATAAACTTGTCCCCAAGAAGTTACTATTTTTTTCGGATTGTCTAATTCTTCTAATTGGCTGTCGCTAAAATTTTTAAGCACATTTTCTGTGAAAACAAAAAAAGCAGTTAGATCATTTTGATAATCAGAAATAGTATTTCTGTAAACAAGATTAGGAACTTCATTTTGCTCTCCTAATAATTTTTGAACATACAAAGCGTAAGCATATCCAGAACGAACAACATGCGCAAGAATCGATTGAACAGATAGATTATTGATTGTCGTAGTAATTGCAGTAGCGTTAATGCAAGAGATTGTTTTACTTAAATCTAAAATTGCTCTTTCGTATTCATCAAGTAAACCTCCGATGGCGCCTTGTCTGTATGTTTTAGTCATGTTTTGAACGTTTAACTAAGTTTCTCAACTTTTTCATTTTTTGTTTATTCTAAAAGCGCTTCTACTTTAGTTTCCGATTTTTCTTTTAACGGACTATCTGGCTGCAGACTCCAAATAACTAGAAATCTACCTTTTGCTATATATTCTTCTGGATGTTCAGCTGTTGGCTCGCCAGCTTTTCCCCAAAGTAAACCTTGCAGGAATCTATCGCCTTTAAAAACATGATCAAATTCAAAATACATAATTGAACCACGATCTGCTTTGCTTTTAAAACTCTGAATCGCTTTACTTTTTACAGTTCCAACAATATTGCTGTACGTTTCAATATCATTATAAAAACTGCAGGCTTGTGGCGTAATACAAATATTGCCGTCGCTTACCATATAGCCGCCTTTTGGAATTTCTTTTGGTTTTAGTTTTAAATCGGCTAGGGTTTGGCTGAATGAATTGGTTGTGAATAGTAGGAATAGTGTAAATAGGGGAATTGTAATTTTCATTTATTTTAGGATTTGGGATTGCTAGTTATTGACTCTCGAGCAAACCTACTTTATCATGAATAAGAATGCTCTTGTTTTCTAAATCTCTTTTTAATTTTTTCCAGGTTTTATCTTTTAAACTGCTTGCGCGCACTAGTTGCGTTTCGCTTTCAGTTTTAATAAATAAGCATCTTGGTGAGCGATAAGGCTGAATAATAGTAATATCTTTGATTTGATTCAAATCGAATTCTATAAGTTTTGAATACCAAACAGGATTTTTTACTATCAATTTTTCATCAGTTAAAATAAAATAATTCATTTGATATGTAAAAAAAGCAAAAAGCAACACAAAGCTAAATATAATCATCCAATATTTATTATTTCCTTCTAGAACGCATTGATAGATCATAAAACAAGTGAAAATAAAAAATCCGATAAGCATAATTCCAGAAGAAGTTAAAATATAATTTCCACTATAAATTTTTGGTTTGTTTTTATCCGTCATTTAACTGATTTTTTTGCTAAAAAAGAACAAAATAAAAAGATATTTGGGCTTTTGCAAAATTTTATTGTGAGGAATTATTTTCCTTTTAGCAATTTTTATACATATTCAATTCTTGTCAGTTTTATAATTCACTGGCTCTGGTACGTCACTCGTACCAGTTTTTTTATTTAGTGAATTTGATTTTACAATTCTAACTAACTTCTAAAAACATTAATAGTTTTTGATAAAATTAAATACAATTGAAATGCAGTTATAGATATCGTAATAAGTGTGAGATAAGCAGAAGAATTAATAAGTTTATTGTTTTCTATCTGTAATTGTTTTGCAATATTTACTCTTCTGTTATTCAAGGTTTTTAAAAAATGCATTAATACGATTGACCAGCTAAACATTACAAGTACAAAAAACGCAAAGCCATTTGGCATTTCTTCGATGTTTAGTAAAGTATAAATTTTGGTAAAAACTATTGCAATTACAAAATAGACTAATGCGTACAAAAGTATTTTTTTTAAGCCATTTTCAGATTTTAGAAAATAAAAAAAGGAGCAATTTACTAAGACAATAAAAAGAGCAAGAAGAAGATATGACATTTTGTTTCTGGGCTTAAAAAAAGCACAAAGTAAATCTCTGTGCTTTTGTAAAATTTATATTTCTAAGGAATTATTTTCCTTTTAGTAATTTTTCTAAATATTCCACTTTGTCTTTTTCAGCCTGAACCAAACGTTCGTAAAGTTCTACAACTTTATCAAGTGGATTGAAAGTGCAAGAATTGTTAGTGTTTCCACTTCCTTGCGCTCCGTTATTTGCACTATTGTCATAAAAGTTATTAAAGAAATTAAAAACTGATTCTTCAGAAAAATTTTCAATCACCTCTTTAGTTACGCCTAAAGCTTTTGCAATTTCAACAAGTTTATCTTCATCAACAGTTTCACTTGCCTCAATATTAGAAATCGTCTGTTGGCTTAAACCAATTGCAATTGCAAGCGCTTCTTGCTTCATACCTTTAAGCTCTCTGATTCGGCTTATGTTTCTGCCGATATGTTTTGGTTTTGATGTTGTGCTCATAATTTCAAAGGTATTTAATTTATTCTGAAACAAAAATACGGTTTTTCTTATAATTTAATTGATTATTATTTTCTGACTTCCAATTTTAAAATCTGATTTGAATTTTCTATTTTGATATAGCCAATCTTAACATATTTATTTTGGTCTATTGCTCCACCATGTGATTTTGCATTATTGTATCCAAAACCTGATATGTCAAAATCTGAGAATTGGAATTGTACTCCGTTAACAGTAAATCTTTCGCTATCGTGACCACCTTCAGGCATTGCGTGAAAATTGGTTACAAATCCTTCAGTTTCAAATAGAGAGTTGTTGTATAAGTTATAAGTTTCGTAATATTTACTGCCAAACATTATTACAAAAAGTATAAAAATAAATACAGAAATATATTGGAATATATACACTTTAAATTTCTGCTGTTCATGATTTTTAAATAAATCTTCATCCTTGTCATTTTCAATCAAGAATAATAGAAATCTTGAGAATAAGAAAAACCCAATTGGAACAAATAATATTTGAAGCTTTTTGAATCCGTCGCTGGATGTAAAATCATAAATAGTCTCAAAGGAATTCATAGTTTACAAATAAATGCGATTTACTTCTTTATTTCAAATATAATATTTCTTGAAAAATAAGTGTTTTTAGTAGTCATCAAACTTTTAATTATTTCCAATTTTGTCATTTCGACGTAAGGAGAAATCTTCGCAAGTAACTCTACAAAGATTGGAAACATTATTCAAATAAATAATTTAGAAAGTCCAAATCAGGATTAGTGGTTTTTATTAATTCAATTTTCTTTTCTCTCCGCCAATCTTTTATTTCTTTTTCTCGAGCAATTGCTTCTTGAATCCAAGTGAATTTTTCGTAGTACAACAAATAAGTAGCATTGTATTTTGATGTAAAGGTTTTATTTCCAGCGGTATTGTTTTCTCTATGCTGGCTCAAGCGAATTCTTAAATTATTTGTAACTCCTGTGTAGAAAACGGTTTTGTGTTTGTTTGTTAGGATGTATATATAGTAGGTGTGATGGCCTTCTTGGTGTAGCATTTTTTTAGGCTAAAGATAAAATTTATTTTAAGATTTTTCTTTCTTTTTTTAATAGGAATTTAATATGCTTTGTGGAGCTACTTGTGAAGATTTCTCCTTACGTCGAAATGACAAACTTGGTGGTTACTTTGTGTGTTTTGACTTGCTTTGTGGAGTTACTTGCGAAGATTTGCTTCGCCTGTTCGCTATCACTCGAATCTCCTTACGTCGAAATGCCAAACTAGATGGTTACTTTGCGTGTTTTGACTTTCTTTGTGGAGTTTCTTGCGAAGATTTCTCCTTACGTCGAAATGACAAATATCACGGTTACTTTCTGTGTGATTTGAGCGAAATACTTTGTGGAATTGCTTACGAGGATTTCTCGTCCCTCGAAATGACAAGATTGAGCAAAAAAAATCCCGTTCACCTTTCGGGAACGGGATTTCAACAATTGATATTCTCTTTTTTTCTATTGTTAAACCGTAGCAGCAACTTCTTCTGGCAACGGAATTTGATTTTTAAGTAAATCTTCAAATGTTTCAGCTTGGCGAATCAAGATTCCTTGTCCGTTCATCCAAAGAACTTCGGCTGGTTTGTATCTTGAGTTGTAGTTTGAAGACATTGAGAAACAATATGCTCCTGCATTTCTGAAAGATAAAATATCGCCTTCAGTAATTTCCTGAATTCTGCGGTTGTTTGCAAAAGTATCTGTTTCGCAAATGTATCCTACAACTGAGTAAAAACGCTCTTTTCCTTTTGGGTTTGAGATGTTTTCAATATGGTGTGAAGATCCGTACAACATTGGACGAATTAAGTGGTTGAAACCACTGTCAACTCCAGCGAAAACAGTTGATGTTGTTTGTTTTACTACGTTTACTTTTACTAAGAAATGACCTGCTTCACTTACCAAGAATTTTCCTGGTTCGAAAATCAAGGTTAAATCTCTACCGTATTCAGCACAGAAAGCATTGAATCTTTTAGATAATTTTTTACCTAGTTCTTCGATGTCTGTTTCAATATCGTCTTTTTTGTAAGGAACTTTGAATCCGCTTCCGAAATCTAAGAATTGTAAATCTTTGAAATGTTTTGCTGTATCAAATAAGATTTCGGCAGCATACAAGAATACTTCGATATCTAAAATATCAGATCCTGTGTGCATGTGAATTCCAACAATGCTCATTTTTGTATTCTCCACAATTCGCAAAATATGCGGAATCTGGTGAACAGAAATTCCGAATTTACTATCGATATGTCCAACAGAAATGTTAGCGTTTCCGCCCGCCATTACGTGTGGATTGATACGAATACATACCGGAATATGTGGATGTTTTGTTCCGAATTGTTCCAGAATAGATAAATTGTCGATATTGATTTGTACACCCATTGCGGCAACTTCTTCGATTTCTTCTAGAGAAACGCCGTTTGGTGTAAAGAAAATTCTTTCGGGTTCATAGCCAGCATGAAGTCCTAACTGAACTTCCTGAATTGATACAGTGTCTAAACCAGACCCCATGTTCTTCAATAACTGTAGAATCGCAACGTTTGACAATGCCTTCATGGCGTAATTAACTCTTAAGTTTTCTACCTTAGAGAAAGCTTTAGTTAATCTGTTGTACTGAGATTGGATTTTTTCAGCATCGTAAACATACAATGGACTTCCAAATTGGTCTGCTAACTGCAGTAAATCTTTTGCTTGCATTTTTAAATCATTTTGGGCAAAGTTATTACACTTTTATCTATCAGCAAATAATTTGTAGAAAAATAACAAATTATAACAAATTGTTTTATTTTAAACAAAAAGTTGCTGTTTTTGAAATTTTGTAACCTTTTTAAAGGTGTTAAGGTTCTGAGATGCTAAGATACTAAGTTTTTTTGGCTCGAATTCGCGAATTAACTTATTCTTAAATGCTGTTGAAATTGTTTTTTGCCATTGATTTGCTTCGCCTGTTCGCTATCGCTCAAGTCGTGGCGGAAAAAATAATCTGTGGCTAAAAAAAACAAAACCCCTGAATATAAATTCAAGGGTTTGTTAGTAGTTATGTTGTTTATCGGAAAAGATTAAATAAAATGCTAAGAAAAAAACTTAGAACCTTAGCACCTTAGTATCTCAGAACCTTAAAAATTATAAGCTCGGTAAATCTCCTTTTCCTTTAGTAGGCAAGTTTGTAGATCCCATAAGGAATAAATCTACTTCTCTTGCAGCTTCGCGACCTTCTGAAATAGCCCACACGATTAATGATTGTCCTCTTCTCATATCACCAGCAGTGAAAATGTGAGGCACGTTTGTCTGATAGTTATGCGCTTTGTAGTTGCTTCTCATATCAGTTTCGATTCCTAATTGCTCGCTTAATGTTTTCTCTGGACCTGTAAATCCAAGAGCTAATAAAGCTAAATCGCAAGGCCATATTTTCTCAGAACCTTCTTTTTCGATTAATTCTGGACGCTGACCTGGTGTCATTTTCCATTGCACTTCAACAGTTTTTAATCCAGTTAATTCGCCTTTATCGTTAGAAATGAATTCTTTAGTATTGATCAACCAGTTTCTGTCGCAACCTTCTTCGTGAGAAGATGATGTTTTAAGCTGCAACGGCCAGAAAGGCCAAGGAGTTGACTCGCTTCTTCCAACTGGAGGTTTTGGTAAAATCTCAAAGTTAGTTACCGATTTAGCTCCGTGTCTGTTAGAAGTTCCAATACAGTCAGAACCAGTATCTCCACCACCAATAACGATTACATCTTTACCAGTTGCTTTAACCTGATCTGGAATTGATTCTCCGTATAAAACTTTAGTTTGTTGAGTCAAGAAATCCATTGCTTGAACAACGCCTTTGCTTTCGATTCCTTTAGTTGGCAAGCTTCTTCTTTCAGTTGCTCCTCCGCATAAAACGATAGAATCGAATTGGTTTAATTCTTCAACACTGAAGTTAACGCCAACGTTTACATTAGTTTTGAAAGTGATTCCTTCTGCTTCAAGAATTGCTACACGACGATCAATAATTCCTTTTTCTAATTTGAAATTTGGAATTCCGTAACGTAATAAACCTCCAATTGCGTTGTCTCTTTCAAAAACAGTAACGGTGTGACCTGCTCTGTTTAATTGCTGAGCCGCTGCAAGACCTGCAGGTCCTGAACCAATAACGGCAACTGTTTTACCAGTTCTTGTTTTTGGCGCTTGTGGTTTGATCCATCCTTCAGCAAAACCTCTTTCTACGATGCTTTTTTCGATGTTTTCGATAGAAACCGGATCTTTGATGATTCCTAATACACATGCTTTTTCGCATGGAGCAGGGCATAAGCGACCTGTAAATTCCGGAAAGTTGTTGGTAGACTGCAAAATCTCTAATGCACCCTGCCATTCTTCCTGATGTACCATGTCGTTGAAGTCGGGAATTAAATTTCCTAACGGACAACCACTGTGGCAAAAAGGAATACCACAATCCATACATCTTGATCCTTGTTCTTTTACTTTATCTTTTGCTAACGGAATTGTAAATTCGTTGTAGTTTGAAACACGTTCTGCTACTGCAAGATTACTTTCGTCGGCTCTGTTATATTCTTTAAATCCGCCTATTTTACCCATGACATTTTAATTAAATGTAAATGATGATTTAAATTCCAAATTTCTATTTTTTTAACCGCAAAGTACGCAAGGTTTACTTTTTGCTTCTTTGTGAGTTTAAGTTCGCAAAGCTTTGAGGTTAAGTTCAATAATCTAAAATCTGAACTCTAAAATCTAAAATCATTTATCCCGCTATTAATTCTTCTATTTTTTTCTCTTCTGCAATTCTTTGTAATGCTTTTTTGTAATCAGTTGGCATTACTTTTACGAAGTGCTGTTGTTGGTTTTCCCAGTCTGCTAAAATTCTTTTTGCTAATGGACTGCTTGTGTACAATGAATGATTTTTGATCAGTTTTCTTAGTTTCGTAAGATCTTCTTCTTCCATTGGGTCGAATGCAACCATTTCCATGTTACAAACTGTAGAATCGAATTTCTTATTTGGATCGTAAACATAAGCCACACCACCGCTCATACCAGCCGCGAAGTTTCTTCCTGTTTTTCCTAAAACTACTACTGTACCACCAGTCATGTACTCGCATCCGTGATCTCCAATTCCTTCAACAACTGCTGTTGCTCCAGAATTTCTCACACAGAAACGCTCTCCGGCCATTCCATTAATATAAGCCTCTCCGGTAATAGCTCCGTAAAGGGCAACGTTTCCAATAATGATATTGTCTTCAGGTTTGAAAGTAGCAGTAGGAGGTACTTTTACAATTAATTTTCCTCCAGAAAGACCTTTTCCTAAATAATCATTACAGTTTCCGTGAATTTTAAATGACAATCCGTTTGTTGCAAAAGCACCAAAACTTTGTCCAGCAGAACCTTCAAAATCAACTAAAATAGTGTCATCAGGTAATCCTTGTGCGCCGTAGATTTTTGAGATTTCGTTACTCAAAATCGCACCTACAGAACGGTCTGTATTTTTAATTTTAAAGGTTACTCTTGTTTTCTCTTTTCTATAGATAGACGGAATCGCTTCTTTGATGATGTCAAAATCCAATACATTTTCAAGTTGGTGATCTTGAGTTGTTGTATTATGATTTGGCTGCGTTTTTGCTTTTTCCGGTTTGTATAGAATTGATGACAAGTCTAAACCATTTGCTTTGTAATGTTTGATGGCTTTGTTCACATTTAATTTTTGTGATTGGCCTACCATTTCTTTTAACGTTCTGAAACCTAGCTGTGCCATGATTTCTCTTAACTCTTCAGCAATAAAATACATGAAGTTGATTACGTGCTCTGGAGTTCCTTTGAAATTTTTTCTCAATTCAGGATCCTGAGTAGCAATACCAACTGGGCAAGTATTTAAGTGACAAGCTCTCATCATGATACATCCAGAAGCTACAAGCGGTGCAGTTGCGAAAC
The DNA here is from genome assembly GCF_034044945.1 of Flavobacterium sp. CFBP9031. Classification (NCBI taxonomy): domain Bacteria; kingdom Pseudomonadati; phylum Bacteroidota; class Flavobacteriia; order Flavobacteriales; family Flavobacteriaceae; genus Flavobacterium; species Flavobacterium sp. CFBP9031. The sequence goes on from NZ_JAXCWF010000008.1 coordinate 41,391, forward strand.
CGAATTCTTCAGCTCCTAATAAAGCAGCTATCGCCACGTCACGACCTGTTTTCAACTGTCCGTCACACTCTAAAACTACACGGCTTCTTAAATCGTTTAAGATCAAAGTCTGCTGAGCTTCAGCTAAACCAAGTTCCCACGGAATACCTGTGTGCTGTAAAGATGTTAATGGTGCAGCTCCCGTTCCTCCGTCGTAACCAGAAATTAAGATTACGTCAGCTTTTGCTTTGGCAACACCGGCAGCGATGGTTCCAACTCCAACTTCAGAAACTAATTTTACGTTAATACGAGCTTCACGGTTTGCATTTTTCAAATCGTAAATCAACTGAGATAAATCCTCAATTGAGTAAATATCGTGGTGAGGAGGAGGCGAAATCAAACCTACATAAGGCGTAGAGTTTCTAGTTTCAGCAATCCAAGGCACTACTTTTTCTCCAGGTAGCTGTCCACCTTCACCAGGTTTTGCTCCCTGAGCCATTTTGATTTGAATCTCTTTAGCGTTTGTCAAATAATTGATCGAAACACCAAAACGTCCTGACGCAACTTGTTTGATAGCACTATTTCTAGAATCTCCGTTAATTTCTTTCTGGAAACGTTTTGGGTCTTCTCCACCTTCTCCAGAGTTACTTTTTCCGCCAATTCTGTTCATTGCAATCGCTAAATTCTCGTGTGCTTCTCTAGAAATAGATCCGTAAGACATTGCACCCGTTTTGAATTTCTTTACAATTTCTGTCCAAGGCTCTACTTCATCAATAGAAATTGGATCTAAATTATTGAATTCAAATAAACCTCTAATGGTCATTAAGTTTGAGCTTTGCTCGTTAACGGCGTTTGAGTATTCTTTATAACTTTCTGGGCTGTTTAAACGAACCGCTTGTTGTAATTTAGAAATAGTGGTCGGGTTAAACATGTGTTTTTCACCACCACGTCTCCATCTATAAATACCTCCAATTTCAAGAGAAAGCAAACTTGCCACTTTTGAATTTGGGAAAGCTTTTTGGAAACGTTTTTTAACCTCTTTCTCCACTTCCATTAAACCAATTCCTTCAATTCTTGATGGAGTGTAAGGGAAGTATTTAGAGGTAAATGTTTTGTTTAAACCTAAAATCTCGAAAATCTGAGCAGCTCTGTACGAATGTAAAGTAGAGATACCAATTTTGTTCATGATTTTTACGATTCCTTTTGCAATCGCTTTGTTGTAGTTTACAACTGCATAATCCGCTTTTACTTTTGTAATAAAACCTTTTTCAACCTGATCGTGAATGATTTCGTTTACCATGTAAGGATTGATTGCACTTGCACCGTAACCGAACAATAAAGCAAAATGATGAGGTTCTCTTGGTTCTGCAGATTCGATGATGATTCCGAATTTAGAACGAACCTGTAAAATGTTTAAGGAGTGGTGAATGTAAGAACAAGCCAATAACATTGGAATTGGAGCTAATTCTTCACTTACACCTCTATCCGATAAGATAATGATGTTGCATCCTTCTTCAACTGCTTTAAAAGTTGCCTGAACACATTTTTCAAGAGCTCTTTCTAAACCGTTAACTCCTTTTTCTATTTTGTATAAAGTAGAAATAGTAGCCGATTTGAAATCTGGGTGATCTATATTTCTAATTTTATCCAAATCCTCATTAGAAACAACTGGATTTTGGATTTTTAATTTTTTGCATTGTTTAGATTCAATTTCGAAAATATTGAAATCTCCACCAATCGCTAAACTAATATCAGTAATGATTTCTTCACGAATACCATCCAACGGCGGGTTTGTAACCTGAGCAAACAATTGTTTGAAGTAATTGTACAACAACTGTGGCTGATCAGATAAAACAGCCAAAGGTGTATCGTTACCCATAGAACTAATTGCTTCAGCTCCGTCGCTACCCATTGGGTTAATGATTGTTTTTAAATCTTCAATAGTATAACCAAACAAACGCTGTCTTGTTAAGAAATCTAATTTTTCAACAGGAGTAGGGTTGTTTGTATAAGGAACGCTAGCCAATGGCAATAAGTTTTCATCAACCCATTGTTTGTATGGACGTTTTGTAACGATCGCTTTTTTAACTTCTTCGTCTTCGATGATACGTCCTTCATTCATATCAACTAAGAACATTTTTCCAGGCTCCAAACGTCCGTGCTGAATTACATCTTCTGGATCAATGTCTAATACACCAATTTCAGATGACATAATTACGAATCCGCTTTTCGTTAATGTATAACGAGAAGGACGCAATCCGTTTCTGTCTAGTAAAGCACCAATTACGTTACCATCTGTAAACGGAATAGAAGCAGGACCATCCCAAGGCTCCATGATACAAGCGTTGAACTCGTAGAATGCTTTTTTCTCCTCAGACATTGTCTGGTGTTTTTCCCAAGCTTCAGGAACAACCATCATCATTGCCTCTGGCAATGAACGACCTGTCATTAATAAAAGTTCAATTACCATATCCATAGAAGCAGAATCTGATTTTCCTTCTAAGATAATTGGGAATAGTTTTTTGATATCATCGCCAAAAACTTTGCTTTGCATAAGCTCTTCACGAGCACGCATACGGCTTACGTTTCCACGAAGTGTATTGATCTCACCATTGTGACACATGTATCTAAACGGTTGAGCTAAGTCCCAAGATGGGAATGTATTTGTAGAGAAACGCTGGTGTACAAGTGCTAAACGAGTCACCAAGTCTGGATCTTTCAAATCTATATAATAACGGCTGATGTCTTCTGGCATCAATAGACCTTTATATATTATAGTAGTTGTCGATAAACTAGTAAAATAAAACATGTGGCTTTCAGAAGTTTTTGATCCTCTTACGGCATGTTCAGCAATTTTTCTAGCTGCAAAAAGTTTTGCATTAAATTCTTGTTCAGTTAAATCCTGTCCGTTTTTAGAAACGAAAACTTGTTTAACAGTTGGTTCTTTTTCTGCGGCAATTTCACCTAGATTTTCAACGTCAACGGGTACATCTCTCCAACCTAAAACTTTTAAGTTTTGGTCTTTGATTGTTGCTTCAAAGGCATTGATACAAAAAGAAACTTGGTTTTTGCTTTTTGGTAAAAAAACCATTCCTACTGCATACTCACGCGCTTCTGGGATTTCAAAGTCACAAACTTTCTTAAAAAAATCATGAGGAATGTCGAATAAAATTCCGGCTCCGTCACCAGTTCTTCCATCAGAACTAACGGCACCACGATGTTCTAATTTAATTAAGATGTCTAATGCTTTGTGAATAATATCATTTGACTTAATACCATTCAAATTACAAATAAATCCTGCACCACAATTGTCGTGTTCAAATTCAGGCAGATAAAGCCCTTGTTCTTTAACTCTCATTCTTGATATTTTTTTTACAAAAATAAAGATTTCGTTAAACATAATGTAGTGAATTAGTGCTTTTGCTTTCATTTTTGCTGTAATATTAGAAAAAGCATTCTTAATTATTAATATTATGATATAAAGCATCCCGAATTGCTAAAAATATAATTACTCTTAAAATATATTAGGAAAAATCATCGGTAGGCCAATAAAACCAATGAATTTTTTGTTAAATATCAAACGTTTTATGCGAATTGTGTTAACATTAACAAATTGTTCCGTTAACGATTTGTTTGCTTTGAAAAATTATCAACGCCTAATACCTATATATAACATTTATTTAATTGAAAAAGATTTTACTATTAAGTTGTATTTTGTTACTTTTGTCGCACTTTTATTCTGAAATAAATTCAGAACCAGACAAATTCTATATTATGAACATACACGAATATCAAGGAAAAGAAATTTTAGCGAGTTACGGAGTACGCGTACAACGCGGAATTGTGGCTAACAATGCGGTTGAAGCTGTAGCTGCTGCAAAACAATTAACTGCCGAAACTGGTACAGGATGGCATGTAATAAAAGCACAAATTCACGCAGGTGGTCGTGGAAAAGGTGGTGGAGTTAAGCTGGCAAAAAACTTACAACAAGTTGAAGAGTTAGCAGAACAAATCATCGGAATGCAGTTGATTACACCTCAGACTCCGCCTGAAGGTAAAAAAGTAAACAAAATATTAGTTGCTGAAGATGTTTACTATCCAGGTGAAAGCGAAACTTCTGAATTCTATGTTTCTGTTTTATTGAATAGAGGTACAGGACGCAACATGATTATGTATTCTACTGAAGGTGGAATGGATATCGAAGAAGTTGCTGAGCATACTCCACACTTAATCTTTACTGAAGAAATTGATCCATCTGTTGGATTACAAGGTTTCCAAGCAAGAAGAATTGCCTTCAACTTAGGTCTTTCTGGAAATGCTTTCAAAGAAATGGTTAAATTCATCGATGCACTTTACAATGCTTACATTGGTTCTGATGCTTCTATGTTTGAAATCAACCCAGTTTTAAAAACTTCTGATAACAAAATCTTAGCTGTTGATGCTAAAGTTAACATCGACGATAACGCTTTATACAGACAACCTAAATATGCTGAGATGAGAGATATCCGTGAGGAGAATCCAATCGAAGTTGAAGCTAAAGAAGTTGGTCTTAACTATGTTGACCTTGACGGTACTGTAGGATGTATGGTAAACGGAGCTGGTCTTGCAATGGCAACTATGGATTTAATTAAATATGCTGGTTTTGAGCCTGCTAACTTCCTTGACGTAGGAGGAACTGCTGATGCAAAACGTGTTGAAACAGCTTTCAGAATTATCTTGAAAGATCCAAACGTAAAAGCTATCTTAATTAACATCTTCGGAGGAATCGTTCGTTGTGACCGTGTTGCTCAAGGTGTTGTTGATGCTTACAAAAACATGGGAGACGCTATTAAAGTGCCAATTATCGTTCGTTTGCAAGGAACAAATGCTGAAATTGCAAAAGAATTAATTGACAACTCTGGTATGCCAATCTTATCTGCAGTTCAATTCCAAGAAGCTGCTGACCAAGTTAAAGCTGCTCTTTCTTAATTAAATAAGAAATCAATTTATATAGAAAATCCCTCCGTGCTTCGGAGGGATTTTTTTTGGAGTCTATTTAACCGCAAAGTTAGCAAGGTTTTTTGCCAAGGACTATGAATACAAACGCAAAGTTCGCAAAGCTGTATGTTGAAAATAGCCACGAATTCACGAATTATTTTCAAAGATTGTAAAAAAATAAAATTCGTGAATTCGTGGCTAAAAAAAACTTTGCGAACTTTGCGTAATTCTTTGCGCTCTTTGCGGTTAAATCATCAAGTTTATTTCAAAACTGTAGATAGTTCTACAAGTTCAAATTCTGGATCATGGGTTATAAATTCTCTTATCAATGCAGCATGACCAGCGCCAACTAAAACCATTATTTTGTTATCTGTGCTTTCAGTTAGTTTCTGAATTAAAGAATACATATATAAATTTCTTTTGTACCAATTTGAAACTAAAGACGGTCCCGTAAAATCATCTGGATTTCCAGCTCTATTTGCTACTTCCAAATACCATTGGATGTTTTTATTTTCGGTTTCTTTTTTATTGTAATGCAGCATGAGTTCTTGTAACGAGCTTTTTGTTATTCTTTCATTATGATCTTTTTCATTTCTTTTTTTCCACTCATTATTTCTTTTCAATAAATCCTGTTGGTTTGCTTTTTCCATTGACATCAGTAAACTGTCATATGGAAAAGAAGTATAGAGATTCATTCCGTATAATTTTTTATGATTCAGTTTTTTAGCCGTACGGAGTGCCAGTTGTGTTATTTCGTTTTTGTTAGTTTTAAAAAGACTGTCGGTGTTTTTATTGTAAAACTTATCTAAATCGGCTTGCTCGTTAAATTCCCATTCTACAAATATTTTATCTGGGCCAAATTTTTTGATTTTGTCACTCATTATTTCGAGTTCTTTTTGGCTTTTCTCAGACAAGATATCAAAACTGTTTAATTGAGCAACGTCAAGACCAGGGTTGGCGTAATGAAATGTTCCAACCAATAGAATCTGCTTTTTCTTAGTTTGAGCAGATGCCATGTTAAATGTTATAAGAGCTAGTAATAGAATAATTTTTTGCATGATTTTTTGTTTTTATGGATAATGTATATCGTAGAGGCACACTGCAGTCTACGCAAAGTTTAATAATATGGTTAAAAAAGTATTATTTCAAAACAGTCGATAATTCTACGATTTCAAATTCTGGATCATGTGCTAGAAATTCTCTTAGCATTGCAGCGTGTCCGGCTCCAAGTAAAACCATGATTTTATTATCTGAGCTTTCGGTTAATTTCTGAACTAAAGAATACATGTATAAGTTTCTTTTGTACCAATTTGAAACTAAAGAAGCACCAGTAAAGTCATCTGGATTTCCAGTTCTGTTTGCTACTTCTAAATACCATTGGATGTTATCTTCATTAGACGCTTTTTGATTGTAGTAAAGCATAAGATCTGTTAAAGAGCTTTTAGCCATTCTTTCGTTATTATCTTTTACAAACATTTCTGTTGACTCCGTGTTTTTTTTCATTAAATCCTTCTGATTTGCTTTTTCCATTGACATCATCAAGCTATCATAAGGAAAACGGGTACGATAATCAATCCCGTACATCTTTTTATGATTCAGTTTTTTAGCAGTACGTAATGCTAATTGAGTAATTTCATTTAGATCTTTTTTAAGTAAACTGTCGGTGTTTTTATTGTAATACTTGTCTAGCTCAGCTTGTTTGCTAAATTTCCATTCTACAAATATTTTGTCTGGACCAAATTTCTTGATTTTGTCACTCATAATTTCGAGCTCTTTTTGGCTTTTATCAGACATTACATTAAAAGTTTTTATTTTGGCAACATCATGACCAGGATTGGCGTAATGAAAAGTTCCAATTAATAAAATTTGTTTTTTCTTAGTTTGAGCAGAAGTTAAGTTTAATGTAATAATTGCGAGTAATAAAATGATTTTGTGCATGACGTTTTGTTTTTAAATTCATGACAAATGTATTCCCTCTTTTGACCTCTATTTTTTGTTTTTGATGAACATAGAATTTCATTTTATAAACACATGAAATTTGCAGTTTAATAATTTCATGTAAAGTTTTTGATAGTTCATCCCTAAAAAAGCATGTTTTAAATAAATGTCATTTTCGATTGCAGGCTTAATTGTATTTTTGAGCTAATTATCATAAAACTATGAAATCAAGAATCCCTTTTTACTATCACATTGTCTTTTTCTTATTATTATTTCTAACGTATATTTTCTGGGATATTGGACTTAATGATCAAAAAATAGAAATTGTAATAAAAGCAATATGTTATGGAATTACGCCAACTCATTTGTTAGCAATATTTTGTATTTACATTCTTAATTTTTATTACTTCTGTGAATGGTTTTTAAACAGGAAGAAATTAGTTTTTTATATTCTGACAATTCCAGTTTCGCTATTGCTTTTTGCGGCTGTTCGCTATTTTTTGCAAGAAGTGGTTATGTTTAATATTACCGGAATGCACAACTACTATGAAGAAGCCAGAGAAATAGGTTATTACATAAAAGACAATTTTTTCTTCGGATTGCCAGCTGTACTTTTAAGCGCACTGACTTTTTTATTTTGGCAGTTTCATACTACGCAACATCAAAATCAGGAATTGCTTCTGGAGAATAAAAAAGCAGAGTTTCAAATGCTGAAAGCACAGGTTAGTCCGCATTTTTTGTTTAATACGCTGAATTCTTTTTATAGCCAGTTGGTTTTAAAAGAAGATGAAATGGCTGATGATATTTTGGTTCTTTCTGATTTACTTCGATATGTTATTACAGAAACAGACAAAGATGAAGCAATACTTTCCAAAGAAATTCAATTCATTCAAAACTATATTCATTTGCAAAAGAAAAGATTTGAAGATCAGTTGTTTTTAGATTTTTCGGTTGAGGGAAATTATTCAAACGAAAAAATCATTTCCTCGGCTTTGGTTCACTTTGTTGAGAATGTTTTCAAGCATGGAAAATTTAATAATGAAGACGAAAAAGCCATTATTTCAATTCGAATAAAGGACGATTTTCTAGAAATTTCAACTTTCAATTATTTCATTGAAGGAGAAAATTATTCTTCAACGGGAATTGGTTTTGATAACTTGACAAAAAGGCTGGAATATACTTATAAAGGTCAATTTATTCTGGAAAAAACAGAAGAAAATAATATCTTTAAAACCTACTTAAAAATACCGCTAAAGAAATAATTTATGACTTTTAAATGCATAATTGTCGACGACGAACCGCCTGCAACGCGAATATTGGAAAATTACATCGGAAAAGTGAATTTTCTGGAGAAGGTTGGCGTTTTTAATGATTCGTTAAAAGCATTAGAATTTCTAAACTCACAATCTGTAGATGTTATTTTTCTAGATATTCAAATGCCTCAATTAACAGGTTTACAGATTTCTAAAATTATTTCTAAAGATATAAAAGTCATTTTTACAACAGCTTATCCAGATTTTGCTTTAGAAGGATTTGAGTTGAATGCAGTCGATTATTTATTAAAACCAATTGCATTCGAACGTTTTTATCAAGCTGTTTCTAAATTAAACTCTGAACCGAAAATAGAAGTTTCGAGCACCAGTAGCAGCACCGTACCAGATTTTTTATTTATAAAAACCGATGGAAAAAATAAATTTCAGAAAGTTTTTTTGAACGAAGTTTTGTACGTAGAAAGTTTACAGAATTATGTTTGCATTCATACTGTAAAGCAGCAGATTATTACACATTCGTCATTAAAAAATGTTATTGAATCATTACCAGAAAAAGATTTTATTCAAATCCATAAATCGTATGTGGTTTCATTGCAGCATATAGAATCGACAGATAATTTTTCGGTTTTTATAAATGGAAAAGAATTGCCAATTGGAGCTACTTTTAAAGATGCTTTTTTTGATAAAATAGAAGAGAATAAAATTTAATTTTTTTTAACCGCAAAGTGCGCAAGGATTTTTGACTAAGTATTGTGAATACAAACGCAAAGTTCGCAAAGCTTTGTGAATAAAACTTTACGAACTTTGCGTAAATCTTAGCGTTCTTAGCGGTTAAATCCTCAATTACGATTTTTTCTTATTGCCGTTTTTGAAAACCACTTTTTCTACCACAACAGGTTTTCCATTTCCTTTTGGGAATGCTTTCTTTTTAGGTTTTCCAGCTGATGAACCTGACTTTGAAGAACTTTGATCTCCTCTATATTTTTCTGAATCTTTGGGAGTAGCTTTAAATTCTGGTCTTTCTTTAGAAGTTTCTTTCTTCGGAATTTCAGATTTATGTTTTGCTAAAACATCATTAGGATTTTTAGGATTTTCTTTAGTTCCTCTTAAATGAATAACCAATCCGTTTAGGAAGTTTCTTAAAACCTGATCGCCACATTCCATGTAATTTGGATGATCTTCTGCTCTAAAAAAAGCACCCAATTCTGATTTTGTAATTCTAAAATCTACCAATTCTAAAATTTCAACTATTTGGTCATCACGGAGCATCAAAGCCACGCGAAGTTTTTTAAGTATATCGTTATTCGTCATTGTTTTATTTTTTACAAAGGTAGTTTTTTAAAATGATTAAAATTGAGAATTAAATTCATTTAAAACGCCAATCAATTTATCTAAATCTTCTTTTGTGTGATTTGCGGTTACTACAATGCGATTAAGCGGTTCAGCTTCTTTAGTATATTTGAAACTGGCAATAATTATATTTTCGTTTTTTAATTGGCTAATTAATTCTTTTGGTAATAAGTAAATTAAAGGATATTCTGCATCAAACTTAACGTTCTTATTTTTAATTAAAATCGAATCGATATAGCTCAAATTATCTTTCAGTTTTTGATGCTGTAATTTATAAATTTCAGAAGCATCAGAAAGCGTTTGTACAAAAGCGGGATTCATTCCTGCAGCGCTTGTAAAAGTTTCAATTTCTTTTATTTCTTTGATGAATTCCGAATCTGAAGCAATCACTCCGCCAGTTAATCCGAAAGCTTTTCCTAGAGACGAAACCAGGATTTTTCTTTTAATTGGAAAATCAATTGAGGAATAGATTCCAGAACCATTTTTGCCAATAATTCCCAACGAATGCGATTCATCAACAACCAAGGTAATTTCTTTATGGTTTGAAATCTGTTTTAAGAAAGATAAATCAACAGGTTTGGTTTGGAAGGAAGGAACGCCATCGGTCAAAATGGTTATTTTTTCTGATTTAGGATCTAATAAGTGCTCATTCAATTTTTCATTTATAAAAACAGGAAAACTATTCTCAATTTGAATAGCCGAATGAATGTCGTTTAAATGATAAAAGCAATCGGTTTGCTTTTTCAATTTTTCTAGAACCAATTTTCCAGCCAACATTCCAGAAGAAACGGTTACAGTATCTTCAGAACCAATATGTTGAATTAAAAAATTTTCGCCCGCAGTATAAGCGCTCAATTTAATGTTTGCAGTTCTCGAGCTTCCGTAAGTTGTTCCCCATTTTAAAATGTTTTGAACTACTAAATCTTGAAATTTCTTGTTTGTTGGAAGTCCCAAATAGGCAGTTCCTCCAAAATACAGATATTGTTTTTGGTCAATTTCAATGATTCGATCTGGAAATTTTTCGACTATCATTTTACAGCAATGTAACTCCTGTTCCGTTAAGATTTGAATAATTGACCACACCGTCTTCAATTGTTACACCAGTTGCAATGTCTTCAGACAAAAGCAAGGCGCCGTCCATATCAACATAATCCAATTGAGGAAGCAAATGTGCAATAGCAGAAATACCTACAGTAGATTCGGTCATACAGCCCACCATTGTTTTTAAACCTAGTTTTTTGGCTTCTTCGATCATGCGTTTTCCTGGGGTTAGTCCGCCGCATTTTACGAGTTTTACATTTACGCCATGAAAATGGTTAAAACATTTCGCCACATCTTCTTCAATAATACAGCTTTCGTCAGCAATTACAGGAAGGACAGAATGTTTGAAGACTTCTTTGTGGCCTTCCCAATTATCAGCCTTCATTGGCTGTTCTAGAAATTCAACACCCAATTTTTTTAATTCGGCCGCATTATTGATGGTTTCGTCAACCGTCCATCCACAATTGGCATCAATTCTAAAAATGGCATTGGTATGTTTTCTAAGTTCTTTTACAATAGCAATATCTTCCTTTGTTCCCAATTTAATTTTATAAATAGGCCAAGGCAGTTCTTGCATTTTAAAAACCATTTTTTCAATCGTATCAATTCCAATCGTATAATCAGTCAACGGATTATGATCGGTTTTGTAATTCCATAATTCGTATAATTTCTTTCCTTTTTTACGAGCATACAAATCATTATAAGCTAAATCTAAAGCGCATAAAGCAAACATATCCTCTTTTAAATACGGATGAATTTTTGACCAAAAAACTTCTGGAGTTTCATTTTCTGTGTTTTCAATAATCGATCTAATTTTCTCCAAATCAGCGATCATCATTGGAACCGTAATATGATAATATGGATTTGAAGTAGCTTCTCCAAAACCAGAAAAACCATCACTTTGTAATTCTACAATTAAGGAAGGCTGAAAATCTATAGATTCTCTAGAAATCGTAAAAGTGTGTTTTAGTTTTAGATTGTATTCTCTTAAAATTAGTTTCATGGCTAATCCTTGTTTTGTGTTTCTGTTTAAAAAATAGAATTCTAACTCTTTTTGATTGACATTTTTATACCAATGCCTGTTTGTAAATCTGGTGCATTATCTAGATTTAAATCTTCCCGAAGATACACAAAATAAGAAAATCGCTTCGTAGAATAAGTACAAATTGCACTCCATCCTTCTAAATCTTCATACAAATGAGATATGGTCTTTTGCCAGTGCGTATTTATTCTTTGGCCCGTTAGAACAATATAATCCATATCTTTTTTCTTGTTGTAAGAATTCTGGAAATTATAATTGATACCGTATGAAATTCGATTGTTGTTTTTAAGTTTTACTTTGTAATTAATAAGACCTTCAAAACTGCATAAAAAATCTTGATTGCTAAGATTTACACCATCTCCATATTCAAAAATGTGCTGACGTAAAACACCTAAACTTAATCCGAAACTTAGAATATTTTTATCCTTAATGATCATTTTTTTTAAGATAGAAGAAGAAATTCCGAAATCTGAAGCAGGATTATATTTTGAAGTATTAATACCCAGCTGAGCGCCAAAATTTAAGTAAATATGATGTTTTTCATTCATTTCTAGTTTAGGATAATACGTATAATTTATATCAAGCCCGGAAATTAGAAAGTCGTTGTTATCCATTGTTAAGACCTTATTATTCTCATCTTTATAAGCGATTCCAGCTTGGTTTATACCATAATGGTATCTAGAAAAAGGATCTTTTCCGCCTGCAATATTGCGATGAAACCATTCGATTGATTCATCTGAAGTAAAAATAGAATACGGATATTTACCTCGATCGAGCGAGTTAGCTCGAAGGCTGAAACTCAATTCGTGATTAACTGTAAGTGGTAAGGTAAAATTAAAGCGATACGATCGAATAACGCCATCGGCTTCAAATTCTTTAATTTTGGATGGCACTTTATCTAAATCAAATGAAAATTCGCGCGTATGCCAGGGCTGGTTTTTGGAAATTTCGCGGTCATTAGGATCAGTCAATTCATATGATTTTACATAAGGAAGCACTACGTTTCCACTTGAGACTTCAAATGCGAATGAATATTTATCAGTCGAGCGAACGTTGAAATTGTGGTTTAATCTTGATATATAAATACCAAATGGATGAGTCGAAAGAGTATTAGGTTTTATAAGGTCGGATGAATTTTCTAATTCTTCATTCCAAAAATCACTTTTATTTGATTGTGCTGTTGATACGCCATTAAAAATTAAAAAAACAAAAAAGAGTAAATAATATTTCATTCTAGAATTTAAAAATTTTTGATAAATCTAATGAATTTTAAAAAGATTAGATTGTTTAATTTTTAAAAAATGAATTTCTTTATTATAGGTTTAATTGTTTTGAAATAAAGTTTTTTAAGGCAGCTGTTCCTGTAATTTTTTAATTTCGTCACGAAGCTTTGCGGCTTGCAAAAAGTCTAGTTCTTTTGCCGCTTTTTCCATTGTTTTACGCTTTTCACGAATCATTTTTTCCAATTCAGCTTTAGATAAATAGGCAGTTTCTGGCTCAGCAGCAACAGGAATTGGATGACCTAATTCATATTCTACCAATGGGTTTTTGGTGAAAGCGCTTTCGATTTTCTTGTTTAGAGCTTGAGGAGTTATATTATTTTCTACGTTGTAATTAATCTGTTTGGTTCTTCTGTAATTGGTTTCGTCAATTGTTCGCTGCATACTCGCTGTAATTTTATCAGCATACATAATTGCTTTACCATTTAAGTTTCTCGCTGCACGACCAATAGTTTGTGTTAAAGATCTATGGTTACGCAAGAAACCTTCTTTGTCGGCATCTAAAATGGCAACAAGAGAAACCTCTGGTAAATCTAAACCTTCACGAAGTAAGTTTACTCCAATAAGAACATCAAAAATACCTTTTCGCAAGTCTTGCATGATTTCGATACGTTCTAAAGTATCAACTTCAGAATGTATGTAGCGGCATCGAATGCTTACTTTTGTTAGGTATTTGGCCAATTCTTCGGCCATTCTTTTGGTTAAAGTCGTAACGAGAACTCTTTCGTCTAATTCACAACGAACCTGAATTTCTTCAATCAAGTCATCAATCTGATTTAAGCTTGGGCGAACTTCAATTTCGGGATCTAATAATCCAGTTGGGCGAATAATCTGCTCAACATAAATACCATCCGATTTTTGCAATTCGTAATCTGCAGGAGTTGCAGAAACATAAATCACTTGATTTTGCAAGGCTTCAAATTCTTCAAATTTCAAAGGTCGGTTGTCCATTGCTGCCGGAAGACGGAAACCATATTCTACCAAGTTTTCTTTTCGGCTTCGGTCACCACCGTACATGGCGTGAACTTGCGAAACGGTTACGTGACTCTCATCAACAACCATTAAATAATCACTTGGAAAATAATCTAACAAGCAGAAAGGTCTCGTTCCCGCTTCACGTCCGTCAAGATATCTTGAGTAATTTTCAATTCCAGAACAATATCCTAATTCGCGAATCATTTCTAAATCGAAATTGGTTCTTTCTTCCAAACGTTTCGCTTCAAGATGTTTTCCAATTTCTTTAAAATAATCAACTTGTTTCACTAAATCCTGCTGGATCTGCCAAATTGCGCCTTGTAAAACTTCTGGAGAAGTCACAAACATATTGGCAGGATAAATCGTTAATCTTTGGAATTTTTCTATTACCTGAGAAGTTTTCGCATCAAATGCTTCGATTTCTTCAATTTCATCTCCAAAAAAATGAATTCGATATGCATCATCTGCATAACTTGGATAAACTTCGACCGTATCTCCTTTAATTCTGAAAGTTCCAGGATTAAAATCGGCTTCAGTTCTGGCATATAAACTCTGAACTAAACTATGCAATAATTTAGTTCTCGAAATAACCTGATCACGTTTAATTTCAATTACGTTTTTCTGAAATTCAACAGGGTTTCCGATACCATATAGACAAGAAACAGAAGCTACAACCAAAACGTCACGTCTTCCTGAAAGTAGGGAAGAAGTGGTGCTTAAACGCATTTTCTCCAATTCTTCATTGATAGATAAATCTTTTTCAATGAAAACTCCAGTTACGGGCATAAAAGCTTCTGGCTGATAATAGTCGTAATAAGAAACGAAGTACTCCACCGCATTGTTTGGAAAAAACTGTTTGAACTCCGAATACAATTGCGCTGCTAAAGTTTTGTTGTGCGCCAAAACCAAAGTGGGTCTTTGCACTTCCTGAATAACATTGGCAACAGTAAACGTTTTTCCGGAACCGGTAACTCCTAATAATGTTTGGTATTTATCTCCGTCAACCACGCCTTGTGCCAACTTTTGTATGGCTTGTGGCTGATCTCCTTTTGGACTATATTCTGAAGAAACTTGAAATTTCATTTGCGTATACTGAAAATTTGGTTTTGTAAAGATACAAAGTTTGTGTAAGTAAGTAGTTTAAAGTCTGTCCCGAATTGTACTAATTTGCACTAATTTTGTTTATGAAACCAATGTAAATGCAAAGCTTATTTGTAAAAATGTGTGACAGAAAACGCTCTTAATCTAAAAAACTAATAACAGCTTCATTTACAATCTTGGGCTGATCAATAGTTAGAAAATGCCCTGCATCTTTGATGATTCTAGTTTCGCTTTTTGATAAATGTTTTTTCGCCCTCTCTAGACTTTCTTCTGAATTGATAACGTCTTTATCTCCAATTAAAACCAAAACAGGATTTTGAATCGATTCTAATTCTTTATCTGAAAAAGGCATCATTTTAAGCATGCTAGAATTGGATTTTGCATATTTATTAGCCAAATAAAACTGTCTTTTATAAATACGGCTTATGTTTTCAGGATGAGTTGAAAAAGTGGATACGGTTTTACTGAATTTCTTTTCGCTCGGAAAAAGTTTCAGCATTAATGCAGAAGTCGTTTTTCTGGGTTTATCAAGAAATTTAAAAGTCTGCGCAGGACTTAATAAAACAATCTTGTCGATCGAATTTGGCTTTTGAGTAGCTAATAATGTAGCAATCCAGCCACCTCGTGAAGCCCCGATTAGATCAAATTTCTTTAATTTATAATGATCGAAAATTTCGTTATAAAAAACAACAATGTCATCAGATGAAAGCGATTTTGCGGTTAGATGGGATTTGTTGGGCTCCATGATAAAATCGATGGCGTAAATGCGATGATTTTTGGCCAGAACTTTAATGTTTGGATACCACATGGTAGAACTCGCGTCCATTCCGTGAAGTAAGACTAGGCTTTTCCCGTTCCGTGGCCCTGCGATTACAATGTGCGCCGTTCCAAAACTTGTTTTTACGTCTTCTTCAGTGTATGGAATGTTCCAAAGTTTTAAAGCTTTGTCGTAAGCAGTTTGGTATTTTGCTTCTTCGGCTTTGGTTTTAAAAACGTAATCGTCAAATTTTGCTTTTTTTGAAGCACAACTTGTCACTAAAAAAAGTACAATTGCTAAGCGGGAATATATTTTTAATATCATAATAAAATTCAATTTTCAGCTTAAAGTTACGATTAGAGTAGGTGAAAAGGGTATCAGAATTTTATTTTAAAATATCATAATTTTAAGATTTATCGTTTTTGGAGGTTAAATAATAAATCTGTACAAAAGCTAAAATAGCGTTCGGAATAATTACCGGCCAAAGCCATTGGTTGAAATCTCTGTAATCATTTAAAAAAATACCGTAAATGACAAAACAGATACAGCCAAACATATTAATGAATCGGATTGCTCTAAGGTTTTTTAGCAAAAAACCTCCAACGATAAATACAGACGCGAGATAACCAATGTATTCTGCCATAATCTTGATTTTAAATAGTTTACAATAAATGTAGCAAAAGCTAATTATAAAATCAAGGTTTTGTTTTGGAAATCAGTATTTTAAAAGAATTGTTTTTGGGATCTTGGGGTTTCAAAAAAACTCCAAGCCACAATTCGACTATTTTTTTGTCCTTGCGACATTTCGATTGTTTGGACAGAAACGGCGTTTATTTTTTTCAATATTTTGTAGATTGAAGAAAGATTTTCTTTTTTAGAAACTAAAGTGGTAAACCATAAAACTTGCGAAGGATATTTAGCGCTTTCATAAATCATTTGCGTGATGAATCCGATTTCGCCACCGTTGCACCACAATTCGGCATTTTGTCCGCCAAAATTTAAAACGGGATTTGTATTTCTTTTTTCTTTCGGATTAAGATTGGAAACTTTTCGGGAAGTACTTTTATTCGCTTCCTCAGCAGATGCATGAAAAGGCGGATTACACATCGTGAATGTAAAACGGTCTTCGGGCGTGATAATATTTTTAAAAATAAATCGAGGTTCAGTCTGTTGTTGCAAACTGATAGAATCGATTAATTCTGGATTGGCCTCTATAATTTTACTGCAATTTTCAATTGCTTTTTGGTCAATATCTGTTCCGACAAAACTCCAGTTATAAATCGAATTTCCTAATATCGGATAGATTAAATTGGAACCCGTCCCGATATCCAATCCTAAAACATGCGAAGTTTCTGGAATTTGATTATTGTTGCTTTCGGCCAACAGATCGGCGATATAATGAATATAATCGGCACGCCCTGGAATTGGCGGGCAAAGATAATTTTTAGGAATATCCCAGTTTTGAATGCCGTAATAGGTTTTCAGTAAAGCCTTGTTTAATGTTTTTACAGCAGACGGATTACTAAAATCAATAGTTTCGATTCCGTATTTATTTATAGAAATAATAGCTTTCAATTCTGAGCAATTTGAAATCAGTTTTTCAAAATCATATCGGTTTCGATGAAGATTTCTTGGGTGTAAATTACTTTTTTCGGAATTGTTTTCTGCTTTCATTTTCTTTGGTTTCGATTGCAAAGATAGGTATTCCTTTTTAGAAAGATTTTGTGAGATTTTGCATTAAAGAAATTGTTCAAATCCATGATACTTCCGGTTGGGAAATAATGTTTTTATTTATATTTTGTTTCAAGTAAGCAATACACAAAAAAACAAATCAAGCAAAGCGTTGTTAGTAGAATTACTATTATAGATTTACATATTCTTCAATACTTTTTTTTGAAGAAATATTTAATATAATATCGCGCCCTAGTTTCTCCTCTACAATTAGACCTTTTTTCAATAACTCATTAATGTCCTTTCTAGCAGTCAACCTAACAATTTCGTGTCGATTTGAATAGGATGCAATATTTACATTTGGATCAGATTTGATATATAAATAAGAAATTAAATCAGCTTGTCTTTTATTTAGACCTTTTGATATTAACTTATAAGCTATTAGATTGGCCCTATCGCTTTCTTCTTTTTTCTTATCCCTATAATTAATTAAATTTTCAAATGCAACTCTTAAGTTTCGAATTGAATAGTTAATAAAATAAGTTAAATCATTACCATCGTATTCAGTCATTAAAAAAGCTTTGTCATATTGAGTTCTAGAATTTAAAATAGCTCTAGAAATAGATATGTTTTTGATTAAAGAATAATCTTTTTTAAGTAAATACCAATAGAATAGTGCTCTTGCAGTTCTACCATTTCCATCCATAAATGGGTGAATATACCCAAACATAAAATGTATAATTGATGCCTTAACGATGGGATGGATGAATGGTTTTTCAGAATTAGCAAAATTGCATAAATCTTGCATGAATTTTTCTATGTTTTTGGACTCTGGCGGCATGTGTGCAATTTCGCCATCTACGTGATCAGTAACAAATACAGAACTTTTTCTAAAACTTCCTGAACAATATTCAGCAGAAGTTTTAGCAGTCATAATTTTATGTATCTCTATTATAAAATTAAAATCTAATGATCTAGTATTTTCTTCTGTTATGAATTGTATACTTCGAAGATTATTAAAAATCATTTGTTCAGATTCATTCCTTGGTTTACGCTCAGATTTTAGCATTTCGAAAGCTACCTTTGTAGTAGTTGCTGCTCCTTCGACTTGCGAACTAGCAATTGCTTCTTCAAGAATAGAGCCTTTTAAATATTCAGCCTTATCATTTTGAGTAATTGGTGTTTTATATAATCCCCCAATTAGTTTTAAATCAAACTCATGTAAATTTTGTTGAATGTTTTCGGTTATGTAGTAATAAAAATCCTTTTCTCCGAAATTAATGCTTTTGTAGTTTATTGAACGATGGAATTTAAGTAAACTCCAAGATTTTACAGTATCCTCAGGATAAGGTAAATTTTTTCGATATTTTAATATATCCCAATATACATACCTGTCGTCAGAAACTCGTAGAAAATTCTCAAATTTTTTATCAATATAATCTTGAAAAACTTCCTTAAATTTGATTTCTATAGGTGGTTGTTCTAATTTCATAGTGTATAAATATGGTAACTTTTATATCAAAGTTACTATATTTTAATATGTGTGCAAATTTTCCCAAACAATATTTATTGGATTAGAATAAGCTTTATTTTCGATTTGTAAAATTTTACAGATAAGAAAATAGATTAATCAAAACACTCCATTAAAAGCAAATCGCCTTCAAGATGTGTAATGGTTACAATGCCATCTTTTTCGACAGAATTACTGCTTCCGGTTCTGTAACCCATTGTTAGTGTATCGTTGTTTAATTCGTACTTTAAATTGGCAGAAGAAATTCCGTTTACAACACCAATTGGAATAAGTGAAATTGGTGTTTTAGCGGTGTACCATTTCTCAAATTTTGTTGGAAGTAAAAATATTTTTGAATGATCGTCGAGAATTACAATTTTGAGTGAATTTCTGTAACGAACAATCTGTGTAAGGTTTGTAATTGTATGGTCGGCACGTTTTCCGGTTGCCCAAACAACATTTACGGCAGGAATTTTTCTTTCGATAAGATAATCAAAAGCCTTTTCCAGATCTGTTTTATCTTGATCTGGCGTATGAACGATTTCGATTGGAAATTGCGAAGTTTTATAAATTTCAGGATCAAAACCGCGATCAAAATCACCCAAAAGCACATCGACTTTTATGCCTAATTCAATCACTCTTTCAATAGCCGAATCTAACACGATAACCAGTGGCGACCATTCTAATAATTGTCCTAATAATTCGGGATCGCAGGCTGCGCCATTTGCAATTATTAAAGCGGGTTCTTGATCGTCGCGAACTATATGGTGTGATGACATAAGCGTTTTTTTGAATGTGGTGTAAAGGTACGGGTTAGAATTTTAGATTTATGATTTTAGATTTTAGATTTTTTTTAAATCGTAGTAAAAATCTACAATCTACAATCTAAAATCTACAATCAGAAATCAAGAAGTCTTCTGTGATAATTTATCTGTCCTAAATGATATGCTAAATGTGTTGAAAGATGAATTAAGAAAAAGCCTGTTGTCATTTCTTTTTCAAAAACAATCTGCGGATAAATCTGTTCTAAATCTTTTTCAGTTAAGGAATCTAAACTTTTATTGATCACTTCAATCGTGTCTTCGATTTTAGAAATCAATTCTGCTTTCGGAATATCTTTTAATGAAAACTCTAACGGACGATTTCGCACATAGCCTGTTTTGCCTATTTCTGCGCCAATGTAAGTATTAAGATTGCCAATTAAATGCAAACATAAGTTTCCAGCTGAATTGGAAATGTTTTTATCTATTACCCAAATTTGTTTTTCGAATTCGTAAGATTCGATCTCAAATTTTAGTTTGTTAAGATCTCTATTAAAAAGAATTTTTAGTGATTCTATAACCATTTTAATTTCTGTTTTTTATCGGTATCCAGATTTCTTCTTCAGAAGTTGGGTCGTCTTTTTTGTATTTATGATCCATTACGGCAAAATGCGGTCTGTCATCTACTGTGTATTCCGAATTTGGGAGCCATTCTGCAAAAATGTAATGATATGTTTTATGAGCTTCTGTTGCTGGGCCTAAATGAAGAAAAACGGCATATAAACCATCTGGAACAATTAAAGTTTTCATTCCTTCTGGAATAGTTTGATAGTCTGAAACTTCTACTGCGGCCCATTTCTGGAAACTGTCATTAGGATCAAAATTATCAAAATGGTTTTCTGCATACACTTCTAAAGAATATAAATTGGCATCAATAGCATTTTTTATTTCTTTTCGATTGGGCATAAAACCACTCCATAATTGAAACGTTTTATTCTCGATAAATGACATTTCGATAGAATGTCCAACGAGTTTTTTCTCGGTTAAGTTTTTAATGATGGGTAGCATAATTACTCAATTTTGTATTTCTGTGTACTGGTTTCGCTTAGAGAGAAATACCCAAGCGGATAATTATTTTTGTCTGTTGTATTGATGATGTTTCCTTTTACGGTTGCTGGTGGCGATTGAAACGGACCTCCAACATTACTTCCCGCTATACTTACCAAGATGTTCATGTAATTATAATATTGCTTAGAAATCCCGTAATGCGTTACCTCGACTTCATCTCCTGCTTTTAAATCTTCATCAATGGCGCTGCTGAAAATTTCATTTCCTTGATAAAATTTATCTTCAGAAACATAATAATTTGAAGTTACTTTATTCGAATAAACATATTTAAATAAATAAAAATTGTCTTCCTCTGCAGGATCTGTAAAATAAGCTTTTATTTCTATATCTTCTCCTGTAAAACCGCTGTTATTTTTTTGTTCGATTCGATTAATTGGCGCTACCGATTTTAAAACTTCAGATGCTGTATAAGTGTTTCCTTTGTCAATAACGGTTAGAGTATATTCTTCATTAATTTCAGGTCTGAAATTAGGGCAGATATAACGCCCTGTATTATTAAATTCAATAAAATTAAATTTCTGATTTTTGCTATTTGTCACATAAACCACAGCGTTTGATACCGCGGGAATTACATCCTCAAAATAGCCTGTTGTCGAGGTTAATCTGATAACTTGTTGTTTTCCAGTCGTGCCCTTTTCCCAAGTTATAGCGGCTTCGATCACCAGTTTTGGAGGAGCGGTATCTAAGTCAACATCAACTACTTCTTCGCAACTAGTGAAAAACAATGATGTAAAAAATACGATTAAAAAAACTAATTTTCTCATAAGCTTATTTTTAGTTTTTGAACTGATTTTTTTAGAATTTGAAATTATAACTTACTGCAGGAACAATTCCGAAAATGGATAATCTCACTGCTTCATTTGCCCCCGTATCAACATTTTGCCTAAAGTTGATTGAAGCGGCATTCATTCGATTATAAAGATTGTAAATACTGAAAACCCATTCGCCTTTCCAGTTTCTATTTTTGTTGTTGCGCGGCGTTAGTGTTGCAGAAATATCCAAATGATTATAAGAAGGAAGTCGATTTTCGTTTCGTAAACCATAACTTGGAACTATAATGCCTAGATATTGGTACTGCCCGTTCGGATATGTTACGGGTTGTCCTGACTGCAATGCAAAGTTAGCACCAAATGACCATTTTTCGTTTAAATTGTATGCAGATGTAATCGCTAAATTATGCGTTTTGTCATAAGCAGATGCGTACCATTTGCCATCGTTAATGCCAATTTCTTCTGGAGTTCTTCCTGGAGTCTGTTGTTCTGATCTTGAGAGCGTGTACGAAATCCAGCCATTAAATCGGCCTTTGTTTTTCTTTATCATCAGTTCTAAACCATATGAGCGCATCTGACCATTTAAAATAACCTGTTCTATGGCATTGTTGGCAATTAAATCGGCTCCGTCAATATAATCCAGTCTGTTTTGTATTTTTTTGTAATAGGTTTCTACTTCTAGCGAATAAGCGTCATTATAAATATTTCTAAAATAACCTAGCGCCACCTGATCTGCAAGTTGAGGTTTAATGTAATTATCGCTCGGCATCCAAACATCTAGCGGAGTAGGAGATGAGGTATTAGAAATTAATTGAAGATATTGCGCCATTCTATTGTAACTCGCTTTTAGAGCTTGTTCTTCGTTTAATTGGTACGAAATAGAAAAACGGGGTTCAAGATTGTTGTAACTCGTAATGACTTTGTTTTTGCCAAAATATTGTGTTGAAGTTGGCGTGCCTTTTTCGTAAATCTGCATGTCGGTATTAAAAACTACGGCTTCATTGTTATCGTAGTAATTAATAGTGGAAGCGCCTAATCTGTAAAATAAGCTGTAACGCAATCCGTAAGCGACAGTAAGTCTTTTAGAAATTTGACTTTCGGCATCTAAATAAATAGAAGGCTCAAAAGCATATTTTCTGTCTAATTGATCTGGATTAATACCAGAATCTTCCCCAGTTGGTTTTATGGTTCCTGGATTAAAGTTGTAATAAATTCCATTAACGCCATAATTCAGTTTTAATTTGTCTGAAAGATAATGTTTGAAATCGTATTTGATGTTATAGTTTTTGATTCCTGAATCCCAATTGAAACCAACAAAATCAAGATCCAATCCGTAATAGTAATCACTGTAAATTAAGGATAGATTGGAGAATAATTTATCAGAATACAGATGATTCCATCTCAGATTTAAAGTTGAATTTCCATAAGTATTGGTAAAACTTTTATTTAATCTGAAAACGTCTCGTCCAAAATATCCAGATAAATACAAACTGTTATTATCGTTGAGTTTATAGTTTAATTTGGTATTTAAATCATAAAAATAAGCAGCATTGTCTTTGTTGTCTTCAGAAAGTTTAAGAAAAAGATGCGCATAAGAAGCCCTTCCGCCAATCAAAAAAGAACCTTTGTCTTTTACAATTGGACCTTCTGCCAGTAAACGGCTCGAAATTAATCCGATTCCGCCATTCATATGAAAATCTTTACTGCTCCCGTCTTTTTGATAAATTTCTAAAACAGAAGAAGCTCTTCCGCCATAGCGTGCAGGAATTCCGCCTTTATACAGTTTTAAATCTTTAATAGCATCTGGATTAAAAACCGAAAAGAATCCGAAAACGTGAGACGAATTAAAAATAGTCGCTTCATCTAAAAGAATAAGGTTTTGGTCTGCACCGCCTCCGCGGACATTAAATCCGGAAGCTCCTTCACCTGCATTGGTAACGCCAGGAAGTAATAAAATAGATTTCAAAACGTCCACTTCTCCTAAAACAACAGGCATTTTTTTTATGGTCGAAATGGAGAGTTTGTTCACGCTCATTTCTGGCGATTTGATATTGGCTTTGCTTTTGTTTTCCGTAATGATGACTTCCTGCAGTTCTTCGCCACCTTCTTTGATCGAGAAATTGCTTTTTATATTCTGATCTAAAACAATATTTTTTTGAATGGTTTGATAGCCCACGTAGCTAATTTCGATTTCATATTCGCCTTTGGGTACAGAAAGAGAATAAAAGCCGTATTCGTTGGTTATGGTTCCAATTTTTAAAGCTGGAATAAAGATATTAACTCCAATTAAAGTTTCGTTGTTTTTACTGTCGCTAATAGTTCCGCTTAAAGTAAATTTTTCCTGCGCAAATGAGGTGAAGATCGTTAAAATGAAAAGAAGAAATGTACAGGTATTTTTTGTAATCATTATATTGATTTTGATTTACATAGATAATGAATTCTTACTAAATATTCTTACGGAACTTTTGTTAAACATAAGTTAAGATAAAAAAAGGACAACCTTTGTGGGTTGTCCTTTTTGTTTATTTCGAAATACAGATGTATTCTGAATTATTTGATTTTAGCAACAATAGCGTTGAAAGTTTCACTAGGACGCATTGCTTTGCTTATTAACTCAGGAGTTGGTTGGTAGTAACCTCCAATGTTCTGAGCTTTTCCTTGAGCACCAATTAATTCTGCATCGATTTTAGCTTCGTTAGCTTCAAATTCAGCAACAATTGGAGTAAAGATAGCTTGCAATTCAGCATCTTTAGTTTGAGCAGCCAAAGCTTGAGCCCAATAGAATGCTAAATAGAAGTGAGAACCACGGTTGTCAATTTGACCCACTTTACGAGCTGGAGATTTATCGTTAGCTAAGAATTTATCGTTAGCTTGATCTAAAGTTTCAGATAAAACAATAGCTTTAGAGTTGTCTAAAGTTTGTCCTAAATGCTCTAAAGAAGCACCAAGAGCTAAAAATTCTCCTAATGAATCCCAACGTAAGTATCCTTCTTCTGTAAATTGCTCAACGTGTTTAGGAGCAGAACCTCCAGCACCCGTTTCAAACAATCCACCACCGTTCATTAACGGAACGATAGAAAGCATTTTAGCAGAAGTTCCTAATTCTAAGATTGGGAATAAATCTGTTAAGTAGTCACGTAAAACGTTTCCTGTTACAGAGATAGTATCTAAACCTTTGATGATTCTGTCTAAAGTAAATTCTGTAGCAGCAATTGGGTTTAAAATACGAATATCTAAGTTTGTAGTATCGTAGTCTTTAAGGTATTTTTGAACTTTTACGATCAATTCTCTATCGTGTGCTCTATTTTCGTCTAACCAGAAAACAGCAGGAGTACTAGATAAACGAGCTCTGTTTACAGCCAATTTAACCCAGTCTTGAATAGGAGCGTCTTTTGCTTGACACATTCTAAAAATGTCATTAGCTTCAACATTTTGCTCCATTAAAACATTTCCGTTTGCATCAACCACACGTACAACACCGTCACCTTTAATTTGGAAAGTTTTGTCGTGAGATCCGTATTCTTCAGCTTTTTGAGCCATTAATCCAACGTTAGGAACACTTCCCATTGTTTTCGGGTCAAAAGCACCATGTTTTTTACAGAAATCGATAGTTGCAGTATAAACTCCAGCATAAGATCTGTCTGGAATAACCGCAAATGTATCTTGTGCTTTACCTTCTTTGTTCCACATTTGTCCAGAAGTACGGATCATTGCTGGCATAGAAGCATCAACAATTACGTCTGAAGGAACGTGTAAGTTTGTAATTCCTTTATCAGAATTCACCATTGCTAAAGCTGGTCCGTTTGCGATTGCCTGATCGATAGCAGCTTCAACTTCTGCTTGCTCAGGTCTTCCAGCGATTTTAGCGTAGATATCGCCTAAACCATTTCTAGTGTCAACGTTTAATTCAGCAAATAAAGAAGCGTATTTTTCGAAAACATCTGCAAAATATACTTCAACGATAGCGCCAAAGATAATTGGATCAGAAACTTTCATCATTGTAGCTTTTAAGTGTACAGAAAGTAACACTCCTGCAGCTTTAGCTTCAGCGATAACATCAGCAGCAAAAGCTTTTAATTTGCTTACGCTTAAAACAGAGCTGTCAATAATTTCTCCAGCTTTTAATGGCGTACTTGCTTTAAGAACAGTTGCAGTTCCGTCTTTAGCAACAAATTCGATTTTTACATCATTAGCTTCATTTACAGTCAATGATTTTTCACTTCCGTAAAAATCACCGCCTGACATAGAAGCCACTTTAGTTTTTGAGTCAGCAGACCAAGCACCCATAGAGTGCGGGTTTGCTTTTGCAAAGTTTTTAACTGCTCTTGGAGCTCTACGGTCAGAGTTTCCTTCACGTAAAACTGGGTTTACGGCAGAACCTAAAACTTTTGCATATTTAGCTTTAATTTCCTTTTCAGCATCGTTTTGTGGATCTTCTGGGAAATTTGGTACGTTATATCCGTGCGATTGTAATTCAGCAATAGCCGCTTTTAATTGTGGTACAGATGCTGAAATGTTTGGTAATTTGATAATGTTAGCTTCTGGCTGAGTTGCTAATTGACCTAATTCTGCCAATGCATCTCCAGTTTTTTGAGCATCTGTCAAAGAATCTGGGAAATTTGATAAAATTCTTCCTGCCAGCGAAATATCTCTGGTTTCGATTTCAATTCCAGCTGTTGCTGTAAAAGCTTGAACAATTGGTAACAAAGAGTAAGTTGCCAATAACGGCGCCTCATCAGTTAAGGTGTAAAAAATTTTTGATTTATTCATTTTCTTTTTTTTTTATAATCGTATCGTCAGGAGTTAACGATGTAAAAGATATATTCGGCTCAAAATGAGCGGAGCAAATATAATAAAATCACAACGAAAACGGTTGAGTTTTGATGAGAAAAGACGAAATTAACAGATTGTTATTTCGAGCTCATTAAATTGCTAAATCGATGATTTTGGTATTAAAAAATTACGGTTTTGTTAGTGGTAGAAATAGAACATAAAAAAAACTCGTTTCAAGCAATATGAAACGAGTTTTTTATAACAGATTGATAAATGATTATCTTCTTTTATCTTTAATCTTAGCTTTTTTACCAGTAAGTTGTCTGAAGTAGAAAATTCTAGCTCTACGTACAGCACCTTTCTTGTTGATTTCGATTTTTTGTAAAGCTGGTAAGTTTACTGGGAAGATACGCTCAACTCCAATAGCTCCAGACATTTTACGAATAGTAAAAGTTTCTGTGTTACCAGAACCTCTTCTTTGAATAACAACTCCTTTAAAAAACTGAGTTCTAGTTTTTTCACCCTCTTTAATTTCGTAGAAAACTGTAATAGTATCTCCAGCTCCAAATACAGGGAAATCTTTTCTAGCAACGAATTCGTCTTGAACGAATTTTAATAAATCTGCCATGATAATTTTTTATTATTGTTTTTAATAGAGTAACATTCACGGATCTCGCCAGAGGTTAGTCTAATTCGGGTGCAAATGTAAAAAATAATTATAAATTATGAATTATAAATTGTAAATTATTTTAACTGTTTGATAAAATGTGTTTTATGGTTCTAATTTATGGTTTTTGTTGTTATTAATGTTTGAACATGAGAATTGTATTTTTGCTATGTTATTTAGGGTGAAATCTTACATTTGTATAGGTTTTGATTAAAATACGATGAATAAAAATTATATGAAAGAATATATCGATTTTTCTAATGAATTTAGAAAATCGAATGGTTCTAAAGAAAGTGTTGAGAAAATGTATGACCTTTTGTATGAGCTAGAAAGCATTGAGAAAAACAAACAGGAAAGTTTAGTTCTTTCAAATGTTTATATTCTTTTGGGTTTTCATAGATCAGCTTTTGAAACTTTTAAAGAAGCTGCAGATTCAAAAAACACAAAGGATACTTCTAAACTGTATGTTTTGGAGCAGAAAGCGAAATCGCATGAAAACAATTTTATTATAAAGGATCTTAGGAAACTTAGAGGGAAAAAAGAAAAAGTGCAATTAGTTCTGAATGATTTCTCACAGTCAAAAAAAGACGAAAAGAAATTTAAAATTAAAAACAAAAATATTGTTGTATTTAATAAGGTTCTTGAAAAAGGTAAATTTTCGATTTACTTACCAAATAATCATATTGAAGCGTATTTTGATAAAATAGTTGAGCACATTAATTGGCTTTCAAATTGTAAAAACGAATTAATTGATTTTTATAACAAAGAACAATATGATTCGCAAATTAGAGCAGATCTTGATTGGTATGATACTTTAGAATTATATCGAGTTTTAATAATTATTAATGATGATGGTACTTTCACATCTGTTACTGCTGGAGATGATTTTTACCGAGATCATTTGCTGGACATAGAACTATCTGGCAATCAAATTACATCTATGAATTATAGCGGATAGATTTTAGTCTCAGTCACAGTTTTCGGTCTCAGTCACTAAAAACTGAACACTAAAAACTGAACACTGAACACTGATTACTATTTATCTTCCAACAAATCTGGTCGTCTATTTTTAGTATGTTCATACGCCATGTCTTCTCGCCATTTGTCGATTTTGGCTGCGTGTCCGCTGGTTAAAACTTCTGGAACTTTCCATCCTTTATAATCTGCAGGTCTTGTATATATTGGTCCTGAAAGCAAATTGTCCTGAAAACTATCTGTTAAGGCTGAAGTTTCGTCACTTAAAACACCAGGAATTAATCGAATTAAAGCATCAGATAAAACTATGGCGCCCAATTCTCCTCCAGATAAAACATAATCGCCAATTGAGATTTCTTTTGTAATAAAATGATCTCTAACTCTTTGGTCTACACCTTTGTAATGTCCGCATAAAATGATAATGTTTTCATACATTGACATCTTATTTGCCATTTTTTGGTCTAAAGTCTCGCCATCGGGTGACATATATATTACTTCGTCGTATTCTCGCTGACTTTTCAAATGCGTAATACAATCATCAATAGGCTGAATTGTCATTACCATTCCCGCACCTCCACCAAAAGGATAATCATCTACACTTTTTTGTCTATTTGTACTGTAATCACGAAGATTGTGAAAATGCACTTCGACCAAACCTTTATCAATGGCGCGTTTCATAATTGAGGCCTCAAACGGACTTCTTAATAATTCAGGTAAAAGTGTAATAATGTCAATTCGCATCTTTATTTGATAGTTTTCTTGCTGGCAAAGATACAAATATTGCAGAGAGTCTTTTGGTAATAATTATATAACATAATTTTTGAATTGTATAAAATTTAAAGTAATAACTTTATTTATTATTACAATGTTGATTATCAGATAATAATATCCAAATGCCGAACATAAATTTAAACTTAGTTATGAAAAAAACAATACTAATTCCCGCTGTATTTGCGCTCTTTATGTCGTGCGCAAGTACCAATACGGCAAGTGTAGCCGTGGGAGAAGAAAAATCGAAAGTCCTCAAGATCCTAGGTAATCCGGTAAGAACCTTAGATAATAATCGAAATGGAGAAATACTAGTCTATGCAGATCAGGTTTTTTCTGAAGACGGAACAACGTCATTGGCCGGATCAAATTATTGGCGTTACAATTATATTTATATAAATACGGTTGGTAAAGTAACGGCAACACGACAAGAGAAACAGAATTATCCGCCTCAAGCAATTGATTCTGTAAAAATGGAAGGACTAAACTTATTGACTTCTAAGTAATTTTTTGGACTATATTTTTATACAATTCGTATTTTTAGATTTATTTAGAAATACGAATTGTTTATTTAATGACTTCACCCAAAATAAAAATCCTTGCCATATCTGGAAGTACGAGAAGTAATTCCAGTAATTTCAAAATTCTGAAATACATTTCAAATTATTTAAAACCTAATTTCGAAATAGAAATTTTCGAAGATTTAGAAAGCCTTCCTCATTTTAATCCCGATTTAGATACTGATAATCCTCCGCAAGAAATCACTTCATTTAGAAACAAAATAAGATATGCTGATGGCATTATTATTTGCACGCCCGAATACGTGTTTAGTCTTCCGGGAAGTTTAAAAAATGCTTTAGAATGGTGTGTTTCAACCACGATTTTTTCAAACAAAAATACAGGTCTTATTACAGCTTCTGCCTCTGGAGAAATGGGACATCAGCAGCTTTTGCTGGTAATGAAAACGCTTGAAGCTAAATTTGATGATGCAACACAGCTTTTAATTCAGGGAGTTCGCGGAAAAGTTAGCGCTGAAGGCGAAATCACATCAGAACAAACCGCAGAAGCACTTCAAAATTTTGCAGAAAACGTTAAGAATCAATTTTTGTAATATATTTACTTTCTGAAATTTATATCATAAAATGATTAGCAGAAGAAATTTTATCGTAACCACAGGTCTTGCTACAACCGCTGTTTTGGCTTCACCATCATTTGCATTTTCTATGAATAAAAAAGAAATAGGCTTACAACTGTATACGCTTCGTGAAGAACTTCCGAAAGATGTAAAAGGAACTTTAGAAAAAGTTGCCCAAGCAGGTTATACCAACGTCGAAACATACGGTTTTTCGACAAAAGATCAGTTTTGGGGATTAACGCCAAAAGAACTTAAAAAAATTTTAGATGATAATGGATTGAAAGCCGTTAGCGGACATTACAATTTAGGAAGTTTTTTGTACGATGGAAACACCGAGGAATTAATTGCGTCAATTGAAGCTGCTAAAATTCTAAAAAGCGAATTTCTCACTGTTCCATGGGTTGACGAACCTTTCAGAAGAAATATTGAAGATTATAAAAAGATAGCCGCTCGTGTAAATGAAGCCGCAAAAATGTGTAAAAGTGCAGGTTTAAAACTGGCCTATCATAATCATGATTTTGAATTTCAAAAGCACGATGGCGTAACGGGTTATGAAATTTTATTAAAGGAAACCGACAAAGATTTGGTCTTTTTTGAATTGGATTTGTATTGGGTAATTCATTCTGGAAATGATCCTTTAAAATTATTTAGAGAAAATCCTAGTCGCTTTAAAATGTGGCACGTAAAAGATAAAGATAAAGACAAAATAAATAATGATCTAAATACCGAAATTGGTTCTGGAACAATCGATTTTAAACCTATTTTTAAAGAAGCAAAACAATCGGGAATGGTTCATTTTTTTGTAGAACAGGAGAATAATTTTGCTACAAGTTCTTTTGAATCGATTAAAACGAGTTGTGATTTTATTTCGAAAAATTTAATCTAATTCATGTTTATGAAGAGACTTCTTTTATTGGTATTTGTAATTCTTTGTTCATGTCAATCTGATAAAAAGGAAAAAGAAAGTTTGTTGCCACAAACTTTACAGCAAATATTACCGCCTGAGCCTTATTTTGTAGATATTAAAGTTAATGATGTTAAGCTTGCTGAGCCAGTTTTTGGCGATTGGCTGTATTCTCGTAAAGAAAAAGGGCAGACTTTTGAGCAGTTTATTAAAACAAAACATGTTGTTCCATCCAAAGAAGAAAATATTATTTATCTGCAACCTATAGGAACATTTAATTCGTTGCAGGTCAAACAAATTGAATTGGTTCGTCAATATTTACAAATATTTTTTCAGCTGGAAACCAAAGTTTTAAAAGATGTTTCAAATGATATTATTCCGAATAATGCTAGAAGAATTGGAGATGTTGGGCAGGAGCAATTTTTAGCAGGCTATATTTTAACCGATGTGTTAAAAAAAGAAAAGCCCGATAAAGGAGTTGCTTTAATGGCGATAACAGAAAAAGATTTGTACCCAAAGCCAGAATGGAATTACGTTTTTGGATTAGCATCTTATAGAGATAAAATTGCGGTAAGTTCGATGTACAGAATGCAAAAAGAAGCAGACTTTAATTTGAGTTTAGATCGATTATTGAAGATTTGTTCGCACGAAATAGGGCATATGTTCGGTTTGCATCATTGCATTGAAGCGAATTGTGTTATGAATGGAACAAATAGCATGGTAGAAACAGATAGACATTCCCTTAGATTGTGTTCTCTTTGTCAAAGAAAACTAAATTCGGGATTTAAATACGATAATAAAAAAAGGTTACTTGAGTTAGAAAAGTACTTCAAGGAGAATAAATTAAATGAAGGTTTAGAATTGATGGAAAAAGACCTTAAAAGCATTCAACAAAAATAAAAAGATCATGAGTTTAGGAACAAGCAAAGAATTTATAAAAGGAGACGAAATCGAGTGGGAAGTAGTCGGAGAAGGAATAAAACGCAAAATTTTAGCTTTTGACGAAAGAGTGATGCTGGTAAATGTGCATTTTGAGAAAGGTGGAATTGGTGTTTTACACGAACATTATCATACACAAGTTACTTACATAGCAAGTGGAAAATTCGATGTTACTATAAACGGTGTGACAGAAACGTTAAAGGAAGGCGATAGTTTTTACATTCCGCCTCATGCAATTCATGGAGTTGTGTGTTTGGAAACAGGAATGCTAACGGATGTTTTTGGCCCTGCGAGAGAAGATTTTTTAAAATCATAACAGGTTTAAAATCAGTTAATTTTTAGCTTTAAAATCCTGATCTAATCTTAAATTTAAAAATTTTATAACTTTTTTAAAGATTCAATTAAGATTAGATCGGTATTTTTGCAGCATGAATTTATCTAAAACAAATGTACTTTTTATGGCAGTTTGCACTGGTCTTATAGTTGCAAATCTTTATTACTGCCAGCCTTTGATTGTTTTAATTGCCAACGAATTTAAAATTCCTGAAGCCAGCGCTGGAACGATAACCTATTTAACTCAAGCAGGTTATGCGATCGGACTGTTTTTTATGGTGCCGCTTGGCGATAAAATAGAACGAAAAAGGCAAATTTTAATGACGACTTTTGCTACTGTAATTGCTTTATTAATTGCAGCAACAGCCAAAAGTTTTCTTGTTTTGCAAATTGCTTCATTGCTAATTGGAATCACGTCGATTGTACCACAGCTTATTCTTCCTCTTGCCGCTTCTTTAAGCGCGCCCGAAGAACGAGGGAAAGTGGTTGGAACTATTATGAGCGGACTTTTAGTTGGGATTTTGCTTTCGCGAACATTAAGCGGATTTATTGGCCAAGTTTTAGGCTGGAGATCGATGTTTTATATCGCTGCCGGAATTTGTCTTTTGATCTTTTTTGTCATTCAAAGTAAATTTCCGCAGAATAAACCACAGTTTCAAGGAACTTATGGTCAATTAATCCAATCTTTGTTTACGCTAATCAAAACACAACCTGTTTTGCGCGAAGCAACGGCAATTAATGTTTTTAGTTTTGCTCAGTTTGGAGCATTCTGGACTACAATGGTTTTATTGCTTTCTGGCGAACCTTTTAATTTTAATAGCGCTACAATTGGTTTGTTCGGAATTGTTGGAGCTTCTGGAGCTTTGGCTGCGCCTTTGGTTGGGAAATTGGGAGATAAAGGAAACTCTAGAATTGCAGTAGGTTATGGCTGTTTATTAGTTTTAATAAGCTTTATGGTTTTCTATTTTGCTATTGAAAGTGTAATCGGAATTGCAATTGGAATTGTGTTTATTGATATCGGAATTCAAGGCGTTCACATTTCAAACCAAACACGAGTTTATTCATTATTGCCAGAAGCTAGAAACAGATTAAATACGGTGTTTATGTCGCTTACTTTTCTAGGTACCGCTGCAGGATCTGCTTATGGTTTAATGCTATGGAAATGGGGCGGATGGCACGCTGTAGCTATTGGATGTATGATTTTATCTACTTTGTCATTAATAGTCTATGGACTTACTTATAAATCAAAATCTAAAAAGGCAAAAGCGCAAATTGATTAAAAAATTAATTTGTAAATTTGCGTTCAAATTAAAAATAACAACATGGAAAACGGAATATACGCTAAATTTAATACTAGCAAAGGTTCAATTTTAGTAAAATTGACGCACGATTTGACACCGGGAACTGTAGGTAACTTTGTTGCTCTTGCAGAAGGAAATATGGAAAATAAAGTGAAGCCTCAAGGACAAAAATTCTATGACGGATTAACTTTTCATAGAGTAATTGCAGATTTCATGATTCAAGGTGGTTGTCCAAAAGGAACTGGAACTGGAGATCCAGGTTATAAATTTGATGATGAATTTCACCCAAGTTTAAAACACGATCGCCCAGGAGTTTTATCTATGGCAAATTCAGGACCTGGAAGTAATGGTTCTCAATTTTTCATTACTCACGTTGCAACTCCTTGGTTAGATAATAAACATACTGTTTTTGGAAACGTTGTTGAAGGACAAGATGTTGTTGATGCTGTTGCTCAAGGAGACAATTTAGAGTCAGTTGAGATTATCAGAGTTGGAGAAGAAGCTCAAAAATGGAATGCAATTGAAGCTTTCATTGGTTTAAAAGGTGCTCGTCTAAAAAGAGAAGCAGCTTTAAAAGCAGAATCTGAAGCAAAAATGGAACAATTAGCTGCTGGTTTTGATAGAACAGAAAGCGGTTTACGTTATAAAATGATTCAAAAAGGAGAAGGAAAAAGAGCTGAAGCAGGAAAAACAGTTTCTGTTCACTACGAAGGATCTCTAGAAAACGGAAAAGTATTTGATTCTTCTTACCCACGCAAAAAACCAATCGAATTCAAATTAGGAATTGGACAAGTTATTGAAGGATGGGACGAAGGTATTGCTTTATTGCAAGTTGGAGACAAAGCTCGTTTTGTTATTCCTTCTGATTTAGGATACGGACCAGCTGGTGCTGGAGGAGTTATTCCGCCAAACGCAACTTTGATTTTCGACGTTGAATTAATGGACGTAAAATAAGACTTTAAAAGCAATTTAGTATTGTGTCTAGTCCTGAAAAAGTGATACAGGATTAATAAAAAATAAAAATACAATTTTAGACAGTAGTAAACTCATGTTTACTGCTGTTTTTTGTTTTATAAGTTCTCATTTTAATTAAATTTTGACTGTGCATCTGATTTGGAGTAAGCATATAGTTTGAATAATGAGGTCTGATTTCATTATAAATGTTAATAGCTTCTTTTACAAGTTTTTTCATGATCTCTACTTTTTGACTGTATTTGTCAATGGTAAACTCCTGTTTTAAAATTCCATTAACCCTTTCTGCAACTGCATTTTCATATGGGTCTGAATTTTGTGTCATACTACATGTGATCTGGTTTTTATTAAGTTGTTTTTGGTATTCTTTAGCACAATATTGAATACCTCTGTCGGAATGATGTATTAGTGGCAAATTTTTGTTGTTTCTATTACAAAGAGCCATTTTTAAAGCCTTCAGAATGCTTTCTGTATTCATGTTATCAGCAACATTATAGCCCATGATCTTTTTAGAATAAGCATCTGTGACTAAACTCAAATAACAGGGATTATCTCTTTTTCCTATATATGTGATATCAGACACCCAAACTTGTTCTGGTCTGCTAATTTCTAAATCTAAAAGCTGATTTTGATATTTCCTAAATCTATGATGTGAGTTAGTTGTTACATGATACTTTCGTTTTGGCTGTATCAATAAATGATTGGCTCTAAGTATATCAAAGAATTTATCTCTTCCTATTTTCATTAATTGAAGCTTATCCAGCAAAAGATAATATAGTTTTCGAGCACCTATTCTGGGCATTA
This sequence comes from Flavobacterium sp. CFBP9031, assembly GCF_034044945.1. Taxonomy (NCBI): domain Bacteria; kingdom Pseudomonadati; phylum Bacteroidota; class Flavobacteriia; order Flavobacteriales; family Flavobacteriaceae; genus Flavobacterium; species Flavobacterium sp. CFBP9031. Next base: position 76,513 of record NZ_JAXCWF010000008.1, read on the forward strand.
TCTCTCTGATAGCATCTACCATCAAAATGACTTGCCTGGCTTTGTTTTCTTTGGATGCTCTTCTTTTGATTTTTCGATAATAAACCTGTCTGTCTATCCCGAACAAATAACAGGTAAATGCTATTGTTTTTTGTTCTTTTGCTCTGAAGTTGTCGATTGTTCGGGTGGAGAGTTTTTTCGTATATCGATATGATATTCTTTCTCCGCTAAATCAATCATCATATCAAACAAGATCGCTTTTTTGTCTGCCACATATGCTTGCTTCTCCAAAAAAGCCTTTTGCTTTTCTAATAACCTGACTTGAGCTTCAAGCTCCATGATTTTCTGTTCTGCTGTCTTTGGCATATTTAAAAGGGATTGGTTCTCCCAATCAAAGTTACCAAATTTACGTAACCATACTACAACAGTTTTTCTGCATTGGATGCCATATTTCTTTGTGGCCTGAGTGGCTGTGAGCTGTCCTTGTTCTATTGCTTGGACAATTTGTAATTTAAAAGACATAGAATAGTCTTTTTGAGTTCGCTTCACATAATTTGAGCTTTCTTCCATAACGATTTTTTTTATGTATCGCTATTTCAGGACGGGACATTGTTTTAAATAATAATCCCATGCGCCGTAGCGTATGGGATTTTTTTATATTTACTTGAATAAAAAAAAGCAAAACCAAGAAATGAAAAAAACGATTTTAAGTTTAATGGCCATAATGTTGTTTGCAGCGGCATGTGGTACTAAAAAAACGGCTGTTGCAGAAACTGCCCCTGTTGAAAAGGAAGTTAAAGCAGAAGAATTAACTCCAGAATTAGCAGAAGGCAAAAGTATTTACGAGAACAGTTGTGCGAGATGTCATAAACTCTATGAACCAAAAGAGTATACAAAAACAGAATGGACGCCTATTTTGGTAAAAATGGGTAAAAAAGCAAAATTAAACGAAACTCAAATGGTTTCAATTACAAATTATATTGATTCGCAATTGTAATTTAGATTTAAGTATTAAGAATAAAAAAAACTGTTCAATCGAACAGTTTTTTTGTTTTCAAATAGATATAAAAAAAACACCGTCACAAAATGAGGTGTTTTTAAATTTAAGAATGATGTACTGCAGAGTTATCTACAGCTATTACTTTTAAAGTTTTGATGCCAGCCGGTAATTCCCAATCAACTTCGTCATTTTCTTTAAACCCAATAATAGCAACACTTAAAGGTGCTAGAATTGATATTTTAGATTGTTTTACGTCTGCTGCTGAAGGTAAAACGATTTGAATTTTCATTTGTTTCTTGGCTTTTACATCTTCTATCGTTACAAATGAATTGATTCGGATTACCGAACTATCCAATTCGCTTTCTTTACTAATTACAGCGCGATCTAATTCTTGCGAAAGCTGATTGGCTTCTTTAGTATTTGTCGAGTTTTTACTTTTTAAAATCAATTCTCTTAAAAATTGATAATCTGATTTACAGAAAGTGGGTGTTGGTTTCATATCTATATTGAATTTATTGTTATAAAATTTTAAATTGATGTTTTCTTCTTAGAATAATCTACAAGTAAAAATTTCTCTGACTTTAACAGAATCGAAAAGTTTAATCTGAAAAACAAAAAAATATCTGATCAAAAATTGATTTTTGTCAAATAATAAAATGTTTAAGCTGATGTAAATCCTCCGTCAAAAAGAAGAAAAGTGAAGTAGACGGAGGCCTAAAAAATAAAGGCCTTATTATGTGAAATAATTACAGCAGGTAGCGGTTTTGCTAAGCAAAACGACTTTATAGAAGCTGTAAATGGTGTTTTATTTCCCATAAGGAGGATTAAATTGATTTGCAAAGATAGTTAATCTTTTTGAATTTAGTGAGGTTTTACTTCCATTTAATGCCACAGCCCAAACTAGGTTTCTGTGGTTCTTTTAAACTTCTGTTGTAAATTAAGGCGTCAATCGCCCCTCTAAGGTCACTTCCGCTAAGAGGAATTCCGTTGCCAGGTCTTGAATCGTCAAGTTGTCCGCGATAGAATAATTTGTCTTGATTATCAAATAAATAGAAGTCTGGGGTGCAAGCCGCTTGATAAGCTTTTGCTGTTTCCTGACTTTCATCGTACAAATAAGGAAAATCAATTTTATTTTCCATGGCAAAGTCCGTCATTAGTTCTTGACTGTCTTCAGGATACTTGACAACATCATTACTAGAAATGGCAATTACTCCAAGTCCTTGAACGCGATAATCATTCGCAATCATTATAATTTCAGTTATTACATGATGCACAAATGGGCAATGGTTGCAAATGAACATTACCAAAGTGCCTTTCGAACCTTTTAAATCTTCAAAGGAAAAAGTATTGTTCGAGTTGGTGTCTTTTAAGTAAAAATCAGGTGCAATTGTTCCTAATGGAAGCATTGTTGATTCAGTTCGTGCCATTTTATTCGAAATTTGATTTTCAAAAGTAGCTTTAAAAATCTGTAAATAAAAGAGCACAATAATAAAAAATACCCAAAGAAAGCAGTTAGCTGATCCAGCTTGCTTCTTTGGATACTTTTTTAAGTTTTTATGAATTCAAAAAAGCCAGTAAATCTTCATTTAGCTTTTCTCTATCGGTATAAAAAAGTCCGTGAGGTGCACCTTCATATTCGATATAAGTATTGTTTGCTATAGATTTTGCTGCTTTTCTGGATGTAAGGTCAATCGGCACAATTTTATCATCGTCTCCGTGAATGATTAAAGTTGGAACTTTGATGAAATCTACTTCATCTCTAAAATCTGTGAATGAAAAAGATTCAGCGCATTTTAAAGTAGCGCGTGGAGAAGCCGCTGAACATAAAGCTCTGTAGTATTCTAATAAAGGCGTACTTAAAGGTTTGTTGATAATATTGACACCGAAAAATGTTTTTCCGAAATTATCAATAAAAGCAATTCTATCTTCTTTTATTGCTGCTGCCGTATTTTCGCTTTTCTCTTTTGGATGTCCGTCTGGATTATCATGCGTTTTTAGCAGAAACGGAATGATTGACGAAATCAAAGCTGCTTTTGTAACTCCTTTTCCGCCATGACGGCTGAAATAACGAACCACTTCGCCACCGCCCATTGAGAAACCAACAAGAGTTACGTTTTCTAATTCTAGTTGCTCAATAATTTCCTTTAGATCATCAGTCAAAGTATCGTAATCGTAACCATCCCACGGTTGAGAAGATTTTCCAAATCCGCGTCGGTCGTAGGCAATTACACGATAATTATTTTGTACTAAATGATCAATTTGATATTCCCACATTTCATTAGAAAGAGGCCAGCCATGAATTAGGATAACAGGTTTTCCTTGACCGTAATCCTTTACATAAAGTCTTACATTTTGAGCAGTTTCTATATATTTATCGGTATGAATCTGTTTTAAATTAGATTCAAAATCCTTAATTGACATGCATGCATTTGGTTCAGTATGTTCCATGTTATATCTTTTTACGTGAGTATTTTCGTTTTTCTTCAAGTAAAATTAGCTCGTAAGCAGAAGAAATAGGTTATAGAATTAGGCGCATTAATTACAAAATTTATAGGTTTGTAAATAATACAATTTAAAAATGGATTTAACCTGGAATGAATTTGAGCGCACAGATATGCGCGTAGGAACTATTATTGAAGTCAATGATTTTCCTGAAGCAAGAAAGCCTGCCTACCAATTAACGATCGATTTTGGTTCGGAAATCGGAATTAGGAAATCATCTGCACAAATTACCAAACGATATCAAAAGGAAGATTTAGTAAATCGTCAGATTGTGGCGGTTGTCAATTTTCCAAGAAAACAAATCGGAAAGTTTATGAGTGAATGTCTTGTTCTTGGTGCCGTAGGCGAGGAGGGAGATGTTATTTTACTAGCTCCCGATTTTAAGATTCCTAATGGATTACGTATTGGGTAAGTGTTCAGTGGTCAGTTTATTAGTGATCAGTTTAGTGAAAGTTATCAGTGTTCAGTTTCTTAGTGATCAGTTTTAAAAGAGCGAAAAGAAATCAGTGTTGAGCTTTCTTTAAAAATGAATACTGAATACTAAAAAAAAACTGAACACTGACCACTAAAATACTGACCACTATTCAATCCTTTCAATCAACTTCTGCAAAATAACCTGTCCTTCTTCCCAATATTTTAAATCGGAATCAGAATTAATGTGACCTTGTTGGCCAACATTTACAAAATCACTTCCCCATTTTTCAGCGAAATATTTTTTTCTTTCAAAAGAAGCATAAGGGTCATTTTCGCTTGCCACGACTACCGAAGGAAAAGGTAAGCGATAAAGCGGAATCGGCGAAAAATTTCTTGTGCATTCTGGCGTGTGTTCTGGCGAATCGACATCTGCAGGAGCGACTAAAAAAGCACCGATAATATTCTGATTATTGTATTTTTCTGCCCAATGCAAAACCAATGATACGGCTAAACTATGCGCCACTAAAATAGTTGGGTTATTAAGTTTAGAGATATTCTCGTTTAATCGGTCAAGCCATTTTTCTAGAATAGGTTCGTCCCAATTGTCTTGTACAACGCGAATTGAGTTTTCGAATTTTTGATGCCAAAAGGTTTGCCAATGTTTTTCTCCAGAATCTCCAAGTCCTGGTATAATTAATAGTTGTGTCTCCATTGCCGTGGAATTTTATTTAGTGATTTATTTTTTGCGTTCTTTTAAAATTCGGTTTACTTCTTTTACCAAAAGAGGAAAACCAGGTTCGGTCATTCCGTGGTCGTAACCGTCCAATTCATACAATTTAGTTTGCGTGTGGCCAATCAATTTCATCATTCTTGCCAAGTAGGCGTTTTCTTCATAGCGGCCAAGCATTTCTAATTCACAATCTCCAGTAATTAATAATAATGGTGGAGCATCGGCGCGAACGTGGTATAAAGGGGCAAATTGGTCAATTGTAGGCTGTTTTTCAGGAATTCCGTTTTCTCTTCTAATTTCAAAATGTGTAATACATTGTCCGCTAAACGGAATAAGTCCAGCAATTTGATTGGCATCAATGTTTTCTTTTTGGAGATATTTTTTATCCAGACCAATCATCATTCCTAAATATCCTCCAGCCGAATGTCCAGAAACAAAAATCTGAGATTTATCACCTCCATAATTTGCAATGTTGTTAAAAGTCCATGCAACAGCTGCTGCTGCATCTTCTATCGCTTTTTCAGCTTTTGCTTTTGGTGACAATCTATAATTTACGCCAATAATGGCAAAACCTTTATTTTTTAAAGCTTCAGGAATTTCTTTATTTCCGCCAGTTAATCCGCCGCCGTGAAACCAAACGATTGTAGCAAATCCGGTTTTATTTTTTGGATAGTAAATATCTAGCACACATCTTTCGTTAATGTATTTATCTGATTTATTTACGGATGCATTATAATATTGAATATTATTTTTCGTTTCATATTCTGTATTCTGCGCAGAAAGTGAAATTCCGAAGAAGATGAAACTTAAAAGAAGAATTAATTTTTTCATTTTTATGGAAGTTGAATGTTATGAGTTATGAGGTGTAAGTTATGACGTTTAACTCTTAACCTAATAACTTTTAACTTTATACGAAAACTAAATATATAAAAAAAGTCCAAAATGCGGAACAAATTGGACTTCTACTTTATGTAGATGATTTTGATTAAATATCGTCAAAATCGATATCTGTAAAACTAGATCTTTGACTTTCAGCTTTTTCAGAACTGTATTCTTTTTTAAAGTCTTTTTGGTGTCTTTCAGAAATTACTTCTTCGCCTTTGTGGTTCAAAACATAAGAAGTCATTTCCTCTAATATTTCGGCAAAAGCACTAAAATCTTCTTTGTATAAGTAAATTTTGTGTTTTTTGAAGTGAAAAGAACCATCTTCCTCAGTAAATTTTTTGCTTTCGGTAATAGTAATGTAATAATCATCAGCTTTGGTAGCTCTCACATCAAAGAAATAAGTTCTTCTTCCTGCTCGTAATACTTTAGAAAAAATCTCTTCTTTTTCTAACATGTCATTTTCTCTCATAATACGTTCTATCATTTTTGGAATTAATAGTACTCAAAAATCATAAAAAATTATCTATTACGCAACAATTAAAGTAATTCTTTTTCCGAAAGTTGTTTTAAATATAACGCCGAATAATATCCTTCTTGATTTATTAATTGATTATGAGAGCCTTGTTGAATTATCTTACCATCTTCTAATATGATAATTTTGTCTGCATTCTTTGCAGATGAAACTCGATGACTTACAATTATGGTTGTTTTGTCTTTAGAAATCTCAAATAAATTATTCAAAATCATTTCTTCGGTTTCGGTATCGACAGCCGACAAACAATCGTCAAAAAGTAAGATTGCAGGGTTTTTAATAATCGCTCTAGCAATAGAAACACGCTGTTTTTGTCCGCCCGAAAGCGTAATTCCTCTTTCTCCTAAAACGGTGTCGTACTGTTTGTTAAAGGCGATAATGTTATCATGAACCACCGCGTTTTTAGCAGCTTCGATTACTTCATCATCAGTTGCATTTTGGTTTCCGAATTTGATATTGTTTTTAATCGTATCCGAAAATAAGAAAGCATCTTGAGGCACGATTCCGATATTATTACGAAGATCATTTAAGTTTAAAGTGCTGATTTCGTTTCCGTCAATTTTAACTTCGCCTTCGGTTACATCATATAGTCTCGAAATCAAAGAAAGAATAGTCGATTTTCCAGAACCTGTTTTTCCGAGGATTGCCAATGTTTCTCCTTTTTTTACTGTAAAAGAAACATTTTTTAAAGCTTCAATGTTGGTGTCATCATAAGTAAAAGAAACATTTTCGAAAGAGATATTTCCTTGGATATCAGATGAGTTTTCGTTCTTGTTTTTGATTTCTGGTTCGATTTTCAAAAATTCATTCAAACGTTTTTGAGATGCTTCTGCTTCTTGAACCATAGAAGAAACCCATCCTAAAGAAGCAACTGGCCACGTCAGCATATTTACGTATAAAATAAATTCTGCGATGGTTCCGATATTAGGAATGCTTCCATTAATGTACATTACACCTCCAAAATAGATTACAACCAAATTACTGATTCCGATAAGCGCAATCATTAAAGGTCCAAATAAAGATTGAACTCTTGCAAGACTTAAGCTTTTACGTTTGCTTTCTTCAGCCAAATCAACCATATTGTTTTGATGTTGATTTTCTAACGAATAGGCTTTTATTACGCGAATTCCTGAAAAAATTTCCTGAGTAAAACTGGAAACTTTAGAAAGGTATTGTTGGAAAGTGGTACTTCTTTTATTGATTTCGGAACTTAACTTGAAAATGCAATATGAAAGAATTGGCAAAGGTAATATAGTATATAAAGTAAGAAGTGGCGATACATTATACATATATATTATAACGATCGCAAAACGAATAAATGTATTAATAGTATACATTACTGCAGGCCCAACATACATACGAACTTTGGAAACGTCTTCGCTAATACGGTTCATTAAATCTCCCGTTCTATTTTGTTTGTAGAAATTCTGTGAAAGATTCTCGTATTGTCTGAAAACTTCATTTTTTAAATCAAATTCAATATGACGTGACATTACGATCAAAGTCTGGCGCATTAGGAAAGTCAGAAAACCTGCGACAATCGTAGTTCCGATGATAAGTAGCACATTATGAATGAGATCCTGACGAAAACTGGCGATTACAGCTTCGGAGTTTTGCTCTGCAACAGAAAGTTTATCAAAATTTTCAATAGCATTTAAAGACTTACTGATAAGTTTTGGTGTAAATAAAGAAAATATTTGTGCGATTATGGTTATTAAAATACCTGCAGAGAAACTGTATTTATATTTAATGAAATATTTATTTAAATAGCTTAATTCTTTCATTTTTTTAAGAAATCTAATATTGAATTGATTTGTTTTTAAGAATTATTATTAAAGAAAATTATAATAATTTGCGATTTAATCAAAACAATTATATTGTAATATTGTTATTTTAAAGATAAAAAATTAGCACATGTGTATTTTTTAATTATGTTTGAGAAGTCTTTTTGACGAATTCATAATTTTAACTAATTTATACTAGCGCTATGGATGCAACTTTCGCAACTGGAAAGGAACTTCAAAAAATGGATCCTGTTTTTGGACAGTTATCTTTTGACGATCACGAACAAATTGTATTTTGCAATGACAAAGATACAGGATTAAAAGCAATTATTGGTATTCATAATTCGGTTATGGGACCAGCTTTGGGAGGAACCAGAATGTGGAATTACAACACAGAATGGGAAGCTTTAAATGACGTTTTACGCCTTTCGAGAGGTATGACTTTTAAATCGGCTATTACTGGACTGAATATTGGTGGTGGTAAAGCAGTTATTATTGGTGATGCTAAAACGCAAAAAACTCCTGAGTTAATGCGTAAGTTTGGAGAGTTTGTTGACTCATTAAGCGGAAGATATATTACAGCAGAAGATGTCGGAATGGAAACTAAAGACATGGATACTGTAAGAGATGTAACGCCTTATGTTACTGGTATTTCTGAAGAAAGAGGTGGTTCTGGAAATCCTTCTCCAATTACAGCTTATGGTGTTTATTTGGGTATGAAAGCGGCCGCTAAAAGCCAGTTTGGAACTGATGTTTTAGAGGGTAAAAAAGTTTTGGTACAAGGAATTGGACACGTTGGTGAAACTTTGGTTGAGTATTTAACTAAAGAAGGAGCGCAGGTAACTATTTCTGATATCAACGAAGAGAAATTATTCCAAGTTGCTTCAAAATACAATGCAACGATTTATACTGGTGAAGATTTATATACTGCCGATGTTGATATCTATGCGCCATGTGCGATGGGAGCAACAATCAATGATAATACAGTAGATAAAATTAAAGCAAAAGTGATTGCTGGTGCTGCCAACAACCAATTAGCTGATGAGAATGTTCACGGTGCAAGATTACAAGAAAGAGGAATTTTATATGCTCCAGATTTCTTAATCAATGCGGGTGGAATTATCAATGTTTATGCTGAATTAGCTAACTACGGTAAAGCTGAAATCATGACTAAAACAGAGAATATCTACAATACAACTTTAGAAATTATTGATTTCGCTGCTAAAAACGGAATCACAACACATAAAGCGGCTCTTACTATTGCTCAAAATCGTATCGATCAAAGAAGAATCGAGAACGCTAAGAAGTAATGTAAGTATTCAGTGTTCACTTTTTAAGTGTTCAGTCTTAAAGTCTCAGTTTACAGTTTAATCTGTAACTGAGATTTTTTTTGTGCATGTTTGGTACTGCCCACTAAAAACTGCTCACTGACCACTATAAATAGAGACTAACCGCTAAATTCTGAAAACTAACCGCTAAAACAACTACTTTTTTACGAATTAATTTTAAAATACGTATCAAAAGTTATACTTTTGCAGACTAATTTTTAAATGTTCTTACAAGGTGGTAAATAGAAGACACATACGCGTTAAAGTAATGCAATCCATTTATGCAATGCACCAAAGCGGTTCTGATAACATGGAAAAAGAAGAGAAATTTCTTTTCTACAGCATTGACAATATTCAGGACTTATATCTTATAATGCTTTCTTCATTGATAGAAATTTGCAAAAAAGAAGCTGTCTATTTGCATCTGTCAAGCAAAAAACACCTGGCAACTGCCGCAGAACGTAATCCGAATGAAAAATTTGTAAAGAATAAAATTTTTCAACTTCTTGCTGAAAGCAATTCTCTTAGTATCGCTTTAGAAAATCGTAAAATCAATAACTGGTCATTAAACGATGATTATATTATTTTGCTTTTAAATGATGTTAAAGCAAGCGATATCTACCAAAAATATATGAGCAATAACGTAAATACGTTTGAAGAAGACAGACAATTTATTATTGATTTGTTTGAAAATGTTATTGTTCCAAATGAAAAATTATACGAGTACTTAGAAGACGATAAATTGACTTGGGTTGATGATATTCCTGTTGTAAATACTCATATTGTGAAACAATTGAAAGCAATTAAAACAGAAGATCCAGACGATTTTAGAGTGCCAAAATTGTATAAAGATGTTGAGGATAAAGATTTTGCAAAAGATTTATTTAGAAGAACAATTCTAAACGAAACGGCATTTGCAAAAGAATATGAAGATAAAACACCAAATTGGGACAGTGATCGTATTGCAGAAATTGATACTATTATCTTGAAAATGGCAATTTGCGAGTTTATTAAATTTCCGTCAATTCCAGTAAAAGTAACTCTTAACGAATATTTAGAAATTGCGAAAGAGTATTCTACACCAAAAAGTAGTATTTTTATCAACGGAATTTTAGATAATCTTGTTAAAGAGCTTACTGCCAATAAAAAGATGGTAAAAGCTGGAAGAGGATTAATGTAAGATTTAAAATAATCAATTTTTTAAATCCAAATTCCAACTGCTTTGTCTCTCTGAGCGAAGTCGAAGAGCTAAAAAAAATATTAAATATAAATCAAAAACAAATTTAAATTATGGGACAATTAACTCAATTTGCGCCATTCCTTTTGATGTTCGTGGTAATCTATTTCTTCATGATTAGACCACAACAAAAAAGAGCTAAAAACGAAAAAGAATTTGAAAGCAGCCTAAAAGTAGGTGACAAAATAGTAACAAAAAGTGGTTTCCACGGTAAAATCGCTGAATTAGCAGAAACTACTGTTGTAATCGAAACTATGTCAGGAAAATTAAAATTAGAGCGTTCTGCAATTTCTCTTGAATTGAGTGCTGCTTTGAATAAAAAAGCATAATTTTTTTTTAAAAATTACAATATTTAAAATCCCAAATTCCAAATAAGGAGTTTGGGATTTTTTTTGTTTTATTCACGGTAATCTTGTGATCCTTCCTTCATCAGGATGACAAAGGTTTAGTCTTGTATAGTTTTGGAATTTGGATTTTAAATATTGGAATTTAAACTATCTGTATTTATCATTCAATCCAACATTTGCTAAAATCATCGGAATCACTTTCTCTATTCTCGAAAGCTTTGTTTTTTCCTGTTTTGCAGTTTCAATATATTCTAAAAACTCATATTGTTTGTAAGGAGCAAATTTTTCAAAAGCTTCTTTTAAAGCTGGATTTTTCACCATTTCTTCGTTTAAAAGCTCAGAAATAATGGCTTCTTTTTTAGAAGGTTTTATTACTTTTCCCTGTTTTTCGTTTTCAATGGCTTCGTGTATATATTCTAAAATATCCTTCTCGTTTATTTCTTCTTTTGATTTAAAACGCCATTGACGTAATGACTTTGTTACTTCTTCCTGAGCGTTGATTAATTTCTTCTTTTCATCCTTCAGGAAAACGCCATTATAAAACCAAATGGTAAAATAATCTTTAAAACCGCCTAGGCCAACAATGTTTTTTTTATTGAAAACATAAACAGGCGCTCCCCATTTTACAGTTTCAATCAGCTCAGTTTTATCAATAATTGATTTGAGAATAAGAATTTCTTCTTCCCACTGATTCATTTTGTCCCAAACGTGTTTTTTGTCAGGCATTTTGTGGATTATTTTCTTTTTTTAGATTTTTCTGTCGCATCAAAAATACCTGGAATAGCTGTTAATTCAGCAATTTTTACAATAACATCAGTTGCTTTCTGAATGCTTTCTGCTGGAACATATTCGTATTTTCCGTGGAAATTATGCCCACCAGCAAAAATGTTCGGACAAGGTAGTCCCATAAAAGACAATTGAGAACCGTCTGTTCCGCCACGAATTGGTTTAATGATCGGCTTGATGTTTAATTCTCTCATTGCCTTTTCAGCAATATCTACAATATGTTTTACAGGAAGCACCTTTTCTTTCATATTATAATATTGATCTTTTACTTCGGCAATTACAATATCTTCGCCAAATTTCTTCGCGAATTTTTTATTGAATTGTTTCGTCAATTTATGAATCAATTCTTTTCTTTTTTCGAATTTCTTTCTGTTGTGATCACGAATAATCAATTCTAAAACTGTCTCTTCAATGTTTCCTTTGATGTGATGAACGTGGAAAAAACCTTCATAACCTCTAGTTTCCTGCGGCGTTTCACCTTTCGGAAGTTCGTTAATGAAATCATTTGCCAGAAGCATAGAATTGATCATTTTTCCTTTAGCATAACCTGGATGAACGCTTTTTCCTTTAAAAGTGATTTTAGCTCCAGCAGCGTTGAAATTTTCGTATTCTAATTCGCCAATCTGACTTCCGTCCATTGTGTAAGCCCATTGTGCTCCGAATTTTTCTACATCAAAATGATGCGCACCGCGACCGATTTCTTCATCTGGAGTAAAACCGATTCTGATTTTTCCGTGTTTAATTTCTGGATGCTGAATAAGATATTCCATTGCCGAAACGATTTCTGTAATTCCAGCTTTATCATCAGCTCCTAATAAAGTTGTTCCGTCAGTCGTAATGATCGTTTGTCCTTTATATAATAATAGATCTTTAAAGTAGTCTGGAGATAAAATAATGTTTTTCTCAGCATTCAATACGATATCTTTTCCATCGTAATTTTCAACAATCTGAGGTTTTACATTTGCTCCGCTAAAATCTGGAGAAGTGTCAAAATGAGAAACAAAACCAATGGTTGGTACTTCATGATCAACATTACTTGGAAGCGTCGCCATGATATATGCTTTGTCATCAATCGTTACATCTTCAAGGCCAATTGCTTTTAGTTCGTCAACTAATTTATTGGCAAGATTCCATTGTTTTTGCGTACTTGGTGTTGTTTGTGAATTTGGATCCGATTCCGTATCAATCGTTACATAACTGATAAAGCGATCTATGATATGTTGCATTTTTTTGAATTTTTAGCAAATATAGAAAAATTTTTCTCCGCGAAAATCTAGCTTTCAATATCTGAATTAATAAAAAAGGGATTCAATTTAGAATCCCTTTTTGGTATTTTGAGTTTGTTATTTGCTTTTTGCGCATCTAAAACCAACGTGGTTTGCAGCAGATCTGATTTCTCCTTTTCCTCTTGTTCCAACCATGTATCGCGTGCAATATTGATCTGTACATAAGAACGAACCGCCACGGTGAACGCGTTTTATTTCAGTAGGATCGTTTGGATCAAAATAAGCGTCTGGACCTTGCGGATTTTTTGTTACTTTCCCTCTTTCTGCTAATGATTTGTAATAATCTACACTATACCAATCGTGTACCCATTCCCAAACATTTCCAGCAATATCATATAAACCATATGCATTTGGAGCGTATTGTTTTGTTGGAGCAATTCCTTTGAAACCATCTTCTCCTGTATCGCCATCTTTTATTGGAAAATGTCCTTGGTAAATATTAGCTTGAAATTTTCCTTTAGGTTTTAAATCATTTCCCCAAGCATATAGATTTCCAGTTTTACCGCCTCTTGCTGCAAATTCCCATTCTGCTTCTGTTGGAAGTCTTTTTCCAGCCCATTTTGCGTAAGCTTGAGCATCTTCATAAACCACATGAACAACAGGATATTTTTCTTTTCCTATAATGTTGCTTTGCGGGCCTTCAGGATGTCTCCAATCTGCACCTGGTTCATAACGCCACCATTGCAAGAAATTATTCAAATTAACTGCAGATGGTGTAGGAGTGAAGACCACAGAACCTGTCACTAAATCTTCTTCGCTTGCTGATGGAAATTCTTCTTTTGTTGGTTTTTGTTCGGCAACAGTTACATATCCTGTGGCTTTTACAAATTTTTCGAATTCTTCATTAGTTACTTCAGTTTCATCCATATAATAGCCATCAAGATACACTCTATGAATTGGAGCTGCATCTTTCGTTACGCCTTTAATGCTGCACAGACTTTCGTCTTCAACATTAGTTCCCATAGAAAATTCGCCACCAGGAATCCAAACCATACCTTTTGGTGCTTTTTCTGCAGGTTTAAATTTATTTTCAACAGTTGGTTTAAATTCAGATTCAACAGTACTTGGAATTTCATGACATTCTACAGCTGTTGTTTCAGCTTTAGTTGTAAATCTGGTATAACTGTAAGCGATTGAAATAATGGATAATGTTAGTAACGCAAAAATCCAAAAGGTTTTGTTTTTCATGGTTTATGTGTTTGAGCTTATAATGGTTATCAATAGTGGGCATAAAATTAGGTAAAATTACTTTTATAGTATATTAATTTTATAGAATTAATAAAATTAACTATCTTTTTCAACTTGAACCACTTCGTATTTGTCTTTACCATCAACTTGTACGGGTTGATAGTAGGTTTCTCCAAATTTTACATATTTTACATCACCTATAGTGACTTCTTCTCCACCTTCGGGCAGTTTTTCTACTATTGTTCCTGCTGTAGGAGCAACGACAGTATATTTTTCTCCATCTTTTTCATAATACGTTCCACCGTAATAGTAATTGTTTACTGTTCCGGTATTGACTGTTTCTGCACCACTTGGAATGTTGTTTACAGTTCCTCCAACTGGTGCAGGTACGGCAGTGTAACCACCGTTGGTCGAAGTATACCAAACGCCTTGATCGTAATGGTATTTATTGTTTTCAACACTAACAATAATAGCAGTAGTTGCCAGAGTTGCAACAAAAAATCCCCAAGGATGCCAAACTGGTCCCCAATAAAAAGGCACATAGGGACGCGGATAATACGGATGATAGCAGTTGTATCTATAACCGCCATACACATAAGGCGGGCGTGTATATGGTCTATATCCTGGACGAACTACTGTATTTCGATTATTGCGAACATGAACGCTATTGTTAACATTAATATTGACGTTATTTCTGTTTCTGTTAACCGTATTGCCGCTAATGTTTGTATTTCTGTTACCGACATTATTTCTGTTTACGGTATTGTTTCTATTTACAGTATTGTTTCTGTTGGAATTGTTTGTAGGTCTGTTTATTTTAGTTCCAGAATTGTTTGCTCCAGGTCTAACCGTTGCTGGTCTAGTTGTTGCCGCTGGCCTTGTTGTGCTAGGTCTTGTCACATTTGGCCTAGACTGCGTAGCAGGTCTTGCCGGACGACTTTGGACTGCACCGCCGCCTCTATTGAATCCGCCACCGCCACCGCCACCACGGTGACGCTGTGCTAAACTGTCAATTGAAATAAAGAAAAATGCTCCAGTTAAACACATTACAAGTGCCAGTTTTTTTACTGTTTTCGATATACTTTTCATATTCAGTAATTTATGTGATTTAAAGTTATGAAAAAAAAATGTCCGTTTTGAATTAATAGATTAAAAGTTTGATTTATAATGAGATATCCCATTGTATTCTAAATCGCCATCCTTGCTGTAAGGAAAGCGTTTTGTCTTGAAAAGTAAAATAACTCACCTCTGAGGTCAGTTTGTTTTTGTGTCCTTTAAAAAACCAGTTAAAAGCCAATGTAGATTCGTCTTGTCTATTTTCTCTTATCGAATTATCGGGTCTGTAAGCAGCATGACGACCAGCCATTTCTAAGTGTTTTGGCCACCATTCGAAAACATTATGAAAAAAATATCCTGCCTGAACGTAATATCCTTTCATTATGGTTGTGTCATCATTGTTTATTTTATCAATAATTTCTTTGGTATGTAATTCGCTTTGCCAAGAAAAACCACGATACATAAAAGCAGTTTCAAAATTCCATTGATTGACTCTGTATTGTCCCGGTAGACCATTTTCAAATCCGTCTAGAGAACCTCCTCCCGCTTGAGAGAAACGGGTATAAGGGCTTCGGTTGGTTATGGCTGAAAAGGCTATAATCGGAGTGAGTTTTTCGTGAAATTCTAAATCACAGCCTTCAAAATCAAGAAATCTTCCGAGAAAATTCCATTGTGCTCTTCCAAAATACATTAAATGATTATCGTCATTAGAGGTGCTTCCGCGTCCTGTTCCTGTCAAAGCTGCGGCCCAATAATTAAAATCGGCAATTCCAGCTCCTTTTAAGTGTCCGTAGACTTCAACTCCCAATTGTCTGTCTACCGTAAAGGGACGATTAATTAAAGATCGCTCAACCATTTGCTGCTCGCCACTGCTTATGAAACGTTCACGCGTAAATTCAGTTTTCCATTGTCCAACTTTAAAACTCAGCCAATCCCACTTTTCAATCATAATTCTGAAATCAAGTAAGTTGGACTGACTCAATTCATATTCCCAATAATATTTCAGCCAAGGTTCAAAAGCATGGCCGCCAATTTTTAGCCTCGCACGATTTATTTTAAAAGTCGTTTTAGCATCTTGACTGTAATCGTCATAAGTTAAAGGATCTGTATCGTAAGGAGTGGAGAAACGAAATTGGAATCGGCTTTGTAGTTGAAAAAGGAACTTTTTGTCACGGGTTTCCAATTCAATTCCTTTACTGCCATACCGAACATTCATCAGCTTTGTAGTATCTTTTTCTTGTTGCGAAAGTCCTTTATAGCTAATTGCTAATAGCAGAGCTAAAAGGACGTTTTTAAATTTTAGATTTACGATTTTTTCTTTATACATAAGTGTGATGGTTTGTATAAAAGATTTTGTTAAGTGTCTCAAAATTAAATAATAAATGAACGAGAGTTGGTTGTTGATAAGCTTGAACTGGTTTCAAATTATAACTTGCAACATGAAAAAGCAGAACGATTAATTTGTAAATAGAAGAATTGAAACAAAAAGGAAATTATTTGTTTTTATAAAAAGACACCTTTTTAAACTATAATATCTAAATTTGCAGCCAAAATAACAACAACACAACTCTTATGTATAAATTGATAATTCGTCCGATACTTTTTTGTTTTGATCCTGAAAAAGTGCATTATTTTACTTTTTCTTTTGTAAAATTCATTTCAAAAATCCCAGGTGTTTCGGCGATTATAAGATCAATTTATGAGGTAAAAGATGCTCGATTAGAAAGAGAAGTTTTCGGAATTAAATTCAAAAATCCGGTTGGACTTGCGGCAGGTTTTGATAAAGACGCAAAACTATACAAAGAACTTGGTGATTTTGGTTTTGGTTTTATCGAAATCGGAACTGTAACACCAGTTGGACAAGAAGGGAATCCTAAAAAACGTTTGTTCCGTTTAAAAGAAGACCAAGCGATTATTAACCGAATGGGATTTAATAATGGCGGTGTTCTAGAAGCGGTAGAACGCTTGAAAAAGAATACTGGTGTTTTAATTGGTGGAAATATTGGAAAAAATAAAGTAACCGATAACGAAGATGCCGTTAAAGATTATATCATCTGTTTTGATGCGCTTTTTAATCACGTAGATTATTTTGTAGTAAATGTAAGTTCGCCAAATACACCAAATCTAAGAGCTTTACAAGACAAAGAGCCTTTGACAGCTTTATTGCAGACTTTGCAAAATAGAAACGTTGAAAAGCAAAAAACAAGTACTCAAAAAGTAAAACCAATTCTTTTAAAAATAGCTCCAGACTTAACAGATGAGCAATTATTAGATATTATTGATATTGTAAAAACAACGCAAATTGCAGGTGTTATTGCAACAAACACTACAATTTCTAGAGAAGGTTTACAATCTGGAAACCAAACAGAAACGGGAGGTTTATCTGGAAAACCATTAACGAAACGTTCTACAGAAGTGATTCGTTTTCTATCTGAAAAAAGCAATAAAGCATTCCCAATTATTGGAGTAGGAGGAATTCATTCTGCAGATGATGCAATCGAAAAACTAAATGCAGGTGCAAGTTTAGTACAGTTGTACACTGGCTTTATTTACGAAGGTCCAGCTTTGATAAAAGCAATCAACAAAAAGGTTTTAGGACAGTTGTAAAAGTAGCGCTTGAACTAAAAGGCCAGCTATTATTGCAATACCAAAACTGATTAAAGTTCCGATCATTACGTATTCTGTAAGTTTTCGGTCTTTGGCTTCTTTTAAATCACCGAATCTAAAAATAGATTTAGCAGCAAGTAGAAAACCGATTGCTTCAAAATGTCCGGTTAAAATAAAACCGAAAACAAATAAGCGTTCTAAAATACCAATATAATTTCCGGCAGCTATCAGAGAATTATCCTGATGGCTGTTTCTGCTTTCTGGAGCCCATATTGAAATTATAGTTTTTATAAAAATAGAGGAGGGTTTGGTTAGCAATAAAATTCCTGTAAGCAGAATCCAGAATTCATTATTCTGCCAAAAATGGATTATCGTTTTGTTTTCATACAAAAGAGCAACACCAATTAAAATGAGAATATGCGCAATTTGATCAACCACAAACCAAGTTCGTTTGGTTTTCTTTTTCTGAAAATTTAATTTGATTAAATCTACAATCCCGTGCGTCACAGCAATTAAAACAGCATAAGGTATAAAACTTATTTCGCCCACTAAAACCGCTGCTAAAACTCCGTGCAGTAAAATATGAATATACAAATAAACACTTTTATGTTTTTTTATTTCTTTGTCGGCTACCCAAGAATTGGGCTGCCAAATAAAATCTCCTAATAAATGAGCAAGAAACAGTTTTATAAATAAAATCATGAGGCTGAAATTTGTTTTATTTGTTTTCTAAAATAGCGATCTAAATTCATAACCAAATCAAACTGAGCTCTTTTTTGTCTACGGCTCACAGCAGCTTGGTTGATGCCTAATTTTTGTCCTAATTCTTCTTGCGATAAAGTTGGGTTTTCAATAGCAGCGGCAACAAATTCTGCCGATTGTACCAGCCAGCTGTCCATAAAAGTCAAAGTCAGTTGCAACATTAAATTCAGTTTTTCATCAAAATCTAAATCTCCTGTTCGCAGGGCTAGATTTACTTTCTGTTTTTTTAAGGTTTCAAAAAGTTCTCCAGAATTAATAAACGCAGAACCGTTGCTTTCAGATATTCTTTCGGCATTGTGTGTTTTATCTCCAAAACCAATACTCATTCGGGCATCAGACTTTATGGCTCTTAAATGCGCTTTTACCAAAATAGCGGTTAACAAAGCGTCTTCGGGATTACTGACTTCAATTTGAAATTCGTCGCCTCGATATACTTCCCACTCATTTGGAGTTTTGCCAAATGGAGCCAAGATCTTCTTTAAATCCTCAACCCAATGCTGAGATTCTTGTTGTCTTGAACCAATTATGTCGCCTGTAATTACACTAGTCATAACTCAAATATAAGTAAAAAATTATAAATTTTCTATTACAAATATACGTAATAAGATTTATTATTACGTTTTTCGGTAATAATTTAAATTATTACGTTTTTTGGTAATATTTAACAGTATGATGCTATTTTGTAATAATAGACTTCAAATAAAAATCTCTTTTATATCATCAAAAAAGAAACTAACTTAGCCTTTACAAAAGAATACGCTTTGAGCAAAGAAATCAAAATTATCGAATGCCCTAGAGATGCCATGCAAGGCATTAAGGCTTTTATTCCGACAAAAAATAAAGTTACTTACATACAAGCTTTGTTACGAGTTGGCTTTGATACAATCGATTTTGGGAGTTTTGTTTCTCCAAAAGCTATTCCGCAAATGCAAGATACTGCTGAGGTTCTAGAGCAGTTAGATTTGTCTCAAACAACAAGTAAATTGCTTTCTATTATTGCCAATACACAAGGCGCTATAACAGCTGCCAATTATGAGCAGATTCAATATTTGGGCTTTCCTTTTTCTATTTCTGAGAACTTTCAGATGCGTAATACGCATAAAACTATTGCAGAATCTTTAGTTACCTTAGAAGAAATTCTGGAAGTTGCCGATAAGAAAAATAAAGAAGTAGTGACCTATCTTTCCATGGGCTTCGGAAATCCATATGGAGATCCGTGGAATGTTGAAATTGTAGCAGAATGGACCGAAAAACTGGCAGCAATGGGTGTGAAAATTTTATCACTTTCTGATACCGTTGGAACTTCTACGCCAGAAGTAATTACGTATTTGTTTTCAGATTTAATTCCGAAATATCCTGAAATTGAGTTTGGAGCGCATCTTCATACCACGCCAGAAAGCTGGTTCGAAAAAATAGACGCTGCGGCAAAAGCAGGCTGTATTCGTTTTGATGGAGCTATTCAAGGTTTCGGAGGCTGCCCAATGGCAACCGATAAACTAACAGGAAATATGCCAACAGAAAAACTCGTTTCCTATTTTACTGCCAATAAAAAAATAACCGGACTCAATTCTCTTAGTTTTGAAAGCGCATACAATGAAGCTTCAAAATTGTTTGGAAAGTTTCATTAAAAAATAGTTATTTTTCTTACCTTAGATAATGATTGTTTGCATAATGCGTTACATTTATTATAGCTATAACTATTGTCATGAGGTCAAGCCCGATAAATAAAATTTCAAGCCTACTATTTTGTGTCTTTTTATTATTTTCCTGTTCAAGCGATTTGAATTTTGATCAGGTAAACGATTTTAAGATAGAGCCTGTTTTTGTAGCCAATCTTGCGTATTTTAATATTCCAGCCAATAGACTTATAGACGATGGAGGAACTAATGTATATCCAGATGTACGAGATTTTGATGTTTTTAAAGAGAAATTCTTTACCGAACGTCTTAAAAAAGCAGAGTTTGATTTTGAAGTCGAAAACAACATCAATCGTGCTTTCGTTCTAAATATGCTTTTGCTTAACGATCAAAATGAGGTTTTGCAAACCATATCTTTTACCGTTCCATCTTATAAAGGAACGCCAAATGTTATAAAATATCCGACAGAAGTTTTTGAAAATGCTCGATTGGATCTTTTAAAACAAACTCAAAAAATTGGTTTTGTAGTAGTAATTGCCTCAGGGCCTCCATTAAATAGCCAGAGTGAAGGAAATTTAAAATTAAGATCAAGTGCAACGGCTTATTTAGTAATCGAATGAGAAAGGCGATACTACTTTGCTTGTTTTTTCCTATTTTCTGTTTTGCCCAAAACAGAGAATTGTTGTATAATTTTACTTCAATTCCGCAGTCTTCGCTTGTAAATCCAGGAGCAGATGTTTCGTATAAATATTATTTTGGATTTCCCGTTTTGTCTGGAATTTCAGCCAATATTGGATCTAGCAGTTTCTCAGCCTATGATCTGTTTTCAGACGATGGAGTCGATTTTAATCAAAAGGTTAGAAATGTTGTAAATAAATCTTCCAGCAGAGATAAAGTAGTAACCAATCAGCAATTGGAAATATTTTCTGGCGGATTTAGAATTGGAGGCAGAGAAAGCCGTTCTTATATTTCGTTCGGATTGTATCAGGAATTCGATTTTTTTATGTTTGTTCCCAAAGATCTTGCTTTACTGGCTTTAAATGGAAATCGAGATTATATCGGAAAATCGTTTAATCTAGGCGATTTAAGCATGAAAGCCGAAGTTCTTTCTGTTTTTCATGTTGGTTTTCATAAAAAACTCAATGACAAATTTGTTTACGGAGGTCGCGCTAAAATCTATTCAAGCGGTGCAAATGCAACTTCTACAAAAAACTCAGGTTACATTTATACAGGCGAGGAGCCAGGAACACCAAATTTATACAGTCAGGTTATTTCTTCCAATTTAGAATTAAAAACATCTGGTCTTTCTCGTTTTACAAAAGATGAATACGAAGGAAATGTAGTTCGTGATATTGCTAATAATACCTTTTTTAACGGAAGTCTAGGTTTTGGAATAGATGCCGGAATTACCTATTATATAAAAGACAATTTACAATTTACCGCAAGTGTTATAGATTTGGGTTTTGTGAGACAGACCAAAGATATCGAAACACTTACCTATAAAGGAATTTACCGTTACAATGGTGCAAATCCAGATTTTATGGGTACAGATGACCCTGAAAATGTTTTTGACGAATTTGACAAAGCAATTCCTAGAGACACACTTTATAATAAATACACCACTTGGCGTCCGACAAAACTTTATTCTTCAATCGAATATTCATTTGGAGAAGCGCGTCCAGATGACGAATGCAATTGTCATGGAAAAGTCAATAAATATTATAAAAATGCGGCAGGAGTACAAGTTTTTGCAATGTCTGCCCCTCGAACACCTTTGTTTGCGATAACCGCTTTTTATAGAAGAAATATTTTTAAAAAATTAGATTTTAAAGCAACCTACACCCTAGATACTTTTTCAAATAAAAACGTCGGATTAGGACTTGCTGGAACAATTGGTCCAGTAAATATTTATGCTTTGGTCAATAATGTTTTAGAATATAAAGACATTTCCAAAGCCAGCAGTGCCGCTTTTCAACTCGGAATCAATTTTGTTTTTCAAGACAAAGAATAGAAATTTTCAATTTTTTAAATTCCAAAATACAAACTATGGAGTATTAGAATTTAGGTTAAGTTTTGGAATTTGGAATTTAATTATTGAAATTTTAAAACCGTAAGGTTTTTCGTGTAAAGACAATTTTATGAATAAGTTAGTATTCAAGTTTCCAATTTATTCACTATATTTGCACGCAATTCAACTAGAAATTGCAACATGATAGCACACAACTCCAAGATTATCGGCGAAGGTTTAACTTACGACGATGTATTATTAGTACCTAACTACTCGAATGTGCTTCCTCGCGAAGTGAGCATTAAATCAAAATTCTCAAGAAACATTACATTAAACGTTCCAATTGTATCTGCTGCTATGGATACAGTAACTGAAAGCGCAATGGCAATTGCTATGGCACAAGAAGGCGGAATAGGTGTTTTACATAAAAATATGACTATCGAACAACAAGCAGGAAAAGTTCGAAAAGTAAAACGTGCAGAAGCAGGTATGATTATCGATCCGGTAACATTACCAACCAACTCTACAATTGCTGATGCAAAAAATGCTATGAAAGAATTTGGAATCGGTGGTATTCCAATCGTTGACGAAAATAGAATCTTAAAAGGGATTGTTACAAATCGTGATTTACGTTTTGAGAAAAACGGTGCGAGGCCAATCGCTGAGGTTATGACAAGCCAAAACTTAGTAACTGTAGCAGAAGGAACTTCACTTGAGCAAGCTGAAGTAGTTTTGCAAGGCCATAAAATCGAAAAATTACCAGTTGTAAATGCTCAAAACGAATTAGTTGGTTTAATTACTTTTAGAGATATTACAAAACTGACTCAAAAACCAATTGCTAATAAAGATAGCTTTGGTCGTTTAAGAGTTGCTGCTGCAATTGGAGTTACTGGAGATGCTGTTTTAAGAGCAGAAGCTTTGGTCGCTGCAGGTGTAGATGCAATCATTATCGATACAGCTCACGGACATACAGAAGGTGTGGTGAATGTATTAAAAGAAGTAAAATCAAAATTCCCTCAAATAGATGTAATTGTTGGAAACATTGCAACTCCAGAAGCGGCTAAATATTTAGTAGAAAATGGTGCTGATGGAGTAAAAGTTGGAATCGGACCTGGTTCTATCTGTACAACTCGTATCGTTGCAGGTGTTGGTTTTCCTCAATTCTCAGCAGTTTTAGAAGTAGCTGCGGCAATTAAAGGAACTGGAGTTCCAGTTATTGCTGATGGTGGAATTCGTTATACAGGAGATATTCCTAAAGCAATCGCTGCGGGTGCCGACTGTGTAATGTTGGGTTCATTACTTGCAGGAACAAAAGAATCTCCAGGAGAAACTATCATTTTTGAAGGAAGAAAATTCAAATCTTACCGCGGAATGGGTTCTGTTGAAGCAATGCAAACAGGATCTAAAGATCGTTATTTCCAAGATGTTGAAGACGACGTTAAAAAATTAGTTCCGGAAGGAATCGTAGGACGTGTTCCTTACAAAGGAGAATTAAACGAAAGCATGCTTCAGTTTATTGGAGGTCTTCGTGCAGGTATGGGATACTGTGGTTCAAAAGATATTCCAACTTTACAAGAATCTGGACGTTTTGTTAGAATCACTTCTAGCGGAATCACTGAAAGCCATCCACATAACGTGACGATTACAAAAGAAGCTCCAAATTATTCTAGATAATTTTAAGTTTTGATATAAAACAAAAGGCGTAAGATTTTTTTCTTACGCCTTTTTTTATTTGCCTTTTGATATGGTAGATGTTTGTTTGAAATCACTTTTAGATTTTAAATCTAAGGCAAAATCAGTGTGTTTTAAGCCGAGAGTAAAATCCATTTCCAAATTGTTCTCATTTATAAAATGATTGGATATATCATAAATCAAATTGCCTTTTCCAATCCCAGATCCGTTGGTTTCAAATCTGTTGTCAGACATTTTCATTGTGTAAGTCTGCGTAATATCAAAGAAAGCATTTTTAGAATTTATGCTTTTTAAATTGTACACAGTAGTAATTTGCATTTCAATATTTATGCCTGCGATAGGCAATGTCAAGGGGCTTTCTTGAGTAAAAGATTCTCCTATTTTTAGCTTTTTATGCGGAAGAGCCAATTGTGAAAATGTATTTTTAACCATTTGAAAAACAGTGTTTTTAAAATCCTCTTCCATGTCTTTTGAAACAATAGAATCTATTTCTGGCATGGTAGACAATGAAGCTTTTCCATAAATGAGGGTACCGTTTGGAATTATAGTTTTTCCATCTAAATCTATCGATTTCAGGTATTCGATTGTTATTGGGAAATTGCCGCTTTTATCACTTTTACCAGTTTTAGAAACCGTTTCTAAATTAAAGACAGTCTTTATTTTGGAAGGGTTTTGTACTTTATTGTTCTTTAAGGTCTCTAAAAACGTTTCGCTACCGGAATACAAAACTTCATAATCGGATGAATTAATCGTGGTTTGAAGATAGTTGGTTTCCGGAGCATACCCAGCTTTAAAATCTAAAATTTGATTAGATTGACCATAGTTTAAAGTCGTTGTGCAAATAAAAAGAAGGAAGAATAGTTGTTTCATAATTGTTTTTAATGTGGATTTTCCACTTGTCTAAAACGAAAGTAAGAATTTAAAACAACTTATCATTTTTATTCTTTTGCTCCGTACTTACTAAATTTAGCATTCCATCCATTTTCTGAATAAGATTCTCCATGAATACCATCGCTAAGTTCAACAATATTTTTGCCATTTACGGATATTTGAATATTGTTTTCAAAATCAGCCAATTCTTGTAATGAAAAAAGAAAGTCATGAATTGCCACATCTATGCTTTTAATTACGATTTCTTTGATTAAATCTTTTTGTGGTTCATTAAATTGACCAATTTCAGTTTGTATTTTTAAGTTTGATGGTGATTTAGATTTATTGCTTAAAAGAGTTTCAGCATTTCCAATTCCTTTATCTCTTAGATTTTTAACTAAAAATTCTCCAAAAATATCAAGCGATTGTTTTGACTCCATAATCTTATTTGTAGTTTTAATTTTTTAAAGATATTGAAAAAACTCATTTTTTTTAAAACCTACTATTCAAAATATCTTCAGCCACAATATCCGAATGCAGTAAATCTTCCATTTTCTTTGTCATGCGCTGTGCTTCTAATGCATAACCGAACATTTTTTTCTCGTAATCAGCGATTGCATCATCAATTGTTTTAAATTTTCCGTTGGTTAAATTTTGGGTTAAATGGAAAGCATCAAACAAGCCCATATTTACACCTTCGCCTGCAAATGGAGGCATTAAATGTGCTGCGTCGCCAACAAGTGTAATGTTTGAATGTTCTTTCCAAGATTCTTCCAAAGAAAACATTCTCAAAGGCAAGCCAGAAAACTCCGTAGAAGTGGCAAAGAATTTTTTGTAATCATCTCCCCAATTTTCAAAAGTTTCATTCAAAAAAGAAATAACAGATTGATCATCTTCAAAATTGATTCCGTGGTTCGAAACCCAATCTTCATCGGCTTTAAAAGAAACTCCAAAATGAACAGAACCGTCGCGCATGGTATGGGTGTAAAACATTTTGTGTTCTCCCATTGCCATCACATTTCCGTTTCCGTATTTTGGTTTAAATTCTGGATAATCTTGATCAGGATTCACAATTTCTCCTTGAATAATATAAGTTCCAGAAAGCTGAGGTTCTTGATCGCTCACAAATTTTCTAGCATTCGATCTTCCGCCATTTGCAACGATTACAAAATCGGCAGTTGCTGTTGTGCCATTTTTGAATTCTAAAACATATTGGTCTTCAAGTTTTTCAATATTAATTAGTTGGCTATCCCAAACTACTGTATTTTCGGTTAGATTCTCCAGCATAATTTTTCGAAGATCGTTACGGTCAATTTCTGGGCGTGAAAAAGCATTAGTCTCATCAGGCATTTCGTCAGAAGTAATATTTCCGTTCATATCAGCCATTTTCTCTCCAGTTGGTCGTGCGTATTTTTTAAATTCCTCCATTAAACCCGCTTTCTGAATCGCAAATTGACCAGAATCAGAATGAATGTCCAAAGTTCCTCCAGATGTTCGCGCTTGTGCATTAATGTCTCTTTCATAAACCGTAACATCTGCACCATTAATTTGTAAAATTCTTGCAGTGGTTAGTCCAACAGGCCCACCGCCAATAATGGCAATTTTTTTATTTTCTATAATTGAAGTTTCCATTTTATTGAAATTATATTGTATTTAAATCTGTTATTGATATTGCTATTGAAATTGCTATTGCTATTGCTATTGCTATTGAAATTGCTATTGTTATTGAAATTGCTATTGCTGTTGAATTTTAATCAGGGAGTTAATGCTTTTAAAACAAGGTTAAAAGCTTCATTTTTAATTTTGTCATTAAGAACGAAAGATTTTCCAGACATTGATTTTCCATCTCTATGAAATTCTAAAAGAGAATAAAGTGAGCCGTAAGCAATACTCCAAAATACTTCATAAGGGACAGAAATGAGCTCTTTTCGCTCAATTGCCAAAACCATAAATTCAGTCATCATTTGCTTGTACTTTCCTGTTACTTCTTGTAGGATTGCATCGCCGTGAGTAGAATGCCTTAAAAGTTCAAAACAGGTAGTTTGTAGTGGAAAATTTAGATTGAAATAAATACGATTTTCCCATTGATTTCGTAATCCTTCTCTAAAAGACATATTGGTAGCGAAACCATCAAACATCTTTTCAAAGAAATTTTGACCGATTTCAATTCCAATTTTGCGAATCAGATCTTCTTTATCCGAATAATAAATGTAAAGTGTTGCTACAGAAACGCCGCATTCTTTAGCCAGACGATTCATTCCAAAGCCTTCTATACCTTGTGCAACGATCATTTCTATTGCTTTTTGCTTTACAATTTCTTCTTTATTTGTATCTCTAGTTCTCATAATTTTAACTAATTATGATGCAAAGATATAAATAATAAATGAACGATCGCTTATTTATGACTTTTTTTTGAGATGCTAAAGATCTAAGGTGCTGAGGTTCTGAGTTTTTTTATTTAGGTTCAAAGGTGCAAAGAGGCAGAGGCTAAAGACTTGAAAGTATGAATTGCCTCCAGCTTTAGCAGGAGGTTTAAGAAAGGACAAAAGAGAAGGGCTTTAGTCAAATTTTACATTTAAAAGCAAAAAAGAATCAGCTGAAACGATAGTATATCATTTCAGCTGATTTTTTTATTTATAGTATATTTTATAAAGTTTTTGTGGGATCGGCTTCTCTTAGGTTTTGATTTTCTAAGATTTCTTTTAAATAGGGTTTTACAGTATTTTCAATATCGCTTTGAGAGATATTTAAAACTTCTGGATCTGAAGCCAATTGAAGCCACGGTTTTGGTCCATCAAAATTATAGCTTCCAAAAACGATTACAGGCGTACCTTTTACTTTTACATTTTCTTTATCCTTCAGAATCCATTCGTCGGCAAATTTGTAAAGGTATTTAGCATCTTTTTCTAATAATCTCAAACAAGAATGAGAAGCAGGATATCCAGGCAAATCATATTCGTGAAAGCCAACCCCTAATTTATTTTCGATATTAAAATTCCATTTTAAATCCCATTCGTCATTAAAAGTACTGGTTGTTTTTTCTGCTTTCCAATTCGTGAAAAATAATCCTGTTGGAGTCGGATCTTTTTTTCTTCCCATATTTGTTGGCCCTGTTCTAACTAATTCACCATTTTCATAAGCCGCAAAAGTTTGGGTTGGATAAGAAAAAAGAATAATTTTTGAAACCTCCTCTAAAGCCGAAACATGAATTGGGAACGGAAGATAATAAACTAAATCCCCGCTAAAATCTGCCGGAATAACAACAGAATCCAGTTTTTTGAAATTAGCCTTATCAGTTCGGTTTAAAGCATAAACAATATCCATTTTTGAGCTATCAGCTTCATTGAGTTTCAGCCATTCTTTTGTTTTTTCAACTTGGTAAGAAACGGTTTCTGGTTTTTTATATTCAATTACTTTCTTTTTCTCTTTTTTGTTTTCAGTCAATGTTATCGTATCGGTTTTTTTGCAAGAACCTAATAAGACTAACATTAATAAAAGTAGGGCGTTTGCTGTGTAATATAACTTTTTCATAGGTCGTATTTTTATGAATATAAAGTTATGATTATGATAGCTGAAAAGGGTTACATAATTTTTGGAATAGGTTTCGGGATTTTCATTTTAAATTGATGAAAGAAAAGAACTCGTATAAAACAAAATTGTTTTTTAGATTCTGTTATTGAAGAGATTATACTTCTAATCTTAAAGTTTGCCCTTCCACAAAAAATCCTTTCGAGGCTGTAATTTTTATTTTCTGGTCTTCAGTATATCCTAAAGTTTCTCCGTTTCTCAATGTAACATCACTATTAATAACATATGAAATAATGCTAGTAAAGAAATTAAAGAGTTCTGGCAGCTCCAAAGGCGATTGTAAGACTTCCATTTCTTGTTTTTCAAATTCA
Source organism: Flavobacterium sp. CFBP9031 (assembly GCF_034044945.1). Classification (NCBI taxonomy): domain Bacteria; kingdom Pseudomonadati; phylum Bacteroidota; class Flavobacteriia; order Flavobacteriales; family Flavobacteriaceae; genus Flavobacterium; species Flavobacterium sp. CFBP9031. The sequence continues at coordinate 105,042 of NZ_JAXCWF010000008.1, forward strand.
GGCAATCCATAAGTATATATGTAGTTTCCTTGCTCAGAGGTTTTGATGCCAATATAAATCCATACTTGGACAGGAGATTTTCCTTGCTGTAAATCAGGAATGTTTTCCAAATATTGATCTCTAGGTATCAAAAGGGTTTGTTTTGCTTGATAAATGCCTATTGAATTTGAAGTGGCAAGAATAGAGCATAATAATTTGCTTAAAAGGGTATATCGTTCTACTTGACTTCCCTGTGAAGACATAACAGAAACGATTGCATGTCCCGTGTAGTTTTTTAAATCTTCTCCTGCAGTATGCCAATTGTATGCATATTGAATGGTTGTTGAAAGTTCTTCGCCAGGAATTTGTGCCGGCACGTAAGCTATAGCTACTAATGCATTATCCAATTTAAAAACAGCCGAAGTATCATTTCCTGAAAAATTGACAATAGATAATCCCCAGAAATTTTTCAGGTTATCGATTACGCGGTCTATACTGTAACTTTCGTTATTATTAAACAAAGGCATTGCAAGTAATACCCCTTTTTCATCTTTTTGAGGAGTTTCGTTTTTCTGAGAAGTTTCGTTTTTCTGCGGAGTTTCTTTTTTCTTAATAAAGTCAAATAATCCCATAAATAATTTGATATTGGTTTAAATTAAATAGGATTCTAAAATACTCAAAAAACTTTTATATCAAACCTTTTATTTTAGCATGCTGCAATAACATAATAGTTTTAGCATCTGAAATTTCCCCAGATTCGATCATGGCATAAGCTTCATCAAAAGTAAATTCTAAAACTTCTATGTTTTCCTGTTCGGCATCCAATCCGCCGCCTTCGCTTACTTTCATGTTTTCGTTGTATTCGCCCACAAAAAGATATAAAATTTCGGTTACAGAACCCGGAGACATATACGTTTCGATTACTTTTTGGACTTTGCTTAAACGATAGCCAGTTTCTTCTTCTGTTTCGCGAATAATAGCTTGTTCAGCATTGTCTTTGTCTAAAAGTCCTGCGCAAACCTCAATCATCATTCCGGTTTTATTTCCGTTAAGATAAGTCGGAAGACGAAATTGTCTCGTTAAGATGACTGTTTTTTTTGCGGTATTGTATAATAATATCCCAGCGCCATTTCCGCGATCATAAACTTCACGAATATGTGATTCTATTTTTTCGTTTTCCTTTTTGTAGTTAAAAGTTACTTTGTTCAATATATACCAATTATCTGATAATAATTTGGTGTCTGTTATTTCGATTTCTGGATTCTTTCTCATTTGGAAAATTATTTCATAAAAAAAACGCCCTGATTATCAGAGCGTTTAAATGTATTATTTTGTTATTGTTTGCTTTCTATCTGGACCAACCGATACAATTTTGATTGGCACTTCGATTTCTTTCTCAATAAACTCAATATATTCTTTTAGCTCAATTGGCAATTGATCATAAGTTGTCAATCCAGTTAAATCTTGTTTCCATCCTTTAAACTCTTTGTAAACCGGAGTAACATTTTCTGGCTCAATGTTGTAAGGAAAGTGAGAAATGTTTTGTCCTTTGTAGTTGTATTCCGTACAAACTTTTAAAGTTTCGAAACCAGAAAGTACATCACCTTTCATCATCATTAACTGAGTAACTCCGTTAACTTGAACGGCATATTTTAAAGCAACAAGGTCTAACCATCCGCAACGTCTTTGTCTTCCTGTTACAGAACCAAATTCGTTACCCACTTTTGCCATCGTAGCACCAACTTCGTCAAAAAGTTCAGTTGGGAAAGGTCCGCTACCTACACGTGTAACATAAGCTTTGAAAATTCCGTATACTTCTTTGATTTTGTTAGGGGCAATTCCTAAACCAGTACAAGCTCCAGCTGCAGTAGTATTTGATGAAGTTACGAAAGGATAAGTTCCGAAATCAACATCTAATAAAGATCCTTGAGCACCTTCGCAAAGAATAGATTTTCCAGCTTTTTGAGCTTGGTGCATGTATTCTTCACTATCAATGAAATCTAATTTTTTTAATTCTTCAATAGCTTCAAAGAATTCTTTTTCTAATTCAGCTAAATTATATTGAATAGCAACATCATAAAAAGCAATCATTGCTTCATGTTTATCAGCCAAAGCTCTGTAACGCTCTTTGAAATCTTCTAATTCAATATCTCCAACACGTAAACCATTTCTACCAGTCTTGTCCATATAAGTTGGTCCAATTCCTTTAAGAGTAGAACCAATTTTCGCCTTTCCTTTAGAAGCTTCAGAAGCAGCGTCAAGCAAACGGTGAGTTGGTAAAATTAAGTGTGCTTTTCTAGAAATGATTAATTTCTTCTTGATGTCAAGGTTGAATTTTTCTAAACCTTCAATTTCTTTTTGAAAAACTACTGGATCAATTACAACACCATTTCCGATGATATTTACCGAGTTTTTATGAAAAATTCCAGAAGGAATTGTTCTTAGTACGTGTTTAATTCCGTCAAATTCTAGAGTATGTCCTGCATTTGGTCCTCCTTGGAAACGTGCAATAATATCGTAATTTGAGGTAAGTACATCAACAATTTTTCCTTTACCTTCATCTCCCCATTGTAATCCTAGTAATAAATCTACGGTCATTCTGTTTTAATTTGCGTTGAGACAATCTAAGTTGCCCTACTGATTATGTAGTTAATTTTATTTTTTTTTATTTTTTTTCGAAAAGTCTAATTTGAAAAGACTATGAATTTGAGTTTTGCTTTTTGTTTCCGTAGAAATAAAGCGAGTGATTTGTAATTTCAATATCAAAAATTTCTTCGATAGTTTTTTTGATGGTTTGAATTCTTGGATCACAAAATTCGATTACCTCACCAGAATCTGTCATAATGATATGATCGTGCTGTTTATCAAAATATGATTTTTCGTAGTAAGCCTGATTTTGTCCAAATTGATGTTTTCTAACCAAAGCGCAGTCCAACAATAACTCGATCGTGTTGTATAAAGTAGCTCTACTTACACGATAGTTTTTGTTTTTCATTTTGATATAAAGGTTCTCTATATCAAAATGCTCCTCGCTATCGTAAATTTCCTGAAGTATAGCATAACGCTCAGGAGTTTTGCGATGCCCTTTTTGTTCAAGATATAGTGTAAAAACATTTTTTACAATTTCTTGATTCTTAGTGTTGTCAGTTGAAATAAGTGTCATATCCGGCAAAGATAATTTTTTATTTTTAATGAATAAAAGTTTCGGGTTTAAAGTTTAACGTTTAAACTTGTTTTTGATTAGTTATAATGTACTAAATACAGGCTTTTACGTTAAAAATATTTTCAAAGGTTAATTTAGCTTAATTAACATAATTTTTTTAATTTATGAAAAAACTAACAATGGTTAACTTGATTTCGACATATACATATACCAGTTCCATTCCCAAGTTTTTCCTTTATCATCAGACATTGCTTGGCTCCAGACAGGATTCTTTTCGTCTCGAGCATCCCATCGGAATACTTGAACAACTGGTTTTTCATCAAAAACATCTTTAGAAAAAAAATGCCCAACTTTATTTTCAAAAGAACCAACTACAGGTTTGTCTAATGTTCCCGTAGTAGAATCTGACCAGTATATGCTCCACAATTTTGTTGTCGGATTAAATAATCTTACTGTCATACCTTCAAAAGGCTCTCCATCAAAAGTGGCTAGAAAATTATCAATGTTTCCAATTCCATTTAAAATCTTGTACATCTCCTGTGTTGAAGGAAATTCAATCCACTCATCGCAATTCGTCAATCTGGATTTTAATTTTCTGTTGCGAATAATAGATTTTCCTTGAAAAAAATCAAAATCGTCTTTTGATGAAGATTCAGAAGCCGTAATTAAAAGCTCTCCATTTTCATCAAATGCTACTTTAGGAATTTCTAAGGATTTATTTTCCATGATTAATATTCATTAGTTTAAGTTCTATACTCTCTAGTAACCTTATCAACTCCATCAATTTTCTTGATGGCGCTAATCATTTTTTTCAAAATCGTATTGTTTTTAACAATTACGGCAACTTGTCCGTGGAAAATTCCAGCATCGGTACTAAGCGAAATACTTTGAATATTTACGCTCATATTGTTCGAAATTACTTTTGTCAATTGGTTGGTAAGTCCTAAAACATCCATTCCTGTAATATTGATAATGGCCTTGAATTCCTCTTGCGAAGAATCAATCCATTTGGCGCTCATAATTCTGTACGCGTAATTCGACTGCATTCCGATCGCATTCGGACAGTCTTTTTTATGCACTTTTATCCCCTCGTTAATGGTAACAAAACCAAAAACATCATCACCAGGAATTGGATTACAGCATTGCGAAAGTTTATAGTCTAATTTATCATGTTCGGTTCCAAAAACCAGCATGTCATAGTTACTGCTAATGACTGGTTTGTGAATATCCTCATCTGCGGTATCTTTTGTTCGTTTAATTTTATTTTTAAAGAAATTGATAAACGAATTGCTTTTCTGCGCCGCAAAATCTTTTAATTGCTGATTTTCGATTGCACCAATTCCAACTCTATAAAATAAATCTAAACTTGTTTTTAGTTTAAAGAAGTTAACTAACTCATTTGTTACCTGTTCGTTAAATGTAACTTTTAGATGTTTTAATTTTCTAACAAGTAATTCTTTTCCTTCTTCCGCAATTTTTTTAGTGTTCTCGTTAAGAACGTTTTTAATTTTATTTTTAGCTCTCGAAGTTGTAACGTATTCTAACCAGTTTACCGTGGGTTTTTGGTTTGGAGAAGTAATTACTTCAACTTGGTCACCACTTTTTAGTTCGTAGTTTAATGGAACTAGTCTTCCGTTTACACGAGTTCCGCGAGTTTTAATTCCGATTTCAGAGTGAATGCTGAAAGCAAAATCAAGAGAAGTCGCGCCTTTTGGCAACGATTTGATTTCTCCTTTTGGAGTAAAGATGAAGATTTCTTTTGAATATAAATTCATTTTAAAATCTTCCACAAAATCTACTGCATTAGTTTCCGGATTTTCTAAAGCTTCACGAAGTAAATTTAACCACACGTCCAGACCGCTTTCTTCTGTTGCGCCGTTTTTGTATTTGTAATGCGCTGCATAACCTTTTTCAGCGATTTCGTCCATACGTTCGCTTCGAACTTGAACTTCAACCCAGCGTCCTTTTGGCCCCATTACAGTAATGTGAAGCGCTTCATAACCAGTTGATTTTGGCGATGAAATCCAGTCGCGCAAACGGCTAGGGCTAGGGCGATAATGATCTGTTACGATAGAATATATTTTCCAGGCAATGAATTTTTCTTCATGCGGATCGGCTTTGTATACAATTCTAAGGGCGAATTTGTCATAAACTTCGTCAAAAGTTACGTTTTGCGCACGCATTTTTCGACGAATAGAATAAATAGATTTTGGTCTTCCTTTGATGATATAGTCTACACCTTCGCTATCTAAAGATTTCTTTAAAACATCTGAAATATCTTTGATATAAGCATCTTGTTCTTCTTTTGTTTCACGAATTTTGCTTACAATGTCATTGTAAACTGCCGGTTCTGTGTATTTTAATCCTAAATCTTCGAGTTTGGTTTTAATGTTGTAAAGTCCCAAACGGTGGGCTAGAGGAGCATAAATATATAGAGTTTCAGAAGCAATTTTGGTTTGTTTGTATTCCGCCATCGAATCCATGGTTTGCATATTATGCAAACGATCGGCCAATTTGATCAAAATTACACGAACATCATCGTTTAAGGTCAGAATCATTTTTCTGAAATTCTCAGCCTGCATTGAAGCATTCAAATCTTTTTGGACTAATGAAATCTTTGTTAAACCTTCAACAAGCTGTGCTACTTTCGGATTAAATAGGCGTTCTATTTCATCAACAGTTACAGGAGTGTCTTCAACAACATCGTGCAATAAGGCCGCGGCGATAGAGGTCGCTCCCAGACCAATTTCTGAGGCAACAATTTTTGCAACTGCAATAGGATGAAAGATATACGCTTCGCCCGATTTACGTCTCTGTTCTTTGTGGGCATCAACGGCAACATCAAAAGCTTTTCGAATTAATTTTTTGTCTGTTGGGCTTAAAGTTTGGTAACTTATTCGGAGTAATTCTTTGTATTCCTGCGCAATAGCTTTGTTTTCTTTTTCAATATCTATTTCTGTCATAACGGCATAGTTCAAGTACTAAAAATAAGAATTAGTTTGAACATACGCAAGGCTTTGCAAATTGTAGATTTTAGAGTGACGATTTTAGGTAAAATTCCAAATTTTTTAAATCCCAAATTCCAAAAAAGAGCGAAGCGACTTTTAGAAAATCTAAAATCTAAAATCTAAAATCTAAAATCTAAAATCTAAAATCTAAAATCTAAAATCTAAAATCTAAAATCTAAAATCAAAACCCTCTTTGTCTTTTAGCTTCGAAAATTAAGATTGCAGCTGCGACAGAAACATTCATGCTGTCGATTTCTCCTTGCATTGGGATAATAATGTTTTGAGTTGCTTCGTCACGCCATTGCTGAGTTAAACCAGTTGCTTCTGTACCAACGACCAAAGCGGTTGGTGTAGTGAAGTTTTGAGTATGATAAGAAGTCGAATTTTGTAAAGTTGCGCTGTAGAAATTAATCTTTTTTTCTTTCAAAAAAGCAATAATTTCCTCAGATGTTCCTGTTGCGATTTGGTTGGTAAAAAGACATCCAACGCTCGAACGTACAATATTCGGATTGTATAAATCGCTTTTCGGATTGGCGATTAAAACAGCGTCTAAATTGGCTGCATCTGCAGTTCGTAAAACGGCACCAATATTTCCTGGTTTTTCTAAAGATTCTACCACTAAAATCAATGGATTATCTGATAATTTTAAATCTGATAATTTTAATGATTTGGTTCTCGCAACAGCTAAAATTCCTTCTGTAGTATCACGATACGCCAATTTTTGGTAAACCTCTTTATTGATTTCTATAATTTGAAAAGAATTTTGAATTAGTTTATTGATTTCCGATTCAGAAACTAATTCTGGTAAAAACAAAACCGTTTCGATTTCGTAACCGCCTTTTATGGCTAATGAAATTTCGCGTTGCCCTTCAATTAAAAATGTTCCGGTTTGTTTTCTGGCTTTGGATTTTTCTTGAAGTAAAACCAAAGATTTGATAAACGGATTTTGAATTGAAGTGATTTGTTTCATTTTTTTAAGGCTCAAAGTTGCAGAGGGGCAAAGGTACAGAGTTTTTTTCTTCCTGCAAGGTTTTTAAAACCTTGTAGGTATAGCAATAAAGTTTCTTTCGTGGCAGAAAAAAATTATTTCTCAAAAACTTCTTTTACTTCTTCATCAACAGGATGATCTGTTTTGAAATTATATCCCATAATTTTTGCTAAAGTTTGAGCAAACTGTTTTTGATAAAATTGAGAATTGGTTTTGATTTCGCCTTTTGGAGTAATTTCAGGTCCCATTGCGGCGAACCAAATTTCTGAAGCACCTGGAACGTCAGAACCGTGATCGGTCCATTGCGCTTTTACTTTGTCTCCGCGTCCGTGATCTACCGTTATAAACAAGGTTGTTTTGTTTTTGTATTGCGGATCATTTTGAACAAAATTCCAGATTTCCTGAATCCATTTATCGACTTGATTGGCTGCATCCAGATACGAACGATATTGTGCGTGATGTGCCCATTCATCGGTTTCGCCGTATGCAATATAAAGTACTTTTGGTTTTTTAGTTTTCAATTCATCTAAAGCTTGATAGTGCGTAAAGACATCTAGGCATTCATCCATGTGAAATGGTTTATATGAATTGTCACGCATTTCATTTAACAAATGCTGAGCTGCTGTTGGTTTGTTTCCGCCCACTTTGTCAAAGGCTGAAATTACAGGAAATCCGCTTCTTTCTTCATTTAAAATTCGGTCAAAAGCATCCCATGCACCAAAAGCGGCAACTTTTCCTTTCAATTTAGACTGCTGATTTAAAAATTCCAAAACATTCACATTAGGATTGGCTTTATAGCTGTTTGAATTGACTTTTAAATCTACATTTCCAGTCATAATTTCGCTATAACCAGGATAACTAAACCAGTACGGATTGGCTACATCAACTTTATTTCCTAAATCTCGATTTCCGTAAATTTGACCTTTTGTAGCAATTTCAGACCAGAAAAAAGGCATTAGCTTTTTACGAGCTTCTTTGACATTGGCATCACTATATTTTTTATAAATGTAAGCGCTGTCTCCTTGATTGAATTTTTTGTCATTGGCAATTGAAGGATCAATCCCTTTAAAAACTTCTTGCCATCTAAAACCATCTGTAGTGATAATAATGATGTTTTCTGTTTTTTGAGCTTGAGATTGAATGCTTAATAAAAGGAACAGAACTAGGATTGCTTTTTTCATTTTCTATCTGTTTTATGTTGTTATATTCAGATTATTTTCTTTCAAAACTAATTTAATAAAAGAAATAATAGTAAAGCCAATCTTTAAAATAACCATAAGTTAACAGATTAAAGACGGCTATAAAATCCCTCTCGATTTAATTTCTAAATATTTATTGATAGCATCTAAAGTCAGGTTTTCAGGCTGCGTGAGAACCGAATGTATCCCGTATTTTTTCAATTCGTTTACAATTAATCGTTTTTCGAACATGAATTTTTCGGCAATTACTTTGTCGTAAACTTCCTGAATTGTAGTTGTTTTTTTATTGATGATGGAATTCAATTCTGTATTTTGAAAGAAAACCACAACCAGTAAATGGCTTTTAGCAATTCCTTTTAAATAAGGCAATTGACGATTTAAACCATCCATTGTTTCAAAGTTGGTATACAGAATAATTAAACTTCTCTGATTGATGTTTTTTTTAATGTCTACATACAATCGGCTGTAATCGCTTTCAAAGAAATCCGTTTTTACATTGTATAGCGTTTCAAGAATTTTCTGCATTTGCGAGCCTCTTCTTTCAGCAAAAACTCGATTTTCTACTTTTTTAGAAAAAGAAAAAAGACCTGCTTTATCTTGTTTTTTCAGAATCACATTCGATAAAACCAAGGAAGAATTAATTGCGTAATCCAATAAACTTAATCCGTCAAAAGGCATTTGCATGACGCGGCCTTTATCGATTGCCATATAAACCGATTGCGATTTTTCATCTTGAAACTGATTGACCATCAGCGAATTTCTTTTTGCAGTCGCTTTCCAGTTCAGGGTTCTTAAATCGTCGCCTTGAACATATTCTTTAATCTGCTCAAACTCCATTGTGTGGCCAATTCGGCGTATTTTTTTGATTCCGTATTGAAATAAATTGTTTGAAAAAGCAATTAGATCATATTTTCTTAATTGAATATAAGAAGGATAGGTCGGAACCATTTGATTATTATCAAAAGAAAATCTTCTAGAAATAAGTCTTAAAGGCGAAGAAACGTAAATGTTTAAAGAACCGAAATGGTATTCTCCGCGTTCTGTTGGACGAAGATCGTAACCAATTTCTTTTTGTGTGGCCGCTTTTATTGTTTTTTTTATTTTGAAGTCGCGAATCTGAAATTGAAACGGAATTTCATCAATAATCTTCACCGAAATAGGAAAAGTATAATGATTTTTAAGATTTATTGTAATTGGATTTAAATCTCCGTTTGATAATTTTTCGGGTGTAATTCTTTCTGCTTCAAGTCCTGTTCGGGATAAATATAAAAGTAAAATATCAAGCCCTAAAAAAGTAACCAAACCTAAAACCAACAACCAAACTGCATTGTACATATTTGGAAAAATAAAGGCACAGATAAACAATCCTATAATGCCTATTAGCACATAGAAAAAGAAATTATTTAGATATAGGCTTTTTATGAATTTCATCTTTTTGTTGTTTCAGGTTTCAAGTTTCGCTTTGTCAGGCTGAGCGAAGTCGAAGCCTTATGCGCCCTTTGACTTTGCTCAGGGAGACGAATAATTAATAATTGACAATTGATAATTATCTCGGAATTTCTACTGTTTCGATAATCTGTTTAATGATTTCAGAGCTTGTAATTCCTTCCATTTCACGTTCTGGCGCAACAATTACACGGTGTTGTAAAACTGGAATAGCCGCTTCTTTAATATCCTCAGGCGTAACGAAATCCCGTCCGCGGATTGCAGCAAAACCTTTTGAGGCATTCAAAATAGCAATTGAAGCACGAGGCGAAGCTCCTAAATATAAAAAGGCATTTTCGCGCGTATTTACTACAATTCGGGCAATGTATTCCAGTAAATTTTGTTCTACTCTAATTTGTTTTACCAAAGTTTGATATCCTTTGATTTCCTCTCCAGAAAGAATTGTTTTAATAGCATCTAGTTTTCCGTGATCTTGTAAAGAATGTTCTCTTTGGATAATTAAAATCTCCTCATTCAATTTTGGATAATCAATCGTAATTTTAAAAAGAAAACGGTCCAATTGGGCTTCAGGCAAACGATACGTTCCTTCTTGCTCTACAGGATTCTGAGTTGCAATTACCAGAAACGGAGCTTCTAATTGATAAGCAGATCCGTCAATTGTAATTTGGCGTTCTTCCATAACTTCAAAAAGAGCGGCCTGAGTTTTAGCAGGAGCACGATTGATCTCATCAATTAAAATCAAATTAGAAAAAATTGGGCCTTTTTTGAATTCAAATTCTGAGTTTTTTAGATTGAAAATTGAAGTTCCTAGGATATCAGAAGGCATTAAATCGGGTGTAAACTGGATTCTACTGAAACCAATATTTAAAGTTTTAGCCAATAATTTTGCCGTAATTGTTTTGGCAACTCCAGGGACACCTTCTAAAAGAACGTGACCGTTTGATAAAATAGCCACCAAAAGCTGATCAACCATTTTGTGCTGACCAACAATTACAGTTTCTATTTCTTTCTTAATCGTGTTTACGTGTTCTAAAAGAGGCGCTAAGTTAATTCTCGTTTCAAAATTCACATTTTCGTTTGTGATTTCGCTTGATGTTGTATTGATATCGTCCATAATTTGGTCTGTTATTTTATGTTTTTTTGTCGCAGATTAAAATGATTAACGTAGATTATTTTTATAAAATCATTTTAATCTGTGACAAACTATTTTAGTTAATGTAAAATCTTTTCTATCGCTTTGTTTAATCTAAGGAGATCTTCTTCCAGGCTTCCGTGATAACTATTTCGGTGATCATTAATTAATTGCACCAAGTCTCGAATATCTTTTTCGTCTTTTCCTGTTTTATAATGTAATTTGGTTATAAAATCGTCATCGAGTTTGGTTGTATCCAGCAAATAATCGGTTCTTATTTTTTCTAAAAAGTAAATAATCTTTTTATCAATAATATTGGTGTGATCGCCTTCCTGATAATATAAATTTCCAACTGTTTTGGTAAAGTCAACGGTTAAATTCTGTAACGGTTTTATAATTGGAACAATGCGCTGTTTTCGTTTTGCATTGAAAATCATAAAAATTAGAATTCCGATTAAACCTAAATACCAAGCCGATTTTAAAGCAGGCTGACTCCAGATATATCGCAACGGAGAACTAGAAATTCGTTGGTCGTTAAAGCTTTTATTGTACCAAAAAATATTTCCTTTCGGAATATAAGAGATCAGATTTTCGGTGTACTGATAATAATTTTTTTTCAGCAGATTATAATTGGTAAAAGCTACTGGTTGCGTGTGCAGATAGAGATAACCATTTTTATAAGGCACTTCAATAAAATTGACTTGTCTTTTGTTTCTAGTACTGTTTTGATAGCCTAAAACTTTGGTGTTTAAAGTGTCTATTTTTGAAAAATAATCACTTAACCCTGTATTAAGAGTATATTTTTTAGAATTTACTTTTTTATTTGCCATCCAAACAGAAACGCTGTCAACGGGCATAAAATCGGTTTTTAATTCGATTTTTAAAGAATCCAGCAATACTTTAGGAAATACTTTCATGCTTAGAAAAGCATTATTTCCGTGAGAAACAAAATATAAAATTTCTTTCATTGACTGCTCGTCAATATTATTAGCTTCAGAAATATTAACAAAAGTTCCTTTTATTTTATACGTTTCGACATTCTCTCTTGCATCATATTGAGAATCCAAGTATTCGTAGGGAGTTTGTGTCGAAATTCTTTCTACTTTCTGTTTGAAAAGGCCGTCTGCTTCATGATCAAAAATGTATAAACCAAACGGAATTTTATCATCAACAGAGTATGTAGGCGTCCAATCAATAGGTTTTGGCTGTCCTTTGTCTACTAATAATGTTATTCCGAAAATTAAGACCAGAATAGCAATGTATATTTTAACTTTATTATCCATTGCCAAAGGTTTTTAATGCTTTTTTAAATCTGTTTTCAGTCTTTCTAAATACTACATCGTCAATTTCAAATTCGCCGTACCAAATATAATTGTACAAATAAGAAAGATAGGTGAACTCTTCCTTATGAGCAGGGTTGTACAATTCGTACAAATAATCAGAATTGGTTTTTTCGATATCCCATTCAATGTAACTATTCTGCGCCATTACCTTTAAAAGCCATAAATAATAATATCGAATTGCAATTCTTCTTTCGCCCGCCTCGATGCTTTCTTTAATAAGTTTTTCGAAATCTAAAAGATGAATGTTTTTCTCGGCATCAGAATAAAACAAGGTTTTTTTGTTGGCATTTTTTCCAAAAATCCATCTTCCTTCTTGTTTGGTTAAGGCTCTTGCTATAAAATAAATCAAAATAATTACCACCAAAACAGCAATTATTCTAAACAAAATAGCGACAAAATTCAGCGATGTTTTTACGCTGTTGAAATTAAATAAATTAAAAATTAGTCTTGCTAGCCAATGCTTAAAGTGATCCCACCAGTTTTTTTCGGGCGCTTTGTATTCGTAAACAAACTCTTTATCGGTATATTTTTTCTTGAAATTCTTTTCAAAATGTCTGGCTTCTACAGTGCCAGAATCTACTTGAATGTCCTTTTCGGTATATTTAATTGCAGTAATTTTTGGAGGATCTTCAGTAATAGGAATAGAGTCCTGAGCCTGAGAAATACCACAGCACAAAAGAAAAGATAAAATAAATAATAATCTTGTCATTACTTGGTCTTAAAGTTTTTCGGCGGTTAAAGAATGAATTTTTTTGTGTACAATGAAAGGGTATATCAAGTAATAAAATGAAATTATTGCAAGCGTAAACAAGATAATAAAACTGCTTAGCCAATTGGGCATATCGATAGAATATCTGGTAATAAAACCTTCTAAAAATCCTGCACTTATCGTAAAAGGAAAAGTGCTTAAGAATATTTTAAAGCTATTTTTGAAACCAATTTTGAAAGAATTCATTCTCGAAAAAGTTTTAGGGAAAAGGATAGAAGCACCTAAAATAAATCCAGCGGTTGTTTCGATTACAATCGCGAAAATTTCCATAGAACCATGAATCCAAATTCCTCGAACGCTTTTCCAGAAAACGCCCTGTTCATAGAAAAAGTATTGAAAAGAGCCTAGCATGATACAGTTTTGAAGAAAGACATTGAAAGTTCCGATTCCGGCAAAAATACCGTAGAAATAACATTTGGCACCTACAAATAGGTTGTTTACAGTAATTCCGATAAAACTTCCCCAATTACTGCCCGAACCATATACGGCCATCGGATTGCCTTTTTTAATGTTTTCTAAAGTCATATTGACGTAATCATCGCCTAAAATCAGACGTACAAAATCACGATCGTAGCGAGCAGAAAGAACTCCGATTGAAACGGTAACAAAAAACAAAACAAAAGCATATACCAAATACCTTCTGTATTCGTAGACCAATAAAGGAACTTCGATTTTAAAGAAATCTATAACACGATTCTGGTCTGTGCGTTTGGTTTTATAAATCTTTTGATAAATCTGAGAAGCGAGATGATTTAAATATACAACCGTTTTACTTTTAGGATAATACGTTTGCGCATACGATAAATCATTCATCATTTGAATGTACAAATTAGCTAATTCATCAGGATTTTTTTTAGCTTTACCAAAAATTGCCAGCTCAAACTCGAGCCATTTTTCTCTGTTTTGTTTTATAAAGGCGATTTCTCTCATTGTAGGCTAAAATATGAAATATGTCAGAATTATCTATTAATACGACACAAAATGTCAAAATAAATTTTATTGCCGCTTCTGTTGGTGAAAGACTAGGAGCTTTTTTTATTGATTTGTTCATTATAATCTGTTATATAACTGCGCTTTCGATAATACTTTTTGATTGGTTACAACTTGATAGATTGATGGTTAACTTGGACGGTTGGTCACGAGGCGCGATTTTTTTACTGCTCTATTCGCCAGTTATTGTGTACTCGCTGGTTTTAGAAAGTGTTTTTGAAGGACAGTCATTGGGTAAAAAATTATTGAAGATTAAAGTCGTTAAAATTGACGGTTATCAAGCAGGTTTTGGAGATTATTTAATTAGATGGTTTTTTAGAGTAATTGACTTTTTTACTTTTTTCGGACTTCCAGGACTTATTTCGGTTATTACAAGTCAGAAATCGCAACGATTGGGAGATATGGCGGCAGGAACAGCAGTAATTACTTTAAAGAATAGAATTAATATTAGCCACACTATTTTAGAGGAAATTGGCGAAGCCTATGTGCCAACTTATCCTTTGGTTATCAAGCTTTCAGACAATGATATGAGAATTATTAAAGAAACCTATCAAAAGGCAGCAGCTAAAAATGATCACGAAGTTCTTTACAAATTAGTGGCAAAAATTGAAAGTGTAACAGGTATTAAAAATCAATCTGGAAACAACATCGATTTTATTCGAATAATTTTAAAAGATTATAATTTTTATACCCAAAACATGTAATTTTTTTCTTTGAAGAATTATTTGATTTTTCTAATTTTTGCTGATAATTTTTTATTTTTTCTTCGTAAATTTATATATAGATAATTAATTCATAAATTTCCAAACAAATGAAAATTACAAAGCCTTTTCTCGTATTACTAGTACTGTTATCTGCTTGCGTAAGTTTTGCTCAAAGCGGAAAAAAATTAGATAAAATTATAAAAAAAGATTATCAGATTATTGAATGTACGGTTTTAAAAATGTCTGATAAAACAGTAGAATATTCACTTCCAGGCGAAACCGTTCAAATCTCGCTAGACGTTTCTCAGATTGCGAAAATCGATTTTGCAAGCGGAAGATCTCAAACTTTTGACATTTCTCCAAACACAACAAACAGTGCTCAAAGCACATCATCACAACCCATAGTAAGTGCAGAGAAACAGCACAATACAATTGCTGTATTGCCAATTCCTTATGTAAATGCAGATAATCAGCAAGGTTCTGAGGATATGGCAAAATTTGCTCAAAACGATTTGTATAACAAGTTATTGGATAAATCAGCTAATATTTTTCCGTTGACGGTTCAGGATTTAAGAACCACAAATAGTTTATTGCACAAAGCTGGAATTGATCATAATAATATTGACGAAACGCCAATAGAAGATCTGGAAAAAATATTAGGAGTAGATAATATTGTTGCTGCAAAAGTTTCATACACAATAGGAACTGGTACTACAGCTACGACTTATGATAGTGGAAATGCTAAAGTGAGCAACAACAATAAAAAAGTGACTACCAGCGATATTTCGACTACAACAGCAAACAATCAAACCTATTATTACTATACGGTTTATTTTGATATGTACAGAAACACAGATAAAATCTATTCTCAAACCCGTAAACCTTTGTTAGCATTAAAAGATGGATGGATGGATTCTATTTCGTATTTATTAAAAAGAAGTCCGATTTATGTAAAAAAATGATAAGTATTTCTATGAGTTGGATTGGCTAAGATCGTTCTTTACAACTATGTAGCTTTGATACTTTGCTTTTTTGTAGCTTAGAAAAAAGGACAGGTTTTTTTCTGAGTCAGATTTACTAAGATTATTCCTTACAACTTTGTAACTTTGACGCTTTGCATCTTTGTAACTCAGAAAAAATGTTTCACTTACTTGATATTATTGGGACAATGGCGTTTGCTATGTCTGGTGCCTTAACAGCAATGCATAAAAAACTAGATCCGTTTGGTGTTTTTATCATTGCATTTGTCACTGCAGTTGGCGGCGGAACGCTTCGCGATGTCTTAATTGGAAGAACTCCCGTTGGATGGATGCGTGACATGCAATACGTGTATGTGATTATCTTAGGATTTTTTCTAGCCATTATTTTCAGAAAAAGATTTGATAAACTTCGAACCTCATTGTTTCTCTTTGATACCATTGGGCTTGGAGTTTTTACTTTAATAGGTCTAGAAAGAGGACTTATAACGGGACTTCATCCAGCAATTTGTATCGCGTTAGGAACAATGACTGCCTGTTTTGGCGGTGTAATTCGTGATATTTTATGTAACGAAATTCCAAATGTTTTTCGAGAAGAAATCTATGCAACCATCTGTATTTTGGGTGGAATTGTTTTTTTTGGATTGCGAAAATTAAATTTAAATGACGATATCTTATATTTAGTTACTTCTCTGGTGATTATTGTGATTCGATTAATGGCAGTTAAATACAAATGGCATTTAAAAGCATTTGATCACATGTAATTCAGTATGGAGAAATTTATCATTAAAAAATACGATCAGAAAGATTATTCGGTTTGGAACGATTTTGTCGCTCAGGCTAAAAATGCAACTTTTTTGTTTCATCGCGATTTTATGGAATACCACAAAGATCGCTTTGAAGATTTTTCGCTTTTGGTTTTTGAAGATAAAAAGTTACTTGCTATTCTTCCTGCCAATAAAAAAGAAAATGCTGTTTATTCGCACCAAGGACTTACTTACGGCGGATTGGTTTATTTGTCAAAACTAAAAGCAGAAAAGGTAGAATCGATTTTAGATGAAATTTTGCTTTTTTTGAAAGAAAATAAGGTTGATAGTTTTTATTATAAGCCTGTTCCAGATTTTTATTTTTCTGAAGGAAACAAAGAAATTGATTTTTTTTTATTGAAAAGAGGAGCCGTTCTAGAACGAAAAGAAATGAATCTGGCCATTAATCTGACGGTTCCGCTAAAAATTTCTAAAAGCAAAATGAAGCATTTTAGAAGAATTGAAAATCTAGATTTAGATATTTTTGAAGAAGAGAATTTCGATCCGTTTTGGGAAAAAATTCTAGAACCGAGATTAACAGAAAAATTTAACGCAAAACCAGTGCATTCAAAAGAAGAAATCTCGCTTTTAAAATCTAAATTTCCGAAAAATATCAGGCAATATTCTGCTTACAGGAATGACGAGATAATTGCCGGAATAACTATTTTTGAAACCAAAAATGTTGTAAAATCGCAATATGGTGCGACTTCAAAAACTGGAGAAGAATTTAGAGCACTAGATTTTTTATTCATTAATCTGATTCATAAATACAAAAGAAAAGGAAAGCATTTTTTTGATATGGGAATTGTAGACGACGAAAATGAATCAGGTTATAATTCTGGGCTTTTAAAACAGAAAGAAGAATTAGGCTGTACAGTTTACAATCAGGATTTTTATAAAATAGCAATAAAGTGATACCATTTTTAGACCTAAAAAAAATAAACGAACCGTATGAAACTGCCTTTCAGGAAAAACTGAAATTGGTTTTAGAAAACGGCTGGTATATTTTAGGAAAAGAAGTGGAAGCATTTGAAAAAGCTTTTGCCGAAAATTGCCAGTCAAAATATTGTATCGGAGTAGGAAATGGTTTTGACGCTTTAGTTCTTGTTTTTAAGGGGTATATCGAACTCGGAAAACTTAAAAAAGGAGATGAGGTTATAGTTCCTGCAAATACTTACATTGCCAGTATCTTGGCCATTCTACAAGCCGATTTAGTTCCTGTTTTGGTCGAGCCAAGATTAGAAACGTACAATATAAATCCAGATTTAATTCACGAGAAAATAACTCCAAAAACCAAAGCTATTTTAGCTGTTCATTTATACGGACAAATAGCCGAAATGGAGAAAATAAATGAAATTGCAGCAAAACATAATTTAATTGTCGTTGAAGATGCAGCACAATCTCACGGAGCTGAAAAACTAAAATCTAAAAGCAACAATATAAAATCAGCAATTGCTTATAGTTTTTATCCAGGAAAAAATTTAGGATGTTTGGGCGATGGCGGAGCGATTACTACAAATGATTCGGATTTGGCAAAAGTGCTTTTTTCGCTTCGAAATTATGGTTCAGAGAAAAAATATTATAACGAATACATTGGTTTGAATTCGCGATTAGATGAATTACAGGCGGGTTTTTTAAATCTAAAATTACCCCATTTGGATTCAGATAATGAGAAAAGAAGAACAGTTGCAAAACGATATTTATCCGAAATTAAGAACAAAAAAATAGCGTTGCCGTTTTGGGATTTTTCAAATAATCATGTTTTTCATTTGTTTGTTATTCGAACAGAAAATAGAAAGGACTTACAAGAATATTTAACTCAAAATAATATTCAAACGGTTATTCATTATCCAATTCCGCCACATCAGCAAAAAGTTTTTCCAGAATGGAATAATCTGTCATTTCCAATTACAGAGAAAATTCATAATGAAGTTCTGAGTCTGCCAATGAGTCCAGTTTTAACCGAAGTTGAGGTTGATTTTATTATAGAAATTCTAAATCAATATTAATTTGAATTTCTATAGAAAAATAATTAAAACCAATTTGTTTAAGATTACGTCTTTAAACAGCTTGAGCGTTGCTTTAAAAATTGGAATCGGATTAATTACTTCGAAAATATTAGCCATTTTCGTTGGTCCAAGCGGAATGGCTTTGGTTGGAAATCTTCGTAATTTTTTAACTTCATTAGAAAATATTTCTACTTTAGGTTTTCAAAACGGAATCGTAAAATATGCGTCTGAAGATGAGAAATCTAAAAGCGAACTTCAAAAAATAGTTTCTACGGTTTTTATCAGTTTATTATTTGTTGCGCTTCTGTTAAGCGGAATTTTATTTTTTACAGCTTCTTATTGGAACCAGAGTATTTTTGGAAATAACACCGAATATTGGGCTGTTTTTAAAGTCTTAGCATTGGTTTTGCCAACTTACGGATTTTCCATTTTTTTTATAGCTGTAATTAATGGTTTGGGTAAATTTAAAAAAGTAATTTGGATTAATATTATCGGAAATATCATTGGTTTGTTGACTTCGGTTTTTCTGATTATGCAGTTTAAAACCATTGGAGCTTTGATGTCGATTGTAATTGCACCAGCGTTATTGTTTTTGGTTACCTTTTATATGATTCAGAAGGAAATTCAGTTTTTTCAAATGATAAAATTCAGTTTTTTCGATATTAAAATTTTAAAAAACCTTTCTTCTTATTCTTTAATGGCGCTTGTTTCTTCTGTTTTTGGGCCTTTTGTATTTCTTGCAATTCGAAATCATATTATTCATAATTTAGGAATCGAACAAGCAGGATATTGGGAATCAATGACTAGAATTTCGACCTATTATTTAATGTTTGTTAGTACGATTTTGAGTGTTTATTTTCTTCCAAAATTATCTAAAGCATCTTCAAATGAGGAAACCAAAAGCATTTTTTGGCAGTATTACAAATTCATTCTTCCTGTTTTTGTTTTAGTTTTAGTTGTGCTTTACTTAGCGAGGTTTTTTGTAGTAAAACTTCTTTTTTCAGAAGAATTTTTGCCCGTAGTCAATTTGTTTTTTTGGCAGCTTTTAGGCGATGTTTTCAAAGTTTGTGCTCTGATTTTGGGTTTTCAGTTTTTTGCTAAAAAGATGACCTCGGCCTTTATCATTACCGAATTATTTTCGTTTTCGGTTTTATATTTTGTCTGTTTGTATTTTATAAAAATCTTTCAAATTGAAGGTGTTGTAATCGCTTATGCTTTTGATAATTTGGTTTATCTACTGGTTTTGGTGGTTTATTTTAGAAAAATTCTATTCTAATTTTCATTCCACTTCAAAATATACTTTTCTGCAATTTTTTTGTAATGATGATGCTTTTCTATAAAAGCTCTCGCACGTTTTCCAATCGCAATAATTTTATCTGGATTTTCAATTAAAAAAGACAATTCTTTGACTAGATAATCGACGTCTGGAATGGCGTTTATGCATACTTTTTCCGAGAGATTATATCTCTCAGTAAATTCTTTTTCAGCGCCTGTAAAAACCACTTTTCCTTTTGCCATTGCCTCTAGGGCATTATAGCCCTGATCGTAGGCATAAATTTGATCCAGTAAAATATGGCAGCTATTGTATAAATTAATATACTGAGCATAAGGAACACTGCGAACCGTTACTACTTCAACTTTTGAAGCATATTTTTGCTCGATTATTTCTAATGCTTTTTCAAAATAATCATTTCCTTTTTTTAGATAATTCTCATTATTGATTCCGTGAAAAATGACAATTTTATCAGTGATGTTTAATGGCTGAAATAAAAGCTTTTCAATATTAATTGGATTCGGAATCATTCCTAAATATTTTTCATTTCCTTGTAATGGAATATGGTAATCTAAATCTGTAGCGATAATTCCGTTTATGTTTTTATAAATAAACTGATGCAGTTCTAAAAATGCTTTTTCGCGGAATTTTAAAATATTTCCAAAAGATTTTTTATCAATTTTATGGTTAAGATATAACGGAATTATAGATTTAAAGTCAGGATTTTCAAAACAATATTTCACATTCAAATAATCATAACCTGTGCTTAAAAGGAAAAATTTTTGGTTGTTTTTTAGAAAACTTGAAATGATTTTTTTTTCAAAATAAGAAGTGCAATAAAAGCTGTTTTCGTTAATCAATTGTACAACATCAAAACCAGAACATTGTTTTTTGAATTTTAAAAATTGCCTAAAAGTCAAGTATGAACTAATATCAAATCCAGAAATTTTATAAACCGCAATTTTTATTTTTTTCAGAAAGCCAGAATCCCATTTTTTTTGGATAGTAAAATCAACAGGAAAATTTTTAAAACCGTCATTGTGACCAATAATAAAAACTTCATGCCCTAAAGCCTTTAAACCATCTTTTAAAGAATTGTGCAAATGGCTGTATTCGCCTACTAGTAAAACTTTCATTTATATGTATATTTGACAAATATATTTACTTTTTCGATTAAAAAACATGAATAAAAAGAAAGTTGCTATTGTTTCGATTTCCTTAGGAAAAGGAGGCGCAGAACGTTTTGCAGCTTTGCTTACTTTTATGTTAGAAAGTTCTGGTTTTGAAGTTTATTCTATTATTGTTAATGACGACGTAGATTACGATTATACAGGAAACCTATTCAATTTAGAAAAAGAAAGTGCTGGCTCGTTTTCTGTTTTTAAAAAATTAAAAAAAGGAAGATTATTGAGAGGCTATTTGATTGAAAATAACATTGATATTGTTATTGACAGCAGGCCAAAAAATGTCTTCTTACGCGAATTAATTACCAAATTTATTTACCGAAATTCGAAAGTCTATTACATCGTTCACAGCTTTAATTTTAAGGATTATTTTCCTTCTTCAAAATTTTGGTCTAGAATACTTTATAAGGATGTAAAAAATTTGGTTTGCGTTTCAAAAGCGATCGAAGAAAAAGTAAGGAAGTGGTATGATTTTAAAAATACACTTACGATTTATAATCCTTTTTTTATTGCCGAAGAAGAATTGAAAAAAACAGTTTTAGAACCTCAAAAAGTAATCTTGTTTTTTGGACGATTTGAAGAGAAAGTGAAAAATTTCACATTGATGCTAGAGGCTTTTTTACAATCAAAAATATATGAAAAAGAATATCATTTGCATTTGATGGGATCTGGAGATGACGAAGATTTTATTTGGCAGAAAATTAAAGATTTGAATTTAAATGATTATGTGAAAATTCTTCCCTTTAAACAAAATCCCTTTAATGAGGTTCGAGAAGCAAAGTTTACGATTTTGACAAGTAATTATGAAGGTTTTCCGTTGTCGATTATAGAATCACTAGCTTTAGGAACACCTGTTGTTGCTGTTGACTGCTATTCTGGCCCTCGAGAAATTATTCAGAATGAGTTTAATGGTTTGCTGGTTGAAAATCATAATATAAAAACTCTTGCGCTGGCAATGAATCGATTTGTAGATGATGCTGAATTGTATCATTTTTGCAGACAGAATGCTACGAAAAGCGTAAACCATTTATCTTTAGAACACATTTCGGATCAATGGAAAAATCTTCTAAACACTTAATAATGACAAATATTTCAGACAATCAATTGATAGAAATTCCTAAAATTCAGGATCGAAGAGGAAATCTTTCAGTTGTTGAAGGCGACATAATTCCTTTTGTTTCTAAAAGAATTTATTACTTGTACGATGTACCCAGCGGAAGCAAAAGAGGAGGGCATGCGCATATTGAACAGCAGGAACTTTTAATCGCTTTAAGCGGTAGCTTTGATGTGGTTTTAAAGGACGGTAAAAACATAAAAACAATTACGTTAAATAAGCCTAATGTTGGTTTGCTTATTGTTTCTGGCATTTGGCGCGAACTTAAAAATTTCTCATCGGGAAGTGTTTGTCTGGTTTTGTCTTCTGGCGAATTTAGTGAAGAAGATTATATTCGAGAATACAAAAAATTCCGATTATTTAAAGACAGATGATCCTATTCCTAAATTTGCTAAAAAGGTTTTAAAAGAAATTAAAAAACGTAAAGCGAATGCTGGAAAAAGCAACAAAGTTCTTTTCTTCCAGCCTATTTTCTTTAAATCAATGGGATTGTAGTATTTATAAAAAAGCGATTTTTCTCCGACTAATTTACTTTTTATAGCAAGCGAAAAACGATTTAAGTCTAAAAAATATTTTAAGTCTGGATTTGTTTTTTCGGCCTCTTTAAATTTCGAAAGATCTAAATTATCTATAATTAATTTGTTATTTTTTGATAGACTTTTAGAATCGTAAACATAACGTGCCAAGATTTTCCATGAAAATACAACTGGATAAATAAGTCCAATTCGAATCCATAAGTCAGTATCTTCACCGCTTTTGATTTTGGTATCAAAGCTTCCTGTTTTTTCGAAAACAGATTTATGAAAAACGGCACATGACGCCCATAGTACGGATTCTTTTTTACTTGCTTTAAAGTAATTTACAATTTCTAAATCTTCATTTGTTTTGAAAATAGAATACTGCGCCAGGATTACTTTTTTTGAAGTATCAAATTCAACCGCTGCAGAAAATACTTTTTGATCAGATAGTTTCGAAATGTTAGTAAACATGGTTTCTAAAAACGTTGGATACCAATAATCATCTGCATCTAGAAAAGTGATAAAATCTGCAGAAGATTTTTCAATGCCGTAGTTTCTTGCAGTTGATACACCCTCATTTTTTTTAATCAAATATCGAATTCTATCGTCTTTAAACTGTAAAACTTTTTCTTCACTTTTATCTGTTGATCCGTCATTTACTATAATAATTTCAAAATCCTGAAAGGTCTGGCTCAAGACACTTTGTATCGTGTTTTCGATAAAATTTTCTTTGTTGTACAACGGAATTATTATGGAAAAAAAAGCCATTTCAGTTTATTTTATAATGCAATAATAACCCAATCTATAAATATCAAAAAGAAAAAGCGAAGGTTTTGCGCTTAATAACTGTTTTTTAAATAAAGGTTTAAAAATCCTAAAACCAAAAGCGGTTAAAGAGACAAGATGATATTTTTTAATGAGTTGAAAATAATGTGCCAGTTTAACGTAATCCGGAGAAATTAAATTCGAATCGATTAAATTTTTCAAACCCAAAACGGCTTCTTCAGATTTTTGCAAAAATATTTTACTGTCTTCTAAACCAAGATGAAAAACAGGATTGTCAATATGAAGAACCTCAATTTGATTTTGCTTTAACTCAAATGAAAACAAGGTGTCTTCGTGTCTTAGATTTGGAATATTTTTGTTAAATCTGACTTTAGAAAAAATGTTTTTTTTTATGAGAAAGTTTAAAGTCAGAAAAGAAAGATGCGGATTTTTTATACGTTCGGAAACTGATAAAGCTTCTCTTTCCTTTCCGTAAATCCATCTTAAAAGTTCCTTTTTTGGAGGTTTAGAACTTTCATACAAAATTCCTCCATAAACTATCTTTTCAGTATTGTTGATTTGAGAAATATAGATAGAAATAAAATCTGCATTGGCAGGAAAAGTATCGGCGTCTAGAAAAAGTAAATTTTCGTAAACTGCTTTTTCAGCCAATAAATTCCTAATGGCACTTCGTCCGATATTTTTTTCTAAAATAGAATAAGAGGCGTTTTCAAATAGATTAATTCTTTCGTTTTCAATTGCAAACTTTTGAGAAGCATCGTCTAAAAAAATAATCTCAAAAGTAATTCCACACGAATTGCACTGCTTTACGAGTTCGCTAGCAAGCGGTAAAACATTGTAATTATAAACCGGAATTAAAACGGAAAGCATTATACGCTTCTTTGTACCACTTCGAAGATTCTTTCATCTTCGCATTTTAGGGTTTTAGATGGGAATTTCATCAATAAAGCATAATCATGAGTGGCCATAATGATGGTTTTGCCTGCAGCATTAATTGCTTTTAAAACTTCTAAAACTTCAGAACTAGTCTGAGGGTCAAGGTTTCCTGTTGGTTCGTCGGCCAAGATAAATTCTGGATCGTTTAAAAGCGCTCTTGCAATCGCAACACGCTGCTGTTCTCCACCAGAAAGCTGATGAGGCATTTTGTTTACAAAATCTTTCATGCCAACTTTATCCAAAACTTCATCAATTTTGTGTTGCATGGCTTCTTTTTCGACCCATCCTGTAGCTCGTAAAACAAAAAGCATATTGTCTTTTATTGAACGGTCTGGAAGTAGTTTAAAATCTTGAAACACGATTCCGATTTTACGTCTTAAATACGGAATGTCGTTTTCTTTTAATGTTGCCAAATCAAATTCAACAATATGTCCTTCGCCTTCAACTAACGGTAAATCAGCATATAAAGTTTTTAGAAAACTACTTTTTCCAGAACCAGTTTTTCCGATAATGTAAATGAACTCACCATGATTAACGTCTAGGTTAATATGAGATATAATTTTTCTTCCTTCTTGATATATAGTGACTTCTTTAAGAGATAGTACGGTTTGTGACATAATAAATTGGTTTGAATGGTAAAAGTAATAAGATAACGGTTGTATTCAAAATAAATTTCGCTGAATTCTGAATAAAATTGCTATAGAAGTGCATTTTAACAGCATCTATATAACGGTTCCTGCTTATAATAACTTAAGAGAGCTTATATGGTTTAAAATTATTTGTTTAAGAAAGTTTGAGAACCAATAATTTGAAGTTTTACAGAGCGTAAAATAGTAGCAGTTTCATAATTTGTTCATAATAAAACCTCAAAACGTTTCGTTATAACCCTTATAAAATGATACATTTGAATACTAAATATTATTAAAATGCGTAAACTTTCCAGGTTCTTTTTATTCCAAATTTTCCTTGCTTCGACTATAGCTTCGGCACAAAAATCGGCGATTTATACGTATGAGTTAAAGGATTTTGACAAAGCACTGGCTTTATATAACGACAAACAATATGCTTCGGCACAATTGATTTTTGAAAAAGTAAAAAACAATACTACAAATGAAGAAGTGCAGTCTGACTGTGCTTACTATATTGCAAATTCTGCCATAAGAACCAATAAAGCAAATGCCGATGCTCTGGTAGAACAATTTGTGAATGATTATCCAACAAGCACCAAACAAAATCAAGCTTATATTGACGCCGCGCAATTTTTCTTCGAACAAGGAAATTATCCAAAAGCTTTGCAATGGTTTGATAAAGTAGACGAAAGCTACATGAGTAAAACAGAATCGGATAAGTTTAACTTCATGAAAGGTTACAGCTATTTTAATGCTAAAAAGAAAAAAGAAGCAACTAACTATTTTAATAAAGTGGTAAATTCTAAAGAATATGGTTCTCAAGCCAAATATTATTTAGGATTTATGGCTTATGAGGGTGACGATTACAAAGAAGCAACGAAGTATTTTGATGAGGTTTCGGGTGAAGAAAAATACAAAGAAAAGCTTTCGTATTATCAAGCTGATATGAATTTCAAGTTAGGAAATTTCCAAAAAGCGATTGATTTAGGATTGGTAGCCATGAACAAATCGAACGACATTGAAAAATCAGAACTGAATAAAATTATTGGAGAAAGTTATTTCAACTTGAAGCAATACGGAAAAGCAATTCCGTATTTAGAACAATATGCGGGTAAAAAAGGAAAATGGAACAATACCGATTTCTATCAATTAGGTTATGCGTATTATGAGCAGAAAGAGTACGAAAAAGCGATTTCTCAGTTCAACAAAATTATTGAAGGAAAAGATTTTGTGGCCCAGAATGCCTATTATCATTTAGGTTTAAGCTATTTAAATACAGGTAAAAAGCAAGAAGCTTTAAACGCTTTTAAGAATGCTTCTGAAATGGATTTTAATGCTCAAATTCAGGAAGACGCAGCTTTAAATTATGCTAAATTGAGTTATGATATCGGAAACGCTTATCAAGCTGTTCCAGGTATTTTGTTGGATTTCCTTAAAAAATATCCAAATAATTCAAGCCGTGCAGAAGTAGAAAAACTTTTGGTTGATTCTTATATTTCTTCTAAAAACTACAAAGAAGCTTTGACTTTATTAGAAAAAAATAGAACTGCTGAAAACAAAGCGGCTTACCAAAAAGTGCTTTTTTACCGCGGACTAGAATTGTACAATGAATCTAATTATCAAGAAGCAGGTAAAATGTTTAAAAGCGCAATCAGCGAGCAAAAAACTCCTGAATTTACAGCGCGTGCCACTTTCTGGAAAGCGGAAACTGAATATTTGAATGATGATATGCAGAATGCTCTTCTGACTTACAAACAGTTTGCAGGAATGGCTGCGGCAAAATCTACAGACGAATATAAAAATATCAATTATAATATTGGTTACACGTATTTTAAATTGAAAGAATACGATCAGGCAGCAAATTCTTTTCAAGCTCAAATTGATAATGCTCCATCAGATAAAGTGCGTTTAAACGATTCTTATTTGCGTTTGGGAGATTGTCGTTTTGTAACTTCAAAATATAGTGCGGCAAATGAAGCTTATGCAAAAGCAATTGCTGCAAAAGGCGTAGATGCAGATTATGCTCAATTCCAAAAAGCACTTTCTTACGGATTTATGTCAAATAATGCGAAGAAAATAGATGAGTTGAATAATTTTCTTCAGATGTACAAAAAGTCATCTTATCGTGATGATGCTTTATTTGAGTTAGGAAACACCTATGTTGCAGAAAAGAAAAACGATCAGGCAATAAAAACGTACGATCAATTGATCTCTGAATTTAAAGATGGATCATTCACTTCAAAAGCAATTTTAAAACAAGGTTTGATTTATTACAATTCAGATCGTGATCAACTGGCTTTGACAAAATTTAAAAAAGTAGCTGCTGAATTCCCAAAAACGCCAGAAGCTTTAGAAGCGGTTGCAACAGCAAGATTAATTTATGTAGACTCTGGAAAAGTTGATGAATATGCGACTTGGGTTCGTACATTGGATTTCGTAGCGGTTACAGATGCAGAATTGGATAACGATACTTACGATGCGGCTTTCAAACAATACAGCCAAAACAATTCTAAGCAAGCTATTACTGGTTTTGCAGGTTATGTTTCTAAATTTCCAAACGGATTGCATGCATTGGAAGCTAATTTCTATTTAGGACAGCTTACTTATGCAGAAGGTTCTGAAACAAAATCTGTTGCAAATTATCAGTTTGTAATTGATCAGCCTAGAAATGAATTTACAGAACAAGCTTTAAACAGATTGGCTCAGATTTATTTGAAAGCAAAAGATTGCGATAAAGCAATTCCAGTTCTAACAAGATTAGAAAGCGAAGCTGATTATCCTCAGAATAAAACTTTTGCTCAAGCGAACTTGATGAAGTGTTATTACGACAAAAAAGATTATGACCACTCTGTAGTTGCGGCTGAGAAAGTACTAGAAAATCCGAAATCAGACGCAGGTGTAAAAGCAGATGCTCAGATTATTGTAGCGCGTGCAGCAATGCAGACAGGAAATGAAGATAAAGCTAAAACAGCTTACGCTAAACTTTCAGCTTCATCAAAAGGAGAATTGGCTGCAGAAGCTTTGTATTATGATGCGTATTTCAAAACAAAAGAAGGAAAATATGATGCTTCTAATGTTGCTGTTCAAAAATTAGCAAAAAGCTATTCTGCCTATAAATATTACGGAGCAAAAGGTTTGGTTTTAATGGCTAAAAATTTCTACGGATTAAAAGACAGCTATCAAGCGACATATATTTTAGATAATGTAATCAACAATTTTACAGATTACCCGGATGTTGTTGAAGAAGCTAAAAAAGAATTAGCTGCTATTAAATCGGAAGAGTCTAAAACAAATTCGTCGATTAATAAATAGTTTAAGTAGTGAAAAGTGAAATGTTTTCTGTAAAATAGAAAATAACGAAAAACATTTTACATCTCACAAATCACATTTTACAAGAAAAAACAATGAGTTTACCTTTTTACATAGTTGATGTTTTTGCTGATAAAAAATATGCTGGAAATCAGTTGGCGGTTTTTATGGATGCAGAAAATTTAAGTACAGCACAAATGCAGCAGATGGCTCGCGAGATTAATTTTGCGGAAAGCACATTTGTAACCAAACTAGATAGAGAAAATAATAAAGCAGAGATTAGAATTTTTACTCCTGCTCACGAAATGCAGTTTGCAGGACATCCAATCATTGGTACTTCTTGGGTTCTGATGAATAAGATTTTTGATAATTCGCCTAATGAAATTAAACTGGAAGTTCCGATCGGGCCAATTGCAATTTCTAAATCAGATGATTTGATCTGGTTAAAAGCGGCGCAGCCAAAGTTTTGGGATACTTTTTCTAAAATAGATTTTACATTTTTCAGTAATCTGCAAGTGAGTGATTTCGAAAATCAATTTCCAATTCAGGAAGTTACAACTGGAAGCGCTTTTGTTATGGTTGGATTAAGCAGTAAAAGGGCTTTAGAAAATTTGGTTCTGGATAAAGATAAAGCTGATGAATGGATGAAACAACACTGCAAAACAGATCATAGAGGTTTATACTTTTATTATTTAGAAGGAGAAAAACTGTTTAGCCGAATGTTGTGTGTAGAGCATAATCAGTTGGTAGAAGATGCTGCGACAGGAAGTGCCAGTACTTGTTTACAAGCCTTTTTGCTAAAATATCATAAACCTGAATTTGAATTGACAAATCATCAAGGAGATTACATTGGACGTCCATCTGAAATTTATTTTAACGGAAAACTAAATGGAGATTTGTTTGATATTAGAATAGGAGGTAAAGCTCAGTTTGTGGCTAAAGGTGATTGGGAAGCTTAAGTGAGAATATAGAAAATAGAACAAAGAAAAAAGATTTTAGAATATAGAAAGAGAACAAAGAGTTTTTAGCATAA
Source organism: Flavobacterium sp. CFBP9031 (assembly GCF_034044945.1). NCBI lineage: Bacteria > Pseudomonadati > Bacteroidota > Flavobacteriia > Flavobacteriales > Flavobacteriaceae > Flavobacterium > Flavobacterium sp. CFBP9031. Next base: position 134,337 of record NZ_JAXCWF010000008.1, read on the forward strand.
GAATTAAGAAATAGCGTGAGTCTATTTTCTATACTCTTTTCTCTATACTCTTAAAAAGAAGAAATATGAAATTAAATTGCCAGTATAAAATTATCGTTTTACTCGTATTGTTTGTAGGTCAATTTTCGTTTGCACAGAAGAAAAATGAAAGTATAGGAACGGAAACTGTAAACGTAGTAAAACCTTATTCGCCAACTATTTCAGATGCTTTTAAAGTAAAAGAAACGCCTTCGCTTGACGATAGCGGCAATCAGCCGAAAGAAGTTATTAAATACAGTATTTTGTCTGTTCCTGTGGCATCGACTTTTACTCCTTCAAAAGGAAAAGCGGAAGGGGTTGAGAAAGCTAAAAAAGAAAGATTGTTTAATAACTACGCAACTTTGGGTGTTGGAAATTACAGCACTTTAAATGCAGAATTATTTGTAAATCAGGATTTAGGAAATAACGATTATGTGGCTGGAATGTTTCGTCATCATTCTTCTCAGGGAGGTATTAAAGATGTGGAATTGAATGATGAATTTTACGATACGGCAATTAATGTAGGTTACGGTCAGAATAATAGAGATAACAACTGGAATGTAGATTTAGGATATCAAAACCAGATTTACAATTGGTACGGACTTCCAGCTGACTTTGGTTCGACAATTCCAGATCAGCGTTATGATTTAGTAAACAGCATCAATCCGGATCATTCTTATAATACGATTTGGTTGGGCGGAAATGCCGAATTTACAGAAAGCATTTTTAGTAATCTTGCTGCAAAATTCACGCATTTTTCAGATAGTTATTCTTCATCAGAAAACAGATTTTTTGTAAAGCCAACTTTTACAGTTGATGTAATGGATCAGGAAATTAAAACCAATGTAATTGTAGATCACGTAAGCGGTTCTTTTAAGAATAATTATTTGCAAAACAATACAGAAGCTGTAAAATATGGTTTTACCAATGTAGGAATCGAGCCAAGTTTTGTGATTCATGAAAACGATTGGACTTTAGAATTAGGAGCAGGAGTTTTCTACAGTGGAGATACGGAAAATAGTGGAAATAAATTTTATTTGTATCCAAAGGTAAACGCTTCTTATAAACTGGTTGGAGATTTAATGATTTTTTATACAGGGGTAGATGGAGGTTTAAAGCAGAATTCTTACGCCGATTTTGTAACCGAAAATCCGTTTATATCACCAACCTTAAACATGCGTCCGTCAAGTACCCAATATAATGTTTTTGCTGGTTTAAAAGGTAAATTGGCAAACAATGTAAACTATAATTTGACAGGTTCGTACTTAAATGAAAAAGACAAAGCATTATTTAAGGCTAATGATTATACAGAAGTGGTTACAAATGAAGATTATGCTTTTGGAAACTCTTTTGGAGTGGTTTATGAAGACATTAGAACGTTACGTTTTTATGCAGAATTAAAAGCTGATTTCTCGCAAAATGTAACTTTCGGAATTAACGGAACTTTTAATAGTTATAATACTGATAATGTTGTTGAAGCATGGAATTTGCCAACAATGAAATTAAGTTCAACTTTAGACGTTACTATTACTAAGCAGTGGTATGCAGGATTGAATGTATTTTACGTGGGCGAAAGAAAAGATATGCAGGCAAATACTTCTTTAGGAATTGATACTACACCGATTACTTTAAAAAGCTATTTTGACGCCAATGCTCACGTTGGGTATAAATTCAGTGAGCGTTTAACGTTTTTCTTAAAAGCGAACAATATTGGAAATCAAGCGTACCAAAAATGGCTGAATTATCCTGTACAAGGATTCCAGATTTTAGGAGGTGCAAATTATAAATTTGATTTTTAAGAAATCTTTGCCATAAAGATACCTAGGCACAAAAACATTTTACATGAATGTGCCTTTTTTTTTCAGCCATGAACTCATGAATTTTTTGGAGTAGATTCGTGAATTCGTGGCTGTTTTTTTTAATTTTATAAAATGGAAATTAAATTACGTCAAGAAAATGAAAATGATTTTGAAAGTATTTTTCAACTAATAGAAAAAGCTTTTGAAAAAGAAGAATACGGCGATCATAAAGAACAGTTTTTGGTAGAAAGACTACGGAATTCTAAAGCTTTTATTCCAGAATTGTCTATAGTCGCCGAAAATGATAATAAAATTGTTGGACATATTTTATTTACCAAATTAAAGGTTCTAAATGATTCTAATTCTTTTGAATCTTTAGCATTGGCTCCAGTCTCAGTTTTGCCTGAATTTCAAGGAAAAGTAATTGGTTCTAAACTTATTTTATACGGACATGAAATAGCAAAAGGTTTAGGTTATAAATCGGTTATTCTGCTTGGCCATCAAGATTATTATCCAAGATTTGGATATGAACTTTGCGAAAAATACAATATCAAAATGCCGTTTGATGTTCCTGCTGAGAACTGTATGGTAATTGCATTAACCGAAGATGGATTAAAAGATGTAAGTGGAGAAGTAGTTTATCCAAAAGCTTTTTTCGAATAAAATTTAGTCAAAGAAAAAAAACCTTAGCATCTTTGCAGCTCAGAACCTCAGTACCTAAAAAAAAATGACTTTCAAAGAAAAAATATATTCCCATTACACCCAAATGGTTCAGGACCGAATAGATGTTTTCAGAGACATGATTACAAATCTAACCGAAGATTCAAAAAACGATGCCAAAGGTTCTGCGGGCGATAAGCACGAAACCGCCTTATCGATGATGCATATCGAGCAGGAAAAACTGACTACTAAACTAAAAGAAGCGATAGAACAAAAAGCAATTTTAGACAAAATAGACCCGCTTAAAACTACTGAAAATATAATTTTAGGAAGTTTGGTTAAAGCAAACGGAATCTATTTGTATGTGAGTGTGGCACTTCCTAAAATAACAATTGACGGAATTAATGTTATTGCGCTTTCTCCGCAATCTCCTTTAGGAAATCATTTAATGGGAAATAAAGTAGGGTTTCAGTTTGAAATAAATAAGACGCATTATACTATTGAAGAAATTAGCTAGTATATGAATTTTATGCACTTAATATGTAGTTTCTCATTCTTTGGAGCTTCTTATGCCTTTTATAAGATTCATAAATTATGGAAAAAAGATGTTACGGAAAATGATAAGCTTTATAAGTTTCAAATAAAAGGAGAAACCTTTGAGCATTGGTTGCTAATTGGAATGTTGGTAATTATAGGAATAGTTTATTTTTTTAAAGCAATGCCTTAACCACACAGTTTGTCATCCTGACGAAGGAAGGATCACACTAGAAACTCGATAGAGATTGGCGAACTAGCATGCGGAATTACTTGTGTGATCTTTCCTTCGTCAAGATGACAAGTAAGACTCAAAATCTATATAACACTAGATAAACAATAATTCCAGAACAACTTTCAGTCTCTTCTTTACGAATCTTTCATCTGTAATAGAATAACTCAAAAATTAATTCAAAAAAAGGCTTTAAACTTTCAATTTTCAACCGGTTTTCTAGTCAAAATTAAAATTTTCAAGTTTTGAGCTTATTTTTACTTCTAAATTTTACATTTTATATGTAAAAATAAAATTACGGTTACAAATTGTAACTTAAATCAATGTTTGTGTTTTTCAATTGTAACTAGTATTGCATCTTTGCCCTATCAAATTAAAATTTAAAGAATTAAAATATAAAATTATGTGTGGAATTGTATGTGCCTTTGATCTTAAACAAAAAGCCGAAGCGTTAAGACCTCAAGTATTAGAAATGTCAAAAATCATTCGTCACCGCGGACCAGACTGGAGCGGAATTTACAGTAATGATAAAGCGATTCTTTCTCATGAGCGTTTGGCTATTGTAGATCCAGCTTCAGGAAAACAACCTTTATTTACAGAAGATAAAAAATTGGTTTTGGCTGCAAACGGTGAGATTTACAATCACAGAGATTTACGTAAACAATTTGAAGGAAAATATAACTTTCAAACTGAAAGTGACTGTGAGGTTATTTTAGCTTTATATAAAGAAAAAGGAGTAAGCTTTGTAGATGAATTAAACGGAATCTTTGGATTTGCGATTTATGATGTTGATAAAGATGAGTATTTCGTAGCTCGTGACCACATGGGAATTATTCCGTTGTATATTGGTTGGGATCAGCACGGAACTTTCTACGTAGCTTCTGAGTTAAAAGCTCTTGAAGGATATTGTACAAAAATCGAATTATTCCCTCCAGGACATTATTTATCAAGTAAAGACGGAGAGTTTGTACAATGGTACAAAAGAGACTGGACTGAGTATGATGCGGTAAAAGACAACGAGACAAGTATTCCAGAAATCAGAAAAGCATTGGAAGCTGCGGTTCACAGACAATTAATGAGTGACGTTCCTTACGGAGTTTTACTTTCTGGAGGTTTAGATTCTTCTATTACTTCGGCTGTAGCTAAGAAATTTGCTCAAAAAAGAATTGAGTCAGACGATACTACAGATGCTTGGTATCCACAATTGCACTCTTTCTCGGTTGGTTTAGAAGGTTCGCCAGATTTAGCTGCAGCAAGAAAAGTGGCAGATCATATCGGGACTATTCACCACGAAATTAAATTCACTATTCAAGAAGGTTTAGATGCGGTTCGTGATGTAATTTACAACTTAGAAACATATGATGTAACTACAGTTAGAGCTTCAACTCCAATGTGGTTAATGGCAAGAGTTATCAAATCTATGGGAATCAAAATGGTTCTTTCAGGTGAAGGGGCAGATGAGTTATTTGGAGGATATTTATATTTCCACAAAGCGCCAAATGCAAGAGAATTTCACGAAGAAAACGTTCGTAAATTAGGAAAACTTCATATGTACGATTGTTTACGTGCAAACAAAAGTTTAGCGGCTTGGGGAATCGAAGGGCGTGTACCATTCTTAGATAAAGAATTTATGGATGTTGCAATGCGCATTAACCCACAAGATAAAATGATCAACAAAGAACATCCGATGGAAAAATGGGTAGTTCGTAAAGCTTTTGAAGACATGCTTCCAGAAAGTGTGGCTTGGAGACAAAAAGAGCAATTTTCTGACGGAGTAGGATACAGCTGGATTGATACTTTGAAAGAAGTGGTAGCAAGAGAAGTTTCGGATGAGCAATTAGCAAATGCTAGGTTTAAATTTCCGTTACAAACTCCAACTTCAAAAGAAGAATATTACTATCGCTCTATTTTTACAGAACATTTCCCAAGTGATGCTGCGGCGTTATGTGTGCCTCAGGAAGCAAGTGTGGCTTGTAGTACAAAAATTGCTTTGGAATGGGATGAAGCTTTCAAAAACATGAACGATCCATCTGGAAGAGCGGTTTCAAGCGTTCACGATGATGCTTACGTTAAAGCATAATACGAGTTTAATTTTTAGAATTAGTATATATTTTTTAGGAAAAACGTTCTCTGTCGAGAGCGTTTTTCTTGTCTAAAGTAATTTACGGTCTAAAATTTCTCATTGAACTGCAAAGAGGCAAGCTATTAATTGATTTTCTTTTGATATATTTGGTGTCTGCAGTATTATTGTTAAACACTTGATATTTTAACGAATTTAATAATGGAAAGCGAAAATTAATATTTAGTTTTGCTTTCAGTCGAAAGTTTTAATGATTTTTTAATGTTCGCTTCACGGCTGAGCAATAATGAAAAATAAAAAAATAGAATATTATGTCTGGATTGTTGGCCGTAATTGGTAAAGGAAAAGACCCGAAACTTGTAAAAGAACTTTCTGAAAGAATGTTGCATCGTGGTCCTGATGAAAGTGATGTTCGCATTATGGAAAATGGCAGTATACTTTGTCATGAGAGTTTATCGATTATCGATCTTAATTCGGGTAGGCAGCCAATTCAAGGAACTGATAAAGCTTGGATGGTGCATGATGGCGAAATTTATAATTATCAGGAACTGAAAAATACAGTTTTGCAACATCATACTTTTAGAACTGAATCTGATTCTGAAGTAATTGTGCATCTTTATGAAGAATTTGGATATGATTTCTGTAATAAACTAGACGGAGATTTTGCTTTTGTGGTTGTGGACGGCGATAAATACATTGCAGGTCGTGATCCGATAGGGGTAAAGCCGCTGTATTATGGTCTAGATGAAAGAGGACGAATCTATTTTTCATCAGAAATGAAAGCTATTGCAGATCAATGTAAATCGTTTTCTACTTTTCCTCCAGGACATTATTACACTGCAAAAACAGGTTTTGTAAAATACTATCATCCAGAATACGAAGATCATAAAAATGCAAATCAGACATTAGATTTAGGATTAATTCGTGAAAGTCTTATTCAAGCAACACGCAAGCGCTTATTGGCAGAAGTGCCTCTAGGAGTTGTGCTGTCAGGAGGTTTGGATACTTCTTTGATTTCGGCTATTACTTCAAGATTATTAAAAGAAAAAGGACAGAAATTGCATTCGTTTTCTATTGGATTAGATGCAGATGCGCCAGATAATATTGCGGCTAGAAAAGCAGCAGAATTTTTAGGAACAGAACATCACGAAATACATTTTTCTGTAGAAGAAGGAGTTAAAGTTTTAGAAAAAGTAATTTATCATATTGAAACGTATGATATTATTTCTGTGCGTTCGGGTGTTCCAATGTATCTGCTTTCTAAAGCTATTGCTGAGCAAGGCATTAAAGTAATCTTATCAGGAGAAGGGGCAGATGAAGTTTTTGGAGGACATTTATACTTTAGAAATGCACCTTCAGAAGAAGAATTTCAAGATGAAACAATAGAAAGAGTTCAGAAGCTGTTTACAGCCGATTTACTTCGCGCAGATAAAACGACAATGGCAAATGGTTTAGAAGTTCGAATTCCGTTTTTGGACACAGAATTTTTAGATGTTGCTATTCGAATTAAAACAGAAGAAAAACAGCCTAAATCATATGATGGCGTTGAAAAGTATATTTTAAGAAAAGCGTTTGATACTCCAGAAGATCCTTATTTGCCTTCGGAAGTTTTGTGGAGACAGAAAGAACAGTTTTCCGACGGAGTTGGGTACAATTGGGTTGATGAATTAATTGAGTATTGTGCGTCACAGGTTACAGATGAGCAATTATTTGGAGCAAGTGCAGAATTTCCATATAACTCGCCAACAACTAAAGAAGCGTACTTATACAGATCAATTTTTCATAAATTCTATCCACAGGTCAGCGCAGCGCAAACTGTGCGTAAATGGATTCCGAAATGGCAAGAAAACCTTGATCCAAGTGGAAGAGCAAATGCAGCCCATTTAAACGGTAATTTTGAACCTGTGAAAACGAGTGTTATTGCTTAAAAAGTGAAATTCCAATTTTCTTAAATTCCAAATTCCAAAACCAAGAGGGAGAATTCAAAAAAAAAAATAAATTCCAAATTCCAAGTTGGAACTGATATAAGGGAACCGAAATGCATTTTAATGTGATTTCGGTTTTTTTAATTTTAATGTGTTAGATGTATTTTAAAATTTTGATTCCGTATTTCATGTTGAGATTTGGAGTTCGAGATTTGGAATTTGGATTTTCAAAATTGGAATTTGATATTTAAAATTGTGGGATTTTTAAAAATTTTGAATTTAAACTCATTTTTGGGTTTATTTTTTGGTTTTTCAGACAATTGTGTTAATAACTTAAGTGCTTTAACTCGTATTTTAATGGGTATATAGCTTGCGATTTCATATATTTGCGTGTTAGACAATAAATACATTTTAGAATAAATTATATGAGCGAAGAAATCAAGAAGAACAATTATTCAGCAGATAGTATTCAGGCATTAGAAGGAATGGAGCACGTAAGAATGCGTCCATCAATGTATATTGGAGATGTAGGAGTTCGAGGACTGCATCATTTAGTTTATGAGGTTGTTGATAACTCTATTGATGAGGCCATGGGAGGGCATTGTGATACTATTGGTGTCTCAATAAACGAAGATGGTTCTGTTACAGTTGAAGATAACGGACGTGGTATTCCAGTAGATTTACATAAAAAAGAAGGAGTTTCTGCTCTTGAGGTTGTAATGACAAAAATTGGAGCCGGAGGTAAATTCGACAAAGATTCATATAAAGTTTCTGGAGGTTTACACGGGGTTGGGGTTTCGGTTGTAAATGCCCTTTCTGTTCACATGAAATCTACTGTATTTAGAGAAGGTAAGATTTATGAGCAAGAATACGAAAGAGGAAAATCTTTATATCCAGTAAAACAAATCGGAGAAACAGATAAAAGAGGTACACGCCAGACTTTTTATCCAGATGATACCATCTTTACTCAAACTACCGAGTTTTCATACGATACGCTTTCAGCTCGTATGCGTGAGCTTTCTTTCTTAAATAAAGGAATCACAATTACTTTTACAGATAAGAGAGAAGTTGATGAAAAAGGCGAATTTAAAAGCGAAGTATTCCATTCTGATGAAGGGCTTAAAGAATATATTCGTTATTTAGATGGTAACCGTGAGCCAATTGTTTCTCATGTTATTAGTATGGATAATGATAAAGGCGAAATTCCTGTTGAGGTTGCCTTAATTTACAATACAAGTTATACTGAGAATATTTTCTCTTACGTAAATAATATCAATACGCACGAGGGAGGAACGCATTTACAAGGTTTTAGAAGTGGTTTGACAAGAACACTTAAAAAATATGCAGATGCTTCTGGTTTATTGGACAAATTAAAATTCGAAATTGCTGGAGATGACTTCCGTGAAGGATTAACAGCTATTATTTCGGTAAAAGTATCTGAGCCTCAGTTTGAAGGACAAACGAAGACTAAACTTGGAAATAGAGAAGTTGTTTCTCCAGTTTCTCAAGCGGTTGGAGAAATGTTGGAGAATTATTTGGAAGAAAATCCAAATGATGCAAAATTGATTATCCAAAAAGTAATCTTAGCAGCTCAAGCACGTCACGCAGCGAAAAAAGCGCGTGAAATGGTACAGCGTAAAACCGTTATGGGCGGTGGCGGATTGCCGGGAAAATTATCTGACTGTTCGGAGCAAGATCCAGCAAGATGTGAGGTTTACCTAGTCGAGGGAGATTCGGCTGGTGGAACAGCAAAACAAGGGCGCGATCGTAACTTTCAAGCGATTCTGCCATTACGTGGTAAAATCTTGAACGTTGAAAAAGCGATGCATCATAAAGTATTCGAAAACGAAGAGATTAGAAATATCTTTACTGCATTAGGAGTTACAGTAGGAACTGCAGAAGATAGTAAAGCATTAAATCTTGAAAAACTAAGATATCACAAAGTAATCATCATGTGTGATGCCGATGTCGATGGTAGCCACATTTCTACCTTAATATTAACGTTCTTCTTCCGTTTCATGAAAGAACTTATTGAAGAAGGTCATGTTTACATTGCTGCACCGCCTTTGTACTTAGTTAAGAAAGGAAATAAGAAAGAATATGCATGGAATGATGTTCAGCGTGATCAGGCCAACGAAAGAATGGGTGGAAGTGCCAATATTCAGCGTTATAAAGGTCTTGGAGAGATGAACGCGGAACAATTATGGGAAACTACAATGGATCCGAATTTTAGAACTCTACGTCAGGTAAATATTGATAGTCTTGCCGAAGCTGATCAAGTTTTCTCCATGTTGATGGGTGATGAAGTACCGCCTCGTAGAGAATTTATCGAGAAAAATGCAGTTTATGCAAATATTGATGCATAAAATGAAAATTTAATAATTCCAATTCGTTTAATTGTTTAAATTTACTAGACAATTAAACGAATTGTCTTTTTAAAGAATAGACAAAATTAATAACCGATAAAGTAAAAAATATGAAAGTTACCATTGTAGGAGCAGGAAATGTTGGAGCTACATGTGCAGATGTTATTTCTTATAGAGGAATTGCTAGCGAAGTAGTATTGTTGGATATTAAAGAAGGTTTTGCCGAAGGTAAAGCATTGGATATTACACAATGTGCGACAAATACTGGTTTTAATACTAAAGTATCTGGCGTTACCAACGATTATTCTAAAACTGCAGGAAGCGATGTAGTAGTAATTACATCAGGAATTCCGAGAAAACCAGGAATGACAAGAGAAGAATTGATAGGTATAAATGCAGGCATTGTAAAAACAGTTGCCGAAAATGTACTGAAATATTCTCCAAATACTATAATTGTTGTAGTTTCCAATCCGATGGACACGATGACGTATTTGGCTTTAAAAGCCACAGGTCTTCCAAAAAATAGAATTATAGGTATGGGAGGTGCTTTAGATAGTTCTCGTTTTAGAACATATCTTTCATTAGCTCTAGATAAACCAGCAAACGATATTTCGGCAATGGTAATTGGAGGTCATGGAGATACAACTATGATTCCGTTGACTCGTTTAGCATCTTATAACGGAATTCCAGTATCGGAGTTTCTTTCAGAAGAAGTATTGCAAAAAGTTGCTGCAGATACAATGGTAGGAGGAGCAACCCTTACAGGTCTTCTAGGAACTTCTGCTTGGTATGCTCCAGGGGCTTCTGTAGCTTATTTAGTAGACAGTATTTTGAATGATCAGAAAAAAATGATTGCATGTTCTGTTTTTGTAGAAGGAGAATATGGTCAAAATGATATATGCATAGGAGTGCCGTGTATAATTGGTAAAAACGGTGTCGAAGAAATTCTCGATATAAACTTAAACGATCAGGAAAAGGCTTTATTTGCGAAAAGTGCAGATGCAGTTCGTAGTATGAATGATGCCCTAAAAACGATTTTAGTATAATAAAAACGGCAAAAAAGAAAAAAAGCTGCACTTTTGCAGCTTTTTTTTTGAGATTAATTAATAAATAAATTGGTTAATATTTTCGTTAATTATATATTTGCTCGGTTTAAAAAAAAATTGGTAATTCGTGATCTCGTTTTTTTGTTTTAAAAAATCATGTCAGGGCTTATTTTATGGGAGTTTAAAACAAAAACAAAAATAAAACATAATTAATTTTTAGTAATAATGCAGAATAAAGGACTTATTAAATTTTTCGCAATTCTATTTGCATTGGTAAGTATTTACCAACTATCATTCACTTTTGTGGCAAATGGCGTCAAAAGTGAAGCTAAAGCTTTTGCAGGAGATAATCCTGATAAAGAGCTGAAATATTTAGATTCTATTGGTAAAGAAAAAGTATTAAACCTTGGTTTTACTGATTTCACTTACAACGAAGTGAAAAACAAACAGCTTAATAAAGGTCTTGACTTAGAAGGAGGAATCAACGTGATTCTTCAAATTTCTATTAAAGATGTATTAAAAGGTTTGGCTAATAATTCTAAAAATCCAGTTTTTAATAAATCATTAGCTGATGCATCTGCAAATTTAGAAGGAAACAAAACGTATTTAAATAAGTTTTTTGAAGCTTTTGAAGCAAATTCAAAAGGAACTGTAAAACTTGCATCTCCAGATATTTTCGCTAACAGAAGTCTTCAAGGAGAAGGTGGAGTAGACTTTCAAATGTCTGATGCGCAAGTTCAAAAAGTTATCAAAAGAAAAGTTGATGAGTCTGTAGAAAGTGCTTTTAAAGTATTAAGAGAGCGTATCGACAAATTTGGTGTTACACAGCCAAACATACAGAAATTAGGAGAAACAGGAAGAATCTTAGTAGAGCTTCCAGGTGCTAAGGATGTTGATAGAATTAAAAAATTATTAGGTGGAAAAGCTCAATTGGAGTTCTGGGAAACTTATAAAATTGAAGAAATTGGTAATTTCTTAGTTTCTGCTAACGAGGCTTTAAAGAAAACTGAAGTTAAAAAGACTGAAACTAAAACAGTTGTTAAAGATTCTTTGAATGCATTATTAACAGATGCTAAAGATTCTTCAGACGTTAAAAAAGGAAACAATCCTTTATTTGATAAAATTATTGGTAATGGTGGTGGACCAGTTTTAGGGTACTTTGCTCCTAAAGATACTGCTGCTATCAATGAATATTTTAAAAGACCAGAAATTAGAGTTTTATTAGGTGCTGACCAACACTATGCGAAATTTGTATGGAGCAAGCCAACAACTATAAAAGATCCTAAAGCTAAAGATGTAAAAAGTGCAGCTGATATCGAAGTTGTTGAATTATATGCTTTAAAAGGAAACAGAGACAATAACCCAGCTATGAGTGGTGGTGTTGTAACTGATGCAAAAGATACTTTTGACCAAATGGGTAAACCTGCAGTTTCTATGCAGATGAACAGCCAAGGTGCTAAAGTTTGGGAAGAGTTAACAGGAAGAGCTTTCGCTCAAAAAAGCTACATTGCTATTGTATTAGATGATATCGTATATTCTGCTCCAGGTGTAACAAGCGGTCCTATTGCTGGAGGAAGATCTGAGATTACAGGTTCATTTGATGTAGCTGAAACTAAAGATTTAGCAAACGTATTAAATGCAGGTAAATTACCAGCTTCTGCAGATATTATCCAGTCAACTGTTGTTGGTCCATCTTTAGGACAAGCGGCTATTGATGCAGGTACAATCTCTTCTGTATTAGGTTTCTTATTAGTTTGTGTTTGGATGGTATTCTATTATGGTAAAGCGGGTTGGTATGCAAACCTTGCCTTATTGTTAAACTTACTATTCTTATTCGGAATTATGGCAAGTTTTGGTTTTGTATTAACATTGCCAGGTATTGCAGGTATCGTACTTACATTAGGTACAGCGGTAGATGCGAACATTATTATCTACGAAAGAGCAAAAGAGGAATTGCGTGAAGGTAAATCACTTTCTGAGGCAGTTGCAGCTTCTTACGGATGGCATGGTGCAATGCGTTCTATTATCGATGCTAACGTTACTCACGTTTTAACTGGAGCTATCTTGTTTATTTTTGGAACAGGTCCTATTAAAGGTTTCGCATTAACATTATTAATTGGTATCGTAACATCATTGTTTACATCAATCTTTATTGCTAGAATCTTTATTGATAGAAACATTGCAGGAAAAGGGGATTTAACTTTCTCTACAAATATTACTAAAAACTGGTTTACTAATTTCCACTTTGATTTCATTAAAGTTAAGAAATTCACTTATATCTTCTCTTCTATTGTAACAGTAGTAAGTTTAACTTCTATTTTCTTTATTAATGGTTTAGATGAAGGTGTTGATTTTGTTGGAGGTAGAACTTTCCAAGTTAAATTTGAAAAACCAGTTGATGCAACTGCTGTTTCAGATGAATTATCTGCTGCTTTCGGTACTCCAGTTGAAGCTAAAATTTTAGGAGATGATGATCAATTGAAAATCACTACTAAATATAAAATTAAAGAAGATGGTGTAGCTATTGATGAAGAAGTGAATCAAAAATTATATGCTTCTCTACAGAAATATTTCCCAAATACTTCTTACGAGAAATTCATCAACTCATTTGATGGTAAAAGAGTAGGGGTTTTGCAAGCTTCTAAAGTTGGTGCTTCTATCTCTGAGGATATTAAAACTAACTCATACTGGGCAGTTCTTGGTGCGATGGCAGTTATTTTCTTATATTTAATGGTATCTTTCCGCAAATGGCAGTATTCATTAGGTGCGATTGCAGCTGTTGCGCACGACGTAATCTTTGTATTAGGAATTTACTCTTTATGCTACAAATTCATGCCATTCCACATGGAAATGGATCAGCACTTTATCGCTGCGATCTTGACTGTAATTGGTTACTCTATGAATGATACGGTAATTGTATTTGACAGGGTGAGAGAATTTATCATCGGAAACCGTAAAGGAAGTTTCGAAGATATCGTAAACGCTTCTATTAATACTACATTATCAAGAACATTGAATACTTCATTAATGATGATTATCGTATTATTAACGATGTTTATCTTTGGTGGAGAGTCTATTAGAGGATTTATCTTCGCAATGTTAATCGGTATTATCGTTGGTACTTATTCTTCATTATTTATCGCAACGCCTGTATTGGTTGATACGATTTCTAGTGATGAGAAACACACAATCGAAGACAAACATAATAAAGCATAATTACTGTTTTAATTATATAAAAAAAAGATCCAGCGAAAGTTGGATCTTTTTTTTGTGCTATATTTAAATAGAATTTTAAAATGATTTATGACAAGAAAATTACTTTTAGTCTTATTGTTTCTTATGGCTGTAAAAATGACTGCACAGAAAGACGATTCAAATTTTTCTTTAGGTTTTAATTATGGTTTTGGAAGTGAATTTAGTAATAGAAACTATACGTTTACAAACCACTTTTATAAAGTTCAACTGTATTACAAAATAAAGGAAACAAAGCATTTTCAATATCAGATTTTAGTTCAGCCGGAGGTTAATTTTGCTGAGCATCAATTATTGAATTTCTATTTTGTAAAGCCTGAAACATCAAATTATCAGCAAAAAAGAGATCAATATACGCGTTTAAAAGATGTTCGCGAATATGTTCTTAATTGTGGTTTTTTAATTCGTAAACCTATTGGTCAAGTTTGTTCTTTTTATGTTTTGGGCAGTATTGGTCCTATGATTACAGATACAGAAACAGAGCGAATTTCTAAAGGTTTTGCTTTTGCCGATGTTTTGGCGGTCGGTTTTACGGCAAGTTATGATAAATTTCAGTTTGATATTCGTCCAAGTATAAGACATGTTTCTAATGCTGGATTAGGAAGTAGTAATGCGGGCTATAACACAAAGAATATTGAATTTGGTATCTCGCGTAAATTATAAATGATTTAATTTAAAGTTAATATATTTATAGCAATTTCTTAAAATATTAATTAATTATAAAAAGTAAAAAAGGATGTATTCCTTTTTTTTTTTGTTTTTATATCAATTAATGAAAGAAAAATTATACAATTTTAAAATAAAAATGAAATAAAAATATTACATTAGTAGCTGAATAATGCTTTTTTAAAATGATGCGTAACTAATTTTAAGAGCGTTTAAAGTAATGCTAAAATGATTAAAAAACACTTAGTAAATCTTATTGATACCAACATCATAATATTTATAATTGTGATATTCGCGCTTTGCGGAATAATTACCTTACTTATTAGTGATAAAATAAAAGATTTTGCAAATGAGTATAAAAAAAAATTCTATGTCTATGTTTTATCATTTGCTTTGATTTATGTGCTTATTGCATTTTTAAGTCATAATAAGCCATTTACAAGTCTTAGTCGAGAACTTCTTTTATATCAGACAACATCTCTTCTGTTTGGAATTCTTCATGTTTGGATTTATCGCAATTATTTTAAGGAATTCAAGCTAAAGAGTTTTATAATAGAACTCCTTTTTGCATCAGTTGTCCCTTTGTATTCAAGCTTATTGTTTATCATTATTTACACCGTTTTAAACGGTTTAAATTTTACTTTTTTAATGTGTGGGCACTTTATAATGTTCATCATACCTACCGCTATTGATAAAGTGTTTTGTTTAATGATGTTGATACCTACAAAAAAAATCATTACATGGGCACCCAACAAATCTTATAAAATAATTGAGAGCAATGAAATGAAAGGTATTTTATTGATTACACTCTTAATTAAAAAAGAATATGGTGATGAAGAATATATTTCTATTAGAGCACAAGTACCCGTCAGAGTCAAATTTGGGCGTTTGTTTTTTCTTGCTGTAAACGGATATAACAAACAAAATTCAGAAAGTCAGATTGAATTAATGATGCCAAACAGACAAAACTATAACTGGGTTTTCCATCTCCAATCCAAATGGTACGAAAAAACAAAATATGTTGATGCTTTAAACGATATGGGATCAAATCTAATTAACGAAAACTCCGTAATAATATGTGAGCGTGAACTGGAGAAAAATGCTCCTCCAGAAAAAAAGAAAAAACCTGATGCTAAAATATACAATACTGATTCGGATAATGAAGATTCAGAACAAAAAAAAATTGATGAATTAAAAGAGCCTGAGGAAGAGGGGCCTATAAAATAATGAAATGCGTATGAAAAAAGAAGATGAAGAAAAGAAGAAAGAACCAGTTTTATTTGTAAATCAGGATTATGTTCTTCCTTTTAACCCTTTTGAACTCAATCACAACTATTCGGTTTTATATACAATTGAAAAGGAAGGAAAAAAACAGACTCTCAAACAAAACTTCAGTCTATTAAGATTGAAACCCGATACCAAACAGGACGATTATCATTTTATTGAGATAAGTAAAACTTCAAAACTATTAATAGACGGAGAGCCAATTAATACTAGAGCATATACAGTTGCAGAAAAGACTGCAGAGCTTCTATTTCCTTTACGAATAGTCGTAGACAAATACGGTAAATGGAAAGACTTGAACAGTTATGATAAGCTAAAAGAACGTTGGGAAAAGCAAAAAGACAGCATTAAGGAATTGTTTGATGGGAAAACTTTTATGCAGCTGGCTAAAAATATTGAAAATGCAATTGAAGATAACAGCTTATTAGTTAAACAGATCTCGGGAAACTGGTTTTTGAGGTCTTATTTTAACGGAATACACAGAGCCTATACCCACAATTTTGAAACAGAACGAAAATTATATTTTCCTGCAATTGCCCAAACTGATGATTTGGAGTTTCTAATTACTCAAAAAGTTAATCCTTATCTAAACGATCTAAATCAGATTGAAGTAACCCAAAGCGGAAAATCTGAAAATGAACACGTTGAAGAATATTACCACGCCCAATATTTTTTGAATCCTAATAATTATCTCATTGAAGAACTGCGTTTGGAATGCGATTTAATTGATATGAAAAGAAAAATTACAATTGAAGTTAAAAACTTAGACGAGAGCAAAATTATAGTAGATAACAAGATATCACTTTTAGTATAATATAAAATCTAGATTATGGAGAAACATGTTGTTGTAGATGGTGCTAGTTGCAAATGCAAGTTTAGTGAAGACCCAAGTGCCACGGATATTTTAGTAGTAAAATCTCAAAAAAAACATTTTGCCAACGACAAAGGAGCTAATAAAAAACTCATAGCCACAACCAAAGATATCAATCAAACCTTAAAGAATGGCACTTTTGGCAAATGTACCTTACAGCCTACTTCAAGTGGCAATAAACCTTGTATGGCGACAATATCCCAGTGGTATGATCCTTATGAGAAAGTAACACTGAGCAATCAAGGCAAAATTTTAATAGAAGAAACTAAAGCGGGATGTCCTGTAGGTGGACCAAAATGTATAGAAATTTTTAAGCATGGACAGATTGCTGAAGTAGGAAGCCAGCAGATGCAAAAAGCAGATCGTGATGTCTTAAAGCAGATTAATCCTTTATTAAATCCTGATGAATTAGAAGACCAGCTTTCTGATTGTTATTAAAATAGTACAAAATTATGAGCAAAGTAAAAATATATGGCAATCCCGATCCTGTGATAGGGATAAAAGAATATTACTCTATACATGATTTTTTTGGCAGTTCTTCACCATCAAAATTCATGGAGCCATTGGAAAATACACCCGACGAAAATATTAAATGGAGTGTCTGGATATTATTGGGAGATACATGGACAAAAATGGCCAAAAACAATAAAACGGGTGCGACCGTAGAGTATACATTTACCCAAACCAGCCTTGCTCGCAAAGGAATCAGAATGCTGGTTGATGCCAATGGCGAAAAAGCAGTTTTGGATATAAAAACCAAAAGCAATGCGGAAAGTAAAATACTGCATGTAGAAATTTTGGACAACCTTGGAAAAAAGCCTACCAAACTATTTAGCTATGGCGAAACTATTACAGCTCGTGTTCATTGCCTTAATATGGAAAAATTTCGCATAAACGTAACTTTATGGGAAAATGACGGAGGAAAAAAAGACCTTTCTGACATTAGTATTGAAACAAAAGAAGCCAATGTATTAAATGGAATAGCCGATGTCAAATTTACTTTTGACCCCAGCAAAGTATGGCTTGCCAATGCAAAAACGGCACCGAATGAATCTAACGAAGGCGCATTTCATGAATATTATGTGACTGCTGAGTTTTACAAAAAAGTTTCGAAACCTACGCAAGACATTAATGTCATTAACCCAGATTATAAAATAGATATACTTTCAAAAACTTCTGCTTCTAAACCATCTGAAACAGAAACCAAAAAAACATCTCCAAGAGAACAAAAAGGCCCTTCTAAAAAAGAAACTAGAGGGATAGCAAAAGCTGATAGAAAAGCGCATGATTATCATGAGCAGAAAATTGATATAAAACCTATTGTTATTTACAATCCGCAACAGGAATTTATAAATAGTCTCATGATGGTTAATGTTGGGGATTCTATTTGGAATCAGAAAAAAAATACTTGTGCATGCAAAGAAAATAATTTTTACTGGAGCAACAAATTAACCTGCGACGAACGAAAAAAAGTACTAGAAGTATGCGCAAAACTTTGGGGAGAAGATAAAAAGAAAGACAAGGCTAGTGAATTAATGGCAATTATGCATTTGGAAACTGGTGAAAAAAACATGTTCAAACCTTATGCTGACAATGGAGCTGACTATTCTGGTTTAATACAATTTAGCGACACTTCGGCTAAAAAATTAGGAATTACAAGAGCTGAACTAAAGAAGATGACTTTTATAAAGCAAATGGATTATGTTCATGACTATTTTGCTTCAAAGAAAGAAATTTCAAATATGGTAGACTTGTATTTACATGTTTTAAAACCGAATGCTGTAGGAAATGGAAATAATCCTGATTATGTTCTTTTTGACGAAAGTATCTCGGTACCAGATGGAGATGGAAGCCAAACAAGTTTTGAACAGCGAAAAATAAATATTGGAAAAGAACCTTGGGTAACGAAATATGGCTATTCCTCAAATCCTTCATTTATGAAAGGCGAGGAACATACCCAAAGAAAGAAATGGGTTTATACCAGACAGCGTTTTGAAGACCGCTGGGGATTTATAAACGGAAAAACCACAGTTGCTGATGTTATGTTAGAATTAGAGGAAACACATTTTAATCCTGGGGCAAACTTTCTATTTAGTGGCTTATGTGAGAATTTAGACGAAGAAAACTCTAAAAATACTGACGGAAAAAGAGCACCTTGGGTAGACGTTGCCTTTACCGAATTTGAAAAATATAAAGGCTTAAGGGAAATCGATAGCCCTCTAAAAGAAAAAATACATGAATATTTTGAAGCATCTTCTGGAAAAGGATTAAAACTTCAATTTTCAGACCCTTGGTGTGGTGCATTTGTTGCTTGGTCTTTTGAAAAAACAGATTATAAAAAAGATAAATCTAAAAAAAGTGCAGCCGCATTTGGTTGGACTTCTTCAAATTGGTCTAAAGGTGAAAGTTGCGAACCATTTATAGGTGCGATCATTGTATTTTCTTGGTCTCATGTTGCTATTATAATTGGAGAAAATATGGACGGTACAAAATATGTATATCTTGGAGGAAATCAAACTGGTTGGGAAGGAGATAAATCAGGGACTCAGGTTATTTCTTTTTCTTCAATAATAAAAACAAGCAATCAAATTAAAGCTATTACAAAACCTAAAGATTATGAAATCTCAGAAAGAGAAAAGAAACTTCCCAAATATGATGTCGAAACAGAAAATGATTTTAAATCTACAAGATAAAAAACTATATATGAAAGTAGTGATTGTTCTATTTGTATTTTTTTTATTTCAATCGTGTAATAAAGAAAATAAGCAAGAAATTCAAAGTAAAGAAAATTATCCATTACAAGAAAAAAAATTAAAAACAATGAATGACATTTTAGAAAAACAACTTAAAGAAGGGGCATCACAATATGCTTTAGATGATGATGGAAATAGTGTTAGTGAAACTTTGAAACATTCTTTTAGTATAGATGAATTAAATACATGTACAGTAGTCATATCAGAAATATTAAAATCTAATGGTTATAAAGCACCAAGTGATATTGACTTTAATAATAAAATAAATAAAATTTTCGGAAGATTAATCAATCCTAATTCCTTAAATAAGTATTTATATATTAATTATTATAATAAGTGTGACAAAGAATTCTGTAATCAATCAAATGACGGTGTTAATTTTAATGGGACTTATATAATAAAAAATAAAAATTTTATCACCGATTTTTTCTACTTACCAGAACTAATTAATTATCAAGAAAAATTTCCAAATATTGCTCAGTTAGAAAAGAAATATCCTTCTGAATGGTATAATGATGAACTTAAGATGAAAGTAGGAATTGAAAAATGGATGGAATTTGAAGCAAGAAAAGATGATTATAACTTATCAAAGGCCCGAAATTTTAATAAATTATTGATTATTTCACGCAACAAATATCTTTTCAATGATAACAAAGCAAGTTTGGTATGGCTAAAATTCAATGACCAATATTTTTTAGAATCACTTGTAAAAGTTTTTGGTTACGTTCAAGATAAAGATTTATTAAAATGGGTTTTAGACAGAAATCTAAACGATGATGAGTTTGATAAATTAATATTCACCAAAACCTGCGAAAATAAATACATTTTTCATAAAGAGATTTTTGAAGTAATGACTGAAGCAGATGAAAGAACCAAAGAGAAATACATTATGTTTTTGAGAGGAAAAACAGAACTTCCAAAAGTTGAGGATGCAAATTTCAGTGATAAGGCAAGAATCTATGCGCTCTATTGTTATTATGCAACAAAATTTACTCAAAGTATTGATCAAGGTTATGTTTATACCTTTTTTCCAAAATTGAATGATGAGAAATTTGAAGAAGAATTCAAAAGAAATAACTACTACAATATTCCTGATTTTAAAAAATTATTCGAGGATACTAAAAATGGTGGTATCGGTTTGCCTATGTAAAAGATAAGCTTATTGCTTTTCAGTTTCTAAACTACTCACGAGAGAAACACTCGCGCAAGCAAGGGCAAATTAACAACTATATAAACTCAATTGGAATTGAGAATGCCAAAATCATTATAACTGAAGAATATGAATAAATTTATCATTACAATAATATTATCATTTTTAGTTTCTTGCTCATCAAAATCACAAAGCAAAGAGATAAGAATAAACAACTTAAAAACAGCCTTTAAGAAAAATGATGATAAAGCCTTTTTCCAAAATTTCCCAAAAGACTATGACCAGTTTGTAAAAGATTTTGGTTGGAATGATAATTTAGATACCTCATATACTCTATACAATGAAAGTACAGATTATATAGACCGATTTTTTGCAATATTATCTAAAGACAAAACCAATAAATCTCTTACATCAATTATTGATATCGGCATAGATGGCAAATATCAAGCTGATGGAGTGAATTATTTTAAGTTTAATATTGAAAAACTATTCACGAAAAATCCTAGCCTTGTCTGCAATCTTTTAAAGAATCGTAGACCTGATGATATAGATAGTTTTTGGTATTTCTATTTGGACTCTCCCCAGCCTTTAACTTCTGTTCCTGATTACTTACAGTCTTTAAAAAATGAATGCGGGAATGTTTTTATTTCACTCGAAAAGCAGTTAAAAATAATTCAAAAAGAAAATCTTGTTTCAGAAGTTGTAGATGAAAGCAAAACAAATAAATTAAAAATTTTAAATGATTTTATCCCAAAAAATTATTTAGTACTTGATAGTCTATCTGTTAATATTAATCAAGATAATCTTTTAGATAAAATAATAGTATTGTCACATAAAGAGGAATTTAAAAATAACGAATCACGCTTATTTATGATTCTTTTCAACATCGGTAATAATAATTATTCTTTAAAATTTAAAAGCCCTAATGTAATTCCTTGTTTAAAATGTACTGGAGGAACTGGAGGAGAAGAATCTTATAGTGATTTAAGTTTCAAGAATAATATTTTAAGTTTTACTCAACTTAAAATTATTGATTCAAATCTTATAAAAATAAGATATGCTTTTTTGAATAATAATATTGATTTTATATTAAATGAAGTCAATACTGTCAATTCAGATTTAACATCTAATAACTTCTATAAGAATACTATTATCCCTAAAAACAAAATTGCCTTAAAAAACTTTAACTATCAAAATTACACTCAATATCTAAGACAGACAGCAAAAATAACAGATCCAGATGGATATACTAATTTAAGAAAAGAGAAAAATACATCTTCTGAAATTCTTCAAAAAATAAATACTGGTTCTGAAGTTCAAGTATTGGATAATTCAGGAGACTGGTGGTTGGTACAAACTAAGGAAGGTAAAAAAGGTTATGTTTATAAAACTAAGATAAAAGAGGAGTAAAAAACATTATTTTTCTTACTTAATAATGCCTTCCATTTTTAATATATTTGCAGTCCTTAAAGTAAAGTTATGATTTCAGAAAAAAAGTTTGCCCATGTGGTATGGTGGTGGTATTGGAAACAACCGCAACGCTCACTTTACAGCGTAGGACACCTTTAGCTACATGGGTTTTATATTTCCTTAAAGTAAAGTTATGAGTACCAAAATCCTTTCAAAAGAAGCCGAAATCAGGCTGATGAACTTCTTCAACAACAGAATTGACCCAATCGATATGGCAAAAGCCATAAGACAGGTAAATTTAACTCTAGCATTAGGCGTTATGAACGAAGAGCAAAATATTTCTTCTAATGCCTCTAAACTTGGAGACAGCTTCTATTGGCTCAATGAATTAGCCGAGATTTTAAATCCTTATCTGGATTTGGAGTAAGGTTTATTCTTTTGAAAAAATTAAAACCCTCAATCTTTTTGGAGATTGAGGGTTTTGCTTTTGCCGATGTTTTTTGCACTTGGTTTTATTTTTGGCTATAATACAAAGAATATTGAATTTGGTGTATCTTATCAATTATAAAAAGAAAAAGCCCAATACGTACGATATTGGGCTTCTTTATTTAGGGTAATTGATTTTATGCTTCAGCTAAAGGATTTCTCTGAGCTCTTATGATAAAGAAAAGTCCAATAATGATAAATGGTATGCTTAGCCATTGTCCTGTTGAAAATAATCCTAATTCGCTTTCAAAACCTCCTTGGCTTTCTTTTACAAATTCTACAACGAAACGAACAGCAAATAATAACACTAAAAATAATCCGAATAAAAGACCAGATTTAAGTCTTGCATTTGTTCTCCAGTATAAAAAGAATAAAATAGCGAATACAAATATATAACAGAAAGCTTCGTACAATTGAGTTGGATGTCTCGAAGGGACTTCTGCTAATAATGTTGCAAATTTTGGATCGGTTGCAATTGCGGTATAAGCGTCTTTAGGGTCTGCAATTCCCGTTTTTTGTACTGCTTCGGCTTTACTGAATGTATCGTGAAGAAATCGAATTCCGAATGCAGAATTAGTTTCGTGACCAATAATTTCAGAGTTAAAGAAATTTCCTAAACGCACAAAAATAGCACCGCTTGCAACAGGAATTACTACACGGTCTAATATCCATAATAAAGAGCGTTTTAGTATTTTTTTGCTGTAGTAGTACATTGCAATAATAATTGCAATTGCAGCTCCGTGACTTGCTAATCCTTGGAAACCTGTGAATTG
The DNA here is from genome assembly GCF_034044945.1 of Flavobacterium sp. CFBP9031. Lineage (NCBI taxonomy): Bacteria > Pseudomonadati > Bacteroidota > Flavobacteriia > Flavobacteriales > Flavobacteriaceae > Flavobacterium > Flavobacterium sp. CFBP9031. Next base: position 157,642 of record NZ_JAXCWF010000008.1, read on the forward strand.
AAACTCAGGTTCGAATTTAAATGGCAGGAAAATTTCAAGTAAATGATTTCTGAAATATTCCCAATCGTAAAAGAAAACATGACCTAAACGTGCTCCAATCAAGGTTGCTAGAACAGTCCAAACAAATAAAGAATCTAGTTTTTCAATTGATTCATTTTCTCTTTCGAAAATCTTTTTCATTAAGAACCATCCTAATCCAAAGGCAATTACAAACATTAAGCTGTAATAGCGAATCATAAAAAATCCTAAGTTGATTCCCTCAGAAGGATTCCAAACTAAATTTAAGGCGTGTGTCATGTATAAATGTTTTTATATAGCTGTAAAAATAAATATTTAATGTAAAGTACCGCTTTCTAAAAAGTTAATGTTTGTGGTTACATTTCTTTTCTGGTACAGGATCGTAACCGGTTCTTCCCCAAGGATGACAACTCAAGATACGTTTAATGCCTAAATATCCGCCATAAAACAATCCGTGAATTTGTAGTGCCTGAATCATATAAGTCGAACAAGTTGGCTCAAATCTGCAGGATGCAGGTGTAAATGGTGAAATGGCAGTCTGATAAAAACGGACTAACAATACAAATGGATATATTAGAATTTTTGAAAACATATTTTTTTTGTATAAGTTAGTTTGTAGTGGTCAGTGTTCAGTATTTTAGTGTACAGTCAGTTCAAAGCTTGAATCTGAACACTAAAATACTGAATACTGATCACTTTTTTTATTGTATACTAAAAGTAGTTCCTTCTTTTCCGTCTTTAAGCTGAATTCCTAAAACGATTAACTGATCGCGAATTTGGTCAGAAAGCGCAAAGTTTTTATCTGCTCTAGCTTGATTTCTCATGCCAATAAGCATATTTACTACACCTTCCAATTTATCGCTATCAGCATCAGCCGCTTTGTCATCGTTAAGGCCTAAAACGTCATATACGAAAGCATTTACCGCTGTTTTGAAATCAGCTAAATCTTCGCTAGAAATCGTTTCTTTACCATCTTTTAATAGATTGATATAACGAACAGCTTCAAATAATTGCGCAATTAAAATTGGCGTATTGAAGTCATCATTCATTGCATCGTAGCAAAGTTGTTTCCATGCGCCGAAATCTATTGAACTAGAACTTCCTGCAGTAATGTTTGGTAAAGCATCAAGTGCTTCCATTAATCTTTTGTATCCTTTTTCGGCAGCCACAATTGCATCATCAGAGAAATCTAAAATACTTCTGTAGTGTGCTTGAAGCATGAAAAAACGCGTCACTGAAGCAGAAAATGGCTTGCTTAAGATGTTGTTGTCTCCGCTAAGAATTTCGCCTGGAAGAATATTATTTCCAGTCGATTTTGCCATTTTCTTTGCGTTTAAAGTAAGCATGTTGGCATGCATCCAATAATTTACTGGAGACTGACCTGTGCAAGCTTCGTTTTGAGCGATTTCACATTCGTGGTGTGGGAATTTTAAATCCATTCCACCTCCGTGAATGTCAAAATGATTGCCAAGATATTTGGTACTCATTGCAGTACATTCCAAATGCCATCCTGGGAAACCATCGCTCCAAGGTGAAGGCCATCTCATGATATGTTCTGGCTCGGCTTTTTTCCACAATGCAAAATCTTGAGGATTTCTCTTGTCAGATTGTCCGTCAAGATCACGCGTATTTGCCAGCATATCGTCGATATTTCTACCGCTTAAGATACCGTAATTATTGGTTTCGTTATATTTTACAACATCAAAATATACCGATCCATTGGCAACATAAGCAATGCCTTTATCTATGATTTTTTTAATAATTTCGATTTGCTCAATAATATGGCCTGTAGCTGTAGGTTCAATGCTTGGCGGTAAAAAGTTGAAAGCTTTTAGAATGTTATGAAAATCTACAGTATAGCGCTGTACAACTTCCATTGGTTCTAATTGCTCTAAACGTGCTTTTTTAGCAATTTTATCTTCACCTTCATCCACATCATCTACGATATGCCCAACATCGGTAATATTTCGAACATAGCGAACTTTATAATCCAAATGCAGAAAATACCTGAAGATTACGTCAAAAGACATAAAAGTTCTCACGTTTCCTAAATGGACATTACTATATACGGTAGGTCCACAAACATACATTCCAACATTTCCATCATGGATGGGTTTGAAATCTTCTTTTTCGCCAGAAAGCGAATTGTATATTTTGATTGGTTGCGTTGTATATAATGGCATAAAATTTATGTTTAACCGTTTAATCGTTTATTTGTTTAATCGTACTGAACGGATTAGTCTTGTGAAAGATAATATTTTTTTAGATTATTTATTTGATTGCAAATTTTTTCAATTTTTTCCCTTGATGTCGTATATTCTAACTCTGAAACATAATTTAAATCTTTAGAGATAATTAAATGATTTAAAGTTTCCATTGCAGATGAATACGATATCGTCAAAAAATGAGCTTTGTCCTTGCTTGTATTTCTTGAAGTTCCTTCAGCAATATTTGTTGCAATCGAAGATGCACTTCTTTTTATTTGAGATGTTATTCCGAATAATTCATTTGACGGAAATTTACTAGTTAATTTATAAATATCCAAAATTAACATTCTTGCATTTTGCCACACTTCAAGCTTCTCAAAAGAAAAAATGTACATTTTTTTTGTTTAATTGTTAGTTTATTTAATCGTTTAACCGAAAATTAAGTTTAACGATTAAACGATTAAACAAATAAACGATTAACCCAAATATTTAGAACTGAGTGTCTAGTTTAATATAGTCTAAGAATTCTCTTTTCGTTTGAGGATCTTTGAATTTTCCGCCGAACTCAGAAGTTACTGTACTACTTTCGATATCTTTAATACCGCGAGAGTTTACACAAAGGTGTTTTGCATCGATAACGCAAGCAACATCTTCTGTTCCTAAAGCTTTTTGTAATTCTTGAACAATCTGCATTGTAAGACGCTCCTGTACTTGAGGTCTTTTAGCATAATACTCAACGATACGATTCATTTTTGATAAACCAATTACACGTCCGCTTGAGATATAAGCCACGTGAGCACGTCCAATAATTGGCAGTAAATGGTGTTCGCAAGTAGAATAAACCGTAATGTTTTTTTCTACAAGCATTTCGCCATATTTATAATTGTTGTCAAAAGTAGAAGCTTTTGGCTGTTTTGCTGGGTTAAGACCTCCAAAAATTTCTTTAACAAACATTTTTGCAACTCGGTTTGGAGTTCCTTTGATGCTGTCATCTGTCAAATCCATTCCAAGAGTCTGCAGAATGTTTTCAACATCTTTTTTAATTTTTTCTATTTTTTCTTCGTCAGTTATATCAAAAGCATCTTCTCTTAGAGGATTTTTTGCATTACTGCTAAAGTGATTATCTCCTATTTCGTCTAAAAATTCTTCGTTGTTTATCATTAAAAACTACTATTAGTATATGTATTCCTTTTTAAGGCGGTAAAGATAATTAATAAATAGGAAACCTTTTCTATCGTTTTTAGGATTTAATTACTCCTTTTTGGATATAATTTAAATTTTGAAGAGAAATACTGTTATTAGAAACAAAAAAGACAACAACGAAAAACGTTATTGTCTTTTTAAATCTATTATAATGAATTGATTATCTGTTATTGTAAACCAATAAAGCTTCCTTTAGAATGTTTACAGCTGTAATCAAATCTTTTTTATTTAAAACATAAGCAATACGAACCTGATTTAGTCCCATTCCAGGTGTAGAATAGAAACCTTTGGCAGGAGCAATCATTACCGTTTCGCCATTTAAATTGTAACTTTCAAGCAACCATTGTGCAAAATCGTCTGAATCTTTTATTGGAAGTTCTGCAATGCAGTAAAAAGCACCCTTTGGTTTTGTTACAATAACACCGTCAATTTTGTTTAATTCGGCAATCAGCGTGTTGCGGCGTTCTTTATATTCTGCAATTACTTCATCAAAATAACTTTGAGGTGTGTCAATGGCAGCTTCGCAGGCAATCTGCTCAATAGTTGGCGGACTCAAACGTGCTTGAGCAAATTTCATTACTGTTGCTAAAACATCTTTATTTTTAGTGACCAAACAGCCAATTCTTGCTCCACACATACTGTAGCGTTTAGAAACAGAATCAACCATGATTACATTTTGCTGCACATCTTCTAAATTCATTACAGAAAAGTGCACATCGTCGCCGTCATATAAAAACTCACGGTACACTTCATCTGCGATTAAGTATAAATCGTGTTTTTTAATTAAACTAGCCAATTGTTTAATTTCTGTTTCAGAATATAAATATCCAGTCGGATTTCCAGGGTTGCAAATCAGAATGGCCTTTGTTTTTGGTGTAATTAATTTTTCGACTTCTTCAATGCTTGGTAATGCAAAAGCAGTTTCGATAGTAGAAACTAATGGAACTACAGTTGCACTTGTTGAAGATGCAAAAGCGTGATAATTAGCATAAAAAGGTTCTGGAATAATAATTTCATCTCCAGGGTCTGTAATTGTGGCCAGTGCAAAAAGTAAGGCTTCAGAACCACCAGTAGTTACAATGATGTCTTCTGTGTTAACGTTTACATTTTGGCGCTGGTAAAATTCTGCTAATTTTTTTCTATAGCTTTCATATCCGGCAGACGGACTGTATTCTATAAGAGTTAAATCAATATTTTTTACCGCCTCGATGGCCACTTCCGGTGTCTTGATATCCGGTTGACCAATGTTTAAGTGATACACCTTGTGTCCTTTTTTCTTTGCTAAATCAGCAAAAGGAGCCAGCTTGCGTATCGGAGATTCGGGCATGTTTCTTCCCTTGAGTGAAATTGTCGGCATGAGTATAAATTATTGAAGTGCAAATTTGCATATTTTTTTCGTATTTAACGTAAATAATAAGGGTACTTCTAAAAATGTAACAATAATAAATATATTTACTAATTTTATAATAAAATATTGTCAATGAAAAAATATATAGTATTGTTTTTTGGGTTATTCTTACCTTTTTTGCTTTTTGGACAAGGCGATTTCATATTGGAAAACAATGCAACTAAGGCTACAATACCTTTTAAACTGATTAATAATCTTATTTTTATTCCTATAAAAGTAAATGGAGTAGAATTAAATTTTCTATTGGATTCTGGCGTAGAAGAAACAATTCTCTTTAGTATGGAAGAACAGCAAGAAGTTAGTTTTAACAATGTTGTAAAAATTAAACTTCGTGGTTTAGGAAGCGAAGAGGAAATAGAAGGCCTAAAATCGACAAAAAATATTCTAGAAACTCATGGTCTAAAATCGAACGATCATATGGTTTTTATTATCCTAGATCAAAGTTTTAATTTGTCTTCTCATATCGGAATTCCTGTCAACGGAATTATCGGACATAAATTCTTTAGAGATAATTTTGTTGAAGTTAATTATCAGAAAAAGAAAATAATAGTTCACGCAAAGACTGCTAGGTATCAAGAAAAACTAGATAAAAAGTTTAAAATGGTTCCGATAACTGTAGAAAAGGCGAAACCATATATCATGACAACCGCTACAGTTAATAATGAGCAAGTTCCAGCAAAGCTTTTAATTGATATTGGAAATAGTGATGCTTTCTGGATTTTTGAAAATGATAAAATCAAACTCCCAAATAAAAATTTTCCAGACTTTTTAGGAAAAGGATTTAGCGGAGACATTGAAGGACATCGTGCTAAAATTGATAAATTTTCTATTGACGAATTTGATTTTAAAAAACCAATTGTTTCTTTTCCAGATTCTGCTTCAATTCGTAACGTTAAGATGGTTCCAGGACGTATAGGGTCTGTTGGAGGCGAAGTTTTGAAACGATTTACACTTGTTTTAGACTATCAAGGAAAAAAACTATACTTGAAAAAAAATGGGAGATTTGGGGAACCATTTACATATAATAAAAGCGGAATCACGGTGCAGCACAACGGACTTCAGTGGGTACAGGAAACAGTGCATTTAGAAACCGTACGAGTTGCATCTTCAATGGGAGAATTGCAGGAAAAGGACAAAAACGACAATAATTTTAAATATAAATTTGCTCTTAAGCCCGTTTATGAAATAGTGAATGTGCGCAAAAATTCTGCTGCCGAAAAATGCGGATTGCTTAAAGGAGATATTATTGTCAGTATAAATAAAACGCAACCCTACAAGTATACTCTTCAGCAAATAAATAATCTTTTAAAATCAGAAGATGATGTATGGATTAATCTTGAAGTCGAACGAAATAGTTTGGTTCTTAAATTTAGATTTAAACTAGAAGATGAGTTGTAAAAAGATTTGCATTATATTAATTGGTTGATTATTTTTTTAAACCGCGTTTCATGTTGCTGTATTGAAGGAATGTATGTTTTTTGTGAAAATAAGTTTGTTAAAAATTAGTTTTTTAGTTAAATATTTTCTTATGTTTAACAAAAAATTAATCTATGGCAAAAAACTACATTAGCTACCTACATTTTGTATTGTTTTTTATTTTTTTTACTGTACTTCCTTCAAAACTAAGTGCTCAATGTGCTGGTAATGATAACGTAAATGAATTAATTTGCGATGTTACCAATCCAATATATCAATCCGTAGATTTATTTTCTTTGTTAGGCGGTTCTCCAGTTCCAGGCGGAACATGGACAGATGATAATAATTTACAAGGACTAAATCCTTCTACGGGTATTTTAAATGCTCAATTTATCCTTAGCGGAGGAGAATATCACTATACTTACACAGCTCCAGCCACTTCGGGCTGTACAGATAACAAAGCGGTAGTCACGATTACTATTGGTGCATATGTTGGAGTCGGATCTCAAGCAACAGTTTGTAACGAAAATAACTTTTTTAATCTTTTTACGGCTTTTGACAGTAAAGTAATGGGGCCGCATGTAAATGGAAAATTTACTACTACTGCAGGTCAGCCTGTAGAATCTACAATAGAGATTGGGCAATATACAACCAAAACTACACTTGACTTCATTTATACCGTGCCACCAGTGCTTGCGTGTTCTCCTAACTCAAAGTCTACCAATGTACAAGTAACTATTTATATAGCTCCAAAAATAGGAAGGCCAGTAGATTTGGAGTTATGTGGCACCACAGATTTGGCAGGCTACACCGATTTAGATTTATTTGATCAGCTCATTGGAGGAGATAGAGGAGGTAACTGGACAGGTACAGGCTTAACATCTGCCACAGATCATAATATTAATCTTCAAGAATTGTTTGACGCGAATGGACCTAGCGTATATTCTTATACCTATACTGTTTTAGCAGTTCCTGGTAATAATATATGCAAAAATAAAGACGTTAAAGTAAATATAACTCTCGAAAAAAGACTTGATTTTACAGGATCAAAAATAGAAGCTAGCAAAGATATTTGCGAATCTGAGATTTCGACCGCGACTTATTCGGCAAAAATAACGCAAGGACCAGATAATATCCCTAATGGAACATACGATGTTAACTTTAGTGTTGTTGGGCCAGGAGTGTCATCATCTGAAAACGTAAGAGGAAATTTTGTAAATGGCCAATTTAATTTCCCAATACGATCGTCTTATTTCAGACAAGTAGGAGATTATACCATTACTGTTACAGGTATAGCATCTACAACAAGCAAAGGAACATGTGTAAACATATTTAATCCGTTTTCAACTGTTTTAAAGATTTATCCGTTGCCACGTTTAAACAATGCTACATTAACAGCGCTTCCAATTTGTCAAAATGATATGGCCACAATTGAAATTGCTGCACCCCAATTACTTGATGGACTTTACCGTATTTCATACAATATTAATGGAGATAATCTAGCTCTGGGCGAAACCGCAGAAATGCAGTCTGTTGGCGGAAAAGCATCATTTACAATTCCGGGAAACCTGAGTACAAGAAGCGGATTATCAGTAATTACGATTTACAGCATAACAAATATTACGAATCCTTCGCCGCAGTGTACCAATACAGCAAATGTTGCAGGAAATCTGTATATAAATCCATTGCCAAATGCATTGACAGTAAAAGCAGCAGTAAAAGATTATTGTTTGAATGCGCCTGTTACCGTTGCCGTTTCAGGATTAGAAACTTTAACCAATGTCAGTATTTCTTATGTATTGTCAGAAGCTAATATTTCTAGTGTACAAACCATCACTAAAGCAGTAACAAATGGTAAATTAGATTTTGTTATTCCTGCCGAATTGCTTTTAAATTCAGGTGAGACAAAAATTACATTATTGAATCTTACGAATACAGTAACAAATTGTGAGGTAAATTTAATCAACGTTACAGATGATTTTGTAATAAATCCAATTCCTCCAGCGCCAACTGTTTTAGACCAGCAATTTTGTAAAGTGGATGAAGCTGTAATAGCGAATCTAGAGCCAAAAGGAACTCAATATAAATGGTACAATTCTGCAACAGCAACAACGCCACTTGCAGTCGATTATGTCTTAAAAACAGAAGATTATTTCGTTAGAGAAACTGCTGTTACAGGCTGCGTTTCAGAACCTGCAAAAGTTTCGGTACTTATAAATGATACAGCTGCACCGGAAATGAATGAAACGGCAGATTTTTGCGGACTGGCCAATCCAAAAATAAGTGATCTTTCTAATAAAACAAATGTTCCAGCAACGGTGGCTTGGTATGATGCGGTGGATGGAAATTTACTGGCATCGACCACATTATTAGTTCATAATGCGATTTATTTTGGATATGATTTAAATGAAACAACCCACTGTTTGTCAGAAAGCTATAAAGAAGTAAAAGTCTCACTGCAGGACTGCGAGGTCGCACAGTACGAGTTCTTTATTCCAGATGGATTCTCGCCAAACGGAGACGGTGTAAACGATTCGTTTGTGATAAAAGATATTGAATTTTTATATCCAAATTATACACTTGAAATTTATAATAGATACGGAAACGGAATGTATAAAGGAGATAATAATAAACCTGCTTGGGATGGCAAAAACTACGAAAAAAGCGGTATCGCTGGAGGTGTTGCACCCAATGGAGTTTATTTTTATGTGTTGCATTTCAATAAAGACAATAAACCGCCACAGCAAGGCCGTCTTTATTTAAATCGATAAAACCTTTTTACATTTTAATATAATTTTCAAATGAAAAAAATAATACTTCTTATAAATTTCCTTTTCTATTTATCCGTTTCTGCTCAGCAAGATCCAGAATATACCCATTATATGTATAACATGAGTGTGGTCAATCCTGCTTATGCGACTGGAGTTCCTGCCATGATGAATTTTGGCGGATTGTACAGAACGCAATGGGTTGGTGCTTATGGCGCTCCAAAAACATTTACCTTTTTTGGACACACAGCTATTAATGATAAAATAGAAGCCGGTATCTCATTCGTTTCAGATGATATAGGAGATGGAGCTAAAAAAGAGAATAATGTGTATGCCGATTTTGCATATGTTTTAAAACTAGGCGGAAAAAATAAATTGTCTCTGGGTTTAAAAGCTGGATTTTCGTCTATGCAAAGCAATTTTAATGGTTTTCGTTTTACTGACCCTCAAACAGATATTGCTTTTTCAGAAAATATAAATGCAACAAAACCTAATATTGGAGTTGGAGCGTATTATTTTAGAGATAATCTTTATGTGGGATTGTCTGCCCCAAACTTATTGAAGTCAAAATATATTGAAGAAAAGTCAGGAATGAATGCTTTTGGTTCCGAAGAGATTCATACTTTTTTGACTGCTGGTTATGTTTTTCAGCTCAACAACGCATTGAAATTGAAACCTGCATTTATGTCAAAATTTGTAAAAGGTGCGCCAATAACTTTAGATGTTTCAGCCAATGTTCTTTACAACGAAAAGTTCGAATTTGGAGCTTCTTATAGAATAGATGATTCTGTAAGTGCGCTTTTCAATATTAATGTTACACCGACCTTAAGAGTGGGGTATGCTTACGATTATACGCTTACAAACTTCGGACAGTTTAATTCTGGAACACATGAAATTATGCTGTTGTTCGATCTGGACTTGTTAGGAAAAGGATTTGATAAATCTCCAAGATTCTTCTAAAATGAAAAATATGAAAAAATTACTCGTTATTATATTCGTATTTTCAATACAGTTTATAAATGCACAAGATCTAGAACTAGCTAGAGCAAAACGTTTTTTTGATAAAACGTACTACAGCGAAGCTATTATTTTATACCAAAAATTGGCAGACGAAAAACCGTCTCAAGAAGTCATTAAAAATCTAGCCGATTCTTATTTCTATACTAACGATTTAGTAAAAGCACAGCGTTATTATCGTCTTTTGATTTCAAATTACAGCAATAATTTAGACCGAGAATATTATTTTAGATACGCACAGACTTTAAAAGCAACAAATAGTTACGACGATGCAAATGCCAATTTAAAAGAATATTATGCTAAATCTGCCAATGCAGACGATCTTGTCAATTTTGAAAAAGACTTTAAAACATTAGAAAATGTTACGGCAATTGGTAAACGTTTTGAGATTAAAAACCTTGCGATAAATACACCAAATTCTGAATTTGGAGCTGTAAAATATAAAGAGGATCTAGTTTTTGCAGGAGTTAAATTGAAGCCTGGTTTATTTGATAAAAAGTTTAAATGGGATAACGAAACGTATTTGAATTTGGTTTCAATTCCTTTAAAGAATATTAATTCAGGAGATTCTATAGTTCATTATTTTGCTAAAGAATTAAAAACCGGAATGCACGAATCGAATGCTATTTTTACAAAAGATGGCAAAACGATGTATTTTACCCGAAACAATTCTAAAAACGGAAAGAAGAAAAAAGACGATAAGAAAATCTCTAATCTTCAGATTTTTAAAGCAGAATGGGTTGAAGGAAAGTGGACAAATATTACGTCGCTTCCATTCAACAGTCCGAATTATTCTGTGGAGCATCCTGCTTTGAGTGCAGATGAAAAAGTATTGTATTTTGCTTCAGATATGCCAGGATCTCTGGGTTCTTTCGATATTTATTCCGTTAACATTAATAAAGGAGCATTTGATACTCCAAAAAATTTGGGTTCAGAAATTAATACAGATAAAAGAGAGCAATTTCCTTTTGCCTCAGCAGATAATAAGCTTTATTTTTCGTCTGATGGACATTTGGGTTACGGATCTTTAGATGTTTTTGTTTCTGATATTAACGGAAATGAGTATTCAAAACCTATTAATGTCGGACTTCCAGTAAACTCTAATTTAGATGATTTCGCGTTTAACATTGATTCTAATACCAAAGAAGGATTTTTTGCTTCTAATAGAGAAGGAGGGAAAGGGAGCGATGATATTTATCAATTCAAAGAAATAAAAGATTTGATTGTTGAAGATTGCAAGCAATTAATCGCGGGAACAATTACAGATATTGATACGCAATTGGCTCTAGAAAATGCAACGGTATTATTACAAGATTCAGAAAATAAGACTTTAAATACCATTACAACTTCTGCTGATGGGAAATTCAGTTTTACGGTTCCTTGCGAGGCTTCGTATAAAATTTCAGCTTCCAAAGAAAACTATACAAATGCTTCAAAAATACTGACTTTAGACAAAACAAGAGATAAAGTTAATGACGGTTCTTTAGCTTTAAAATCATTGGAAGTTATTAAACAGGAAGAAAAATTAATTGCTGAAAATAAGAGAAAGCAAGAAATTATTATTGAAGAAGAAAACAAGAAAAAAGAAGCTTTGGTGGCAATTGAATTGAAAGAAAAAGAGAAAAAAGCCAAAGAAGCGGCAATAGTTGCAGCTGAAGTTAAAAAGCAGGAAAAAGTAAAAGAGATATTGGCAAAGGAAAAAGATGTTGTTAAAGATAAAGATCGTTTAATCATTAAAACAGATCCAATTTACTTTGATTACAATATGTGGTATATCCGAAAAGAATCAAAAGTAGTTTTGGGCAGGGTAGTAGAGCTGATGAAGAAATATCCAGATATGAAAATCGAAATTGGTTCGCATACCGATTCTAGAGGGAATGCCAAATTTAATGAAGATTTGTCTCAAAAAAGAGCCAATTCGACAAGAGAATTTATAATTCAGTCTGGTATTGATGCAAAACGAGTTATGGCAAAAGGGTATGGAGAATCGGTGCCCATTATTAAATGTAAAACAGATGAATCTTGCTCAGAAGAAGAGCATGAATTGAACAGAAGATCTGAATTTGTAATCAAAAGTTTGTAATTTTTTTTAAACATAGTAAACCCGACAGATTTTAAAAACCTGTCGGGTTTCATTTTTACAGAAAAACTTTGCCGAAACCTTTTTACGGAAATCTTTTTTCTTTAATTTTATAGTGATATCAACGAAATAAAAAAAATATGAGAAATCTAACCTTGTCTTGTTTGCTTTTATCCTTTATTGGATTGCAAAGCTGTAAAAATGAAGAAAAACAAAAAGCCACGGAAGCTGCAAAAGCAGAAGGTGAAGCGGTGGTAAGCACTGCATGCTATAAAGCAATTTATGAAAAGGATACAATAGATTTAAAATTGAATACTTTAAAAAACGGAAAACTAGCGGGAGATATGATTATGAGAGTCGCTCCTTCAACTGTTAGAACGGGAGAAGTTGCAGGTGAGTTTCATGGTGATACTTTGTTTGTAGATTACACTTTTAAAGACAATGTAAATGGAGATAAAACGTTTAAGAACCCGATGGCACTTTTGAAACGTAACAATCAGCTTATTTTAGGAAATGGTGTCATGCAAACTACAATGGGTGTTACTTATTTGGTAAAAGATAAGCCAATTGATTTTGAAAGCGTAAAATATAAATTTGATTCTGTTGAATGCGCTGCGAAGTAAATAAAGAATAAAGAATAAAGATGTGAGAAGCAAGAGTTTCTTTATAAAGATAAAAAGCCGTTTCTAGATTTAGAAACGGCTTTTGTTATTTAAAGTTTTTAAATTCTTATTGAACTTCACCCTTAATTTTAAGAGCTACTCTTCCGTCAGGATAGTTTACTGCGTTTGTTTCAACAGTAATTGTTTTACGAATAGGTCCTGCTACCATGTTATATTTTACATCGATTTTCCCTTTTTTGCCCGGCATAATTGCTGCTGCAGGTTTGGTAACAACGATTGAACTTAGCGTAGATTCTGCGCCTGTAATTAATAAAGGAGCATCACCAGTGTTTGTAAATTCAAAGGAACGAAGTCCATTGTCACCTTTAGAAATTTTTCCATAATCAATTGTATTGTCTGGGGCTGCAAATTCAATTTTCGGGCCGTTTTGTGCATAACTTACTGCGCTAAACAATAAGACTGCAATAAAAGAGGCTGCATTTTTCATATGAAATCTTTTTTTTAATTGTAAGTAAATATACATTCTTTTAATTAACACACAAATTATTATTTCTCTTTTTATAGTCTACTTAATTATTTACTTTTGCTGTCAGTTATAAATACAAAAATTGAACCAGTTTTTTGTTTGACTGTTTAGTCGTTTATTTGTTTAATCGTTGAGATTGATTTATAAAAGACTTTTTTTAACAGAAAATAAGAAAACAAATCAATTTGAAATTCGATGATCAAAACCGATTAAACGGTTAAACAAATTAACGATTAAACAACCCTAGTAAATGACAATTCCAGCACAATTTGACGCTAAGACGATTGAGAGTAAATGGTATGATTACTGGATGAAAAACAACTATTTTCATTCAGAACCAGATCATAGAACACCGTACACCATTGTAATTCCGCCGCCAAACGTCACGGGAGTCCTTCACATGGGACATATGTTGAATAATACGATTCAGGATGTTTTAATTCGTCGTGCACGTCTTAAAGGATTCAACGCTTGTTGGGTTCCAGGTACAGATCACGCCTCTATTGCAACTGAAGCAAAAGTGGTAGCGAAATTAAAAGCAGAAGGAATCAATAAAAACGATTTGACCCGCGAAGAATTCCTAAAACATGCTTGGGAATGGACCGATAAATATGGTGGAACAATCTTAGAACAACTTAAGAAATTAGGAGCTTCTTGCGATTGGGAACGTACTAAATTTACGATGGATCCAAATATGTCTGCATCTGTAATTAAATCGTTTGTAGATTTATACAACAAAGGTTTGATCTACAGAGGATACCGTATGGTTAACTGGGATCCAGAAGCAAAAACGACTCTTTCTGACGAAGAGGTAATCTATGAAGAACAGCAAGGAAAATTATTTTTCTTAAAATATAAAATTGAAGGTTCAGAAGATTTCTTGACGATTGCAACGACACGTCCTGAGACTATCTTTGGAGATACTGCCATCTGTATCAATCCAAACGATGAGCGTTTTACACATTTAAAAGGTAAAAAAGCGATTGTTCCAATCTGCGGAAGAGTAATTCCAATTATTGAAGATGAATATGTTGATGTAGAATTCGGAACAGGATGTTTGAAAGTAACACCTGCGCACGACATGAACGACAAAACTCTTGGTGAAAAACATAACCTTGAGATTGTTGATATTTTTAATGAAGATGCGACATTAAACAGCTTCGGATTACATTATCAAGGAAAAGACCGTTTTGTGGTTCGTACTGAAATTGCAAAAGAACTAGAAGAAATTGGGGCTTTAGCAAAAACAGAAACACACTTAAATAAAGTAGGAACTTCTGAAAGAACCAAAGCGGTAATCGAACCAAGATTATCTGACCAATGGTTCTTGAAAATGGAAGAATTAGTAAAACCAGCAATTAAGTCGGTTTTAGAAACAGGAGAAATTAAATTACATCCAAAACGTTTCGAAAATACATATGCGCATTGGTTAAACAATATTCGTGACTGGAACATTTCTCGTCAATTATGGTGGGGACAACAAATTCCAGCATACTATTATGGAGACGGAAAAGAAGATTTTGTAGTTGCAGAAAATATCGAAGATGCTTTAGCTTTAGCAAAAGAAAAAACATCTAACAGCTCACTTACAACATCTGACTTAAAACAAGACGTTGACGCTTTAGATACATGGTTTTCATCTTGGTTATGGCCAATGTCAGTTTTCGGTGGAATTATGGATCCAGAAAGTCCAGATTTTAAATACTATTATCCAACAAACGACTTGGTAACTGGTCCGGATATTTTATTTTTCTGGGTTGCGAGAATGATTATTGCAGGTTATGAATATGCAGGAGAAAAACCATTTACAAATGTATATTTGACTGGTTTAGTTCGTGATAAACAACGTCGTAAAATGTCTAAGTCATTAGGGAATTCTCCTGATCCTTTAGATTTGATCGATAAATTTAGTGCAGACGGAGTTCGTGTAGGATTGCTTTTAAGTGCTTCTGCTGGAAACGACATTATGTTTGATGAGGAATTGTGCAGTCAAGGAAAAGCGTTTTCAAACAAGATTTGGAATGCTTTTAAATTGATTAAAGGTTGGGAAGTTTCAGAAACTATCGCACAGCCAGAATCATCAAAAGTGGCTATTGAATGGTACGAAGCGAAATTACAGCAGACTTTAGTTGACATCGAAGATAATTTTGAGAAATACAGAATTTCAGATTCTCTTATGGCAATTTATAAATTGGTTTGGGACGATTTCTGTTCTTGGTTCTTAGAAATGATCAAACCTGCATACCAACAGCCAATTGACAGCGTAACTTTCGCGAAAGCGATCGAAATGTTAGAAAACAACTTGAAGTTATTGCATCCGTTTATGCCTTTCTTAACAGAGGAAATTTGGCAGTTAATTGCAGAAAGAACTCCAGAAGAAGCTTTAATTGTTTCGACTTGGCCAGAAGTTAAACCGTTTGACGCAAAATTAATTGCTGATTTTGAAAACTCAATTGAAGTAATTTCTGGAATTAGAACAATTAGAAAAGACAAAAATATTCCGTTTAAAGATGCCATCGAATTAAAAGGAATCAACAGCGAAAATGTTTCTACTTATTTTGATTCAATCATAACGAAACTAGGAAACGTTTCTGCATTCGAATATGTTTCAGAAAAAGTAGACGGAGCATTGTCTTTCCGTGTAAAATCAAATGAATATTTCATTCCGATTACGGGAAACATTGATGTTGAGGCTGAAATTGCAAAACTGACAGAAGAATTAAATTATACTAAAGGATTCTTGAAATCTGTTGAAGCAAAACTTTCAAACGAGAAATTCGTAAACGGAGCTCCAGAGAAAGTCCTTAATTTAGAAAAACAAAAACAAGCTGATGCTCTAGCAAAAATTGCTACAATTGAGCAGAGTTTGGCTGGTTTGAAGTAAGAAATCAAACTTAGTTTTAATACTAAACCCGACAGATTTTTAAAATTTGTCGGGTTTTATTTTGGTGTAAATCACATCAATTTTTTTATAAAAAATAAATCGGACTTTTATGATTTTTGTATTTCAAAAAGGTATAAATTTAATACGATTTTTCACTACCTAAATTTTCTTTTTCAAATGAAAAAAATCTTATTTTTTGCATCCATTTTGACTCTTTTTTTCTCTTGCTCCAACAAAATTGAGAATGTTGAGAAATCTTTTTATTACTGGAAAAGTAACAACTGGAGTTTGAATTCAAAGGAAAGTCAGGTTTTAAAAGATTTAGAAGTCAAGAAATTGTACATTAAGTTTTTTGAGATTGATCATAATGAAGCTTATGGAGATTTTCCTGTTTCCAAAACGTCTTTACATTTTTATCAAAAGGAAGCTTTTTTAATTGTTCCAACGGTATATATTAAAAATGAGGTTTTTAAAGATACGAATAGAGAAAGGATAGATACACTTGCCAAGAATGTTGCTTTTTTGATTAATAAATATATAAATGAAAGATTTGAAGGTGCTATTGCGGCAAAAGAATTTCAAATGGATTGTGATTGGACTTTGACAACAAAGGATAATTATTTTTATTTTTTGAAGAAATTAAAGGCAGTTTCAAAAAAAGAAATTAGCTGCACATTGAGATTATATCCTTATAAATATCCTGAAAAAATGGGTATTCCTCCAGTTGATAAAGCTACTTTAATGTGTTATAATTTGATAAACCCATTAGCGAATCATTCTAAAAACTCCATTCTAGATATAGAAGAATTAAAACTTTATCTCAATAAGAAAAGAAAATATCCACTCCACTTAGATATTGCGCTGCCCACTTATTCTTGGATGCAGGTATATAAAAATGATCATTTCTACAAAGTGATTTATGAGGGACAGAAAGAGGTTTTAAAATCTTTAAAAGAAATTAAACCTTTATGGTATGAGGTTACAAAAGATACGGTCGTCGATAATTTTTATTTAAGAATTGGAGACAAGATTAAATACGAAAATTTAACCTCAAAGAAAATTAATGAGGCAATTGAAGTCATCAAAAAGAATGTCGACTTTGACGCCAATACAACAGTAACATTATTTCATTTAGACGAAGAACAATTAAGTAATTATAGCAATGAAGAACTTTCTAGTTTTTATAGCAATTTTAGTAAGTAATAGCATTTTTGCTTGTGGGTTTTATCCGTTTGGGGAAGAAATCCGATATTCATTTTTTAACCCTTCGAATTTTAATTACTATTCTTATTCAGAATTTAATTATTCTTATAATTCATTCTATCCAAATATTGACGGAGTGTACCCGCAAGGTTCAATCGATGAGAATGAAAACCTTTGGATGAAATATTGTCGAAGTAAAGTTTCTATCGAAGCTATACGAAGCATTTTATATGATTTTAATGAAGAGGATATTAATGAAAAATCTTCGAATGAAATGCTTCTGTATTTTTATAAAACTAAAAATATAGAAGCCATAAATTATTTGAAATTTGCTAAAACCTGTGAATCTCTTAATGGAATGTATGGCGATCCATGGGAAAAAAAGGAAGGAGCTACAATGCCAAAGAGAAAAAATCTTATAGATAAAGCCATAAAAATTTCTAATAAGGTTAAAGATAAAGAAATCAAATTACGATATACTTTTTTGGCTATTAGACTAGCCTATTATAATAATGATTTGGAACAAATCAAATCATTGTATGATACTATTTTTAAAAACCAAAAAAAGAAAGATATACTTAATTACTGGAGTTTATATTTTAGGACATTTGCCGAAACCGATAAAGCCTTAGCAAATTTTTATGCGGCACAGGTTTTTGTAAAAGCTCCAGATAAGCGCTTTATGATTTCTCAGGTATTTAACTCTAAAATTTCATTGGAAGATGTTTTAAAGTATGCTAAAAATGATGAAGAAAGGGCCAATGTTTATTTTTTAGCAGGTGTAAAAAAGAGCGATCAAGCCTTGTTTTGTTTAGAGAAAGTCTATCAGTACTATCCGAAATTTGAAGGTCTTTCTTTTTTGCTTCTTAGAGAAATTCATAAAATTGAGGATTGGGTTTTTACACCTTATTATTCTTTATTTAACCCAGCAGTTTCAAAATATGACTATTGGTCAGAAGATGCAAATAATTCGATAAAAGATGTTTTAAATAGGGTAGAAAATGATAGGATTTACGCTGGCAAAGTGTTGCAATTTGTAAGCAACGTAAAACTTAAAAAAATTAATGACCCAATTTTATGGAAGTTAGGAAAGTCTTATTTATCATTTGTAACAAAAGACAACCAGAGCTGTTTGAATGAAATTGCCATTATAGAAAAGGAAATTCCGAAAACAGGTCCCCTTTATAATCAAATAAAAATTATAAAAGCATTAGCCTTAACTGCCAATCAGGAAAAAGGAAAAGCTGTCATTTTGGATGCAGTAAAACCAATTCTTCTTGAAAATAAAAAAAATAGAAAATTTTTATTTGCTATTGGAAGGGAATTAGAATACAAGCAGAATACATTGGATGCCGCTTTTTTATATTCAAAACTTAATGAAGTTGTGACAGAGCCTGCTGATTATTCTGAAAATAATACAGCAGTTTGGAAAACTTTAAAAAACAAAAGCAATTCATACAGGGATTTTTATTCTAATTACTTTGAATACATTGATGTGATTTATTCGCCAGAACAAGTGCGGGAAATAGTAGAAAGGATTGAAAATAAAAGAGAGAAGCTAGATTCGTTTTCAGAATGGAAACAAAGTTATCTTAAAAAAGAAATTCCAAGATTATACGATTTGATTGGAACAAAATACATTCGTCAAAACAATCTCAAACTAGCCTCTGACTATTTTGGTAAATTGGATATTGACGAAATTGCCAGTTATGCAGATTGTCTTTGGGAAAAACCAAATTGCAAAGAATCAGATATGTTTGATGTAAATCCGTTTTTTGTCCTTAAGTATACTCCTGAGTTTATTAAGCAAGAAAAGTCCTTTAGATTAAATAAAAGAAGCATTACGGAACATTTAATATCATATCTTAAAAAGGCTTCTAATCCGAAAGAAGTCAATAAGGACTATTATTATTTTTTAGCAGGGAATGCTTATTATAACATGACACAAAATGGAAATTCATGGATGATGCGCCGTTACAATTGGCATCATTATGTTGATGATACTCCATTTGAAGATGAGAAAGAATATTTTCAAGGTAATTTAGCACAGCAATATTATCTTTTAGCGTTAAAGCATGCTAAAACAGAGAAGTTTAAAGCTTTATGCTTGAGAATGATAGGAAGGTGCGAAAAAAACAAACTACAATATCAATACCCTGATGATTACAATAGCCAAATTGAAAATTACGATGATTTTCTTTTAAGTAAAAATAAATACTATCAGGATTTAAAATCGAAATATGCAGATGATTATGTTGATCTAATGTCTGACTGCAGTTCTTTTGAAGAATATTTTAAGGCGAGAAGGTAAAAAACAAAATCCCAATATTGAATTTCAGTATTGGGATTTTGTTTTGTTATAATATTTTACTTCTTCTTCAAAAACAAAAACAAAGGATAAGAAACTATCGTAATCGCAACAATAATAATAAAACTTTTAGGGTCACTGTAAATAAATCCTCCAAGTAATGCAATAGAAAATATAATCGCAATTATAGTTGTCCAAGGATACCAGAAAGAACGGTAAGGTCTTGGCAAATCAGGTTCAGAAGTTCTTAGTTTTAAAAGCGAATAATAAGCCAATCCCCAAACGATTATAGAGATAAAGGCAGCGAAAGAAAATAATACTTCAAAAGAGCCAATGCAAATTAAAAACAAACTGAAAAGAGAGGAAACCAATAGCGCAACAATTGGAGTTCCACCTTTGTTTACTGTTGTTCCTTTTTCGATAAAGAAACCGTCACGGCTTAATCCGTAAAGGATTCTTGGCGGAATCATCATAAAGGCATTCAAAATACTAATTAAAGAGAAGATCGAAATTACGGTTACAATTTTTGCACCACTTTCTCCAAAAAGAATTTTGGCAACATCGGCAGCAGCTAGATTAGATTTGGCTAAAGTTTCGATTGGCAAAACATGAAAAAATGCTGCGTTTACCAAAATATAAATGGCCACAACTAGTAAAACACCACTGTATAAAGATTTCGGAATATTTTTACTTGGATTATCATTTTCTTCTGCAAAAAAGCAAACGGCATTCCAACCATTATAAGTTCCAATAATGAGTTGTAATGATTTAAAAAATCCAAAAATAAGCCCGATTTGAAAAATAGAACTATCCGTTTTTATCGCTGGAACTTCAACTCCAGAATACATAAAACAAGCCACAACCAAAGCCACAAAGCAAATGACTTTTAGTAAACTGGTAATCTGCTGAATTACACTTCCGTTTTTTACGCCGCTTAAGTGCAGCAAAACAAATGCAACCAATAAAGAAATAGACAATACTGTCGAATAATTGGCTAATTGCGGAAATAAAATAATCGTGTATTCGCTAATTACGATGCAATAAAACGCGGGCGGAATAGCGTTTACAATATAATCGTACCAGCCAGAAAGAAAACCGGCATACTCGCCCAAAGCTCTTTTAATATAATTGTACGATCCACCGGCTTTTGGCAGCATTGTAGCCAATTCTGAATACGAATTTGCTCCTAATAAAACATACAAACCTCCAAAGAGCCAAGAAGCAAGAATAAGCCAGTAATTATTCAACATTTCTGCAATAGTTCCTGGCGTTCTTAAAATTCCAACACCAATTGTTCCGCCAATTAAAACGGCAATATTAAAACTAAGGCCTAAACTTTTTTGTAATTGGTTTTTTGTAGAATCCGACATTCTTGAATTGGGTTTTAAGTATGATAATTTCAAGCAAAAATAGTATTAATTGAATTAGTATTGAGCTTAAAATAAAAATCCCAAGATTTTCGAGTGAAACTGAAAACCTTGGGATAAAATCAAAACTCTAATTCAATATTTTAGAACTTGTAGCGCAAGCTAGTCATAACTTGACGAGGCGCTATTGGGTTCACACTATAATTTTCGTGAACGGTGTAATTTAATTCGTTTGTAATGTTTGATAATTTACAAAGGATTGAGAATTTTCTCCAAGTATATCCAACAGAGGCATCAATTGTAACATAACCTTCTAACGGAATTTCTCTATGGTAGATTCCATCAGGATATTTAGTAAGATCTGTACTGTATTGGTCATTCCAGCCTCCTAAACGATCACCGATGTAGTTTCCAACAGCTCCAACAGATAAATTTTTAAATAAACCTTCTTGTACCGTATAAAAGAAACTTAAGTTTGCTGTATTTGCTGGAGTTCTAACAAGACGATCGCCTTCAATAAAACTTCCGTTTAAACCAGATGTTTTAGTATAACGCATATCGTTGTAGCTGTAACCTGCAATTATGCTAAGTCCATCAATTGGTCTTGCAGTAACATCCACTTCAACACCTTTACTTTTAGTTTCGCCACTTAAAACTTTTACGTTTGTGTCTGTGTTTAAACTTCCATCAGCTTTAAATTCTGCAGTTTGAGCCAAGTTGCTGTTTGTAATTTGATATACCGTAATATTTGTGCTTAACAATCCTTGTAGGAAATCGGTTTTAATACCAGCTTCATATTGATCAATAATAGAAGGCTCAATTGGTTTTAAATCTGCTGTAGTTCCTGTGTTTGGAGTAAACGAAGTAGAGTAGCTACCAAAGATAGAAACCTCTTTTCTAGGCTGATAAATTAATCCAAATTTTGGAGAAAATGCATTGTCTAATTTTTTAGCGCCTACTGTAGGAACTGCATTTTCAGGCGTAACAGTTTGTTTTCCTCCAGCAAAAGTTTCTTTGTAAGTTGTAACTTCGGCTTCTTGCCAAGACCAACGTACACCTGCTAATACTTTAAACTTCTCTGTAATCGAAATTAAATCCTGAAAATAGACACCAAAACGGTTGGTTTCTGTTTTTGCAATTTGAGTTGCTCTAGCATCTGGAATATCATTTCTTTGTGTTGACGGATCAAAGTTGAATAGATTGATGGTATCATAATTTGCAGGATTAAATGCAAAAGTATAGGCTGTTGCAAACGAGTTTTCCCAGTCTGCACCTGTAAAAATTTGATGTTTTACAGATCCTGTATTAAAGTTTCCTTGAAGACTTAATTGATCTCCTAAAATTTGTTCTGAGTTGTCATTTTGAACCAAAGGTCTTGTCCAGTCTCCATTGTCTTTTACAGAAGATAATTGTGCTGTAGATTTCGAAGCTCTATCATAATTCTGGAAAGAAGAATTAAAGTTTAATTTCCAGTTTTTATTGAAATCGTGATTTAAGAGTACAGATGCACTAGCCGATTTTGTGTTACCATTAGACCAAAGTGCTCCATAAAAAGTATTTCTAGGCAAATCAAGAATTTGCGTGCCAATGATTCCAGTTCCAAAATCAGGTGTCCAATCTGCACTTAAATAATCTCCTTGTAGTGTAATTTGAGTTTTAGGATTAATGATAAAAAGCAACGATGGATTTACATATACACGTTTGTTTTTTACAACATCTCTAAAGCTTTCAGAATTCTCGTAAGAACCGTTAATTCTAAATGCGATTGATTTAGTAAGACCTCCGTATAAATCAAATGCTGGCTTATAATAAGAGTAGCTTCCAATTTGCATTGAAACTTCTCCGCCACTTTTAAATTGAGGTGTTTTGGTTACTAAATTAAGAATTCCTCCTGGCGCTACGTTTCCAAATAGTAATGCTGAACCACCTTTTAAGAATTCTACTTTATCTAAGCCAGAAACATCTGGAATTGATCCTGCATTATAACGGAATCCGTTTTTAAACATATTGTTTGCAGACATGTCATAACCTCTAGAGAAAAAAGATTCCTGCGCACCACCACGAGCAGAACCAACGTAAACACCGTTAGCGTTTTTAAGAACTTCGCTTAATCTAATTGCTTGCTGTTGTTCGATAATTTCAGAACCAATAACTTGTATGCTTTGTGGATTATCCATTGGTTTTAATCCAGAGCGAACCGCTGTTACGGGTTTTGGTTCTTTGGTTTTAGTAACAACTACTTCATTTAAAATTTCCCCTTTTTTATTCTTAACGGTATCGTTTACTGAAGAAGTAGATTCGGCGCTTGAATAATCTTGCGCATAAGAGGCAAAACTCAATAATCCTAATACAAATAGTAAATTATATTTCATGGTATTTATTTAGATTCAATAAAAATTATCGAATGCAAATATAAATAGACATATTCTTTAACAGGAAATTATGAACTGGATTTCTTACTTAAACCTTTCTTAGTCTTTTCTTAAGATTTGCTTAAGAATTTTCTAATGTTATTTTAATTTTGTATTTAAAATGAATTAAAATCCATCATAGGATGTTCTACAAAGGCATTTTTACAAAAAAAAACAGGGCTGGCTCATTTTTGAGTCAGCCCTGTTTCAATTGAAATTAAAACCTAAGAATGAGATTTCCTGAAGTTATTTTACAGCAATTTGGTAAGTTGCCATTTTCCAGATTTCATCGTATTTTTTTCCGTTATGTTCACCCGCAGATTTCTCTGTATGAGCATATTCTACCATATAGTTTCCAGACCAGATAGGAGTAAAAGAAAATTCTCCTTTATCATTTGTCCATAATTCTTTTTCCCACCCGTTCGGAGCGATAACTTTAATTTTTGTTTCTTTTGCGATAGCTCCATCATAAGAAGCTACTCCCGTGATTTTAGTATCTTTTTTTGCAACATCTGCTTGTTCTGAGAAGACAGCAATTTTATTTGTGTTAGATGTAATATTGTTTCCCGCAGCTTTATTTCCAACAACAACCGTTGCGCTAGAATTGTAGTCTAATTTCATTGTTCCGTAAACATCTCCAACGGTATGGTGCATTACGATGGTATAAACTCCGTCTTCGTCTGGTGTAAAGAAAGCTTGGTATTTATTGTCTAAAGCTTTAGAAGTTAATTTAGTTTCTTTTTTTGAAGGAGAAATTACAACTAACGAGAAATCCTTTAAATCAGAAAACCATTTATCAGCTTTTGTAATATCATTATCAGAGAATTCTCCAAAATAAACAGAAATTTCCTGAGCTTTTCCTTTCGTTCCAGTTGCTTTGGTTTCAATCCATAAAGCATGAGCAAAAAGCTGAGGTGCAGCAAAAAGCATTAGAAATAAAAAGCTTAGTGTTTTTAAAGTATTTGATTTCATAAGATCAAGTTTAAATTATTAGATGATATTTTTTACAAACATAAGTCTTATTTAGAATAATTAAAAATAAAACACAAAAAAACCTCGAAATTCATTCCATATTGAACAGATTTCGAGGTTTTAGAAATTATTTGAATAAGAAAACTAAAGTCTTACAGTTAGGTTTACTAAGAAGTTTGCTGGAGTTTGAGCCATTCCATAAGAATCCCAATATTTTGTGTTGGTCAGGTTGTTGAATTTAACTCCAAGTCTCCAAACGGGTCTGTCGTAAAATACTGTTGCACTATAAATAGAATAAGAAGGAGCATAAAAGCTTTCGTCTTCAAATTTATATTGTTTGTCTACATAATTTCCTCCAAAACCAAAGCCTAAATTTTTTAGTGTGTTTTGAAGTTTGTACGAAACCCAAAAATTCAGCACATTTTCTGGTGCGCCGCTAGCCTTGTTGCCTTCAATTAAAGGGTCAGACGATTTAACGATACGATTGTCATTATAAGCATAACCAGCCGTCATGTTTAAACCGTTTATCGGATTGGCAATGAATTCAAAATCAATTCCTTTACTTACTTGTTTTCCATCCTGAACATTATATCCGTCCGGTTTTGTTCTTGTAGCATTATCAATGGTAATGTTATAATAGCTTAGTGTTGTGCTTAATTTTTTATTGAAAGCTTCTACTTTTACACCACCTTCGTATTGATTGGCATAAACTGGTTTTAAGATTAATATTGATCCATCTGGCTGATTTACTGGACCCGAATTTTGAAAACCATTCATATAATTTCCAAATAAAGAAACCTGATCTTTAACTACTTCATAAACCAAACCTAATTTTGGAGACAAAGCAGTTTGGTTGTAACCCTCTGTATCTTCGATTTTTTTCTGAACAAAGTTATCCAAACGAAGACTAAGCATTACAGATAAGCGATCTGTAAAGCTAACTACATCTGAAGCATAAACACTAAAAGTCTGCTCATTTGGAACGCCAAATTGCATTTCTTTCAATTTTGGGTCTACATCGCTTTTTCGAATTGGTTCGAAATCTGTTGTTACATCAATTTCATCTAATACTTGTGTGGTAGCATATTTAAATGTTCCTTTTGTAAATCTGTAATTAATACCTGTTAAGAGTTTATGTTTGATGCTTCCTGTAGAAAATTCACCATTAATATTTTCTTGAAAATTGGTAAAATTATTATGAATTGGCCCAAAACGGGATACCATTCTTTGAACTTCTGTCGGCGATTTCCATGCAGTGTAGTACTGATAACTATGATCGACACGTTCGTCTACCAATGAGAATAGTGTGGTAGATTTCCAGTTGTCAGAAAGTTTATATTCTGCCTGAGCAAATATTTTAGGAGAACTTGTTTTAGCATCAAGATCATCTGCAAATAAGCTTGTTCTGTAATCTACTTTTAGGTCTGTTGGGTTGGTAAGTCCTGCCGCATACGAACGTCCGTAAGTCGGACGTGTGTTGTTGGTATTGAAAATCTCGGTGTCTAGACTCAGCGTTAACCTATCGGTTGCTTTATAAATAATGCTCGGTGCAAATAAGACCGTTTTATTAAAACCATAATTTAAGAAGCTGTTTTCAGTATTTGCCGAAGCGTTCATTCTAAACAAAACTTTTTTGTCCTGAGTCAAAGGCATATTAAAATCAACCGCAACGCGCTGTAGTCCAAAGCTTCCTCCTGTATAAGATATCTCTGTTTTGCTAGTTTCAAAAGGCTTTTTGGTAACCAAGTTTACAACTCCTCCAAATGAAGAAACAGAAGAACCAAACAAAGTTCCAGAAGGCCCTTTTAGCACCTCAATTCGTTCGGCATTATCAATTGAGATTGAGCTTCTCCCAGAAAGAGTCTCCATACCGTTTCGTGCATTTACACCCGTGCTGAATCCTCTAAAACTAATTTCAAGTCCGCCAGAAGGATATATTTTTGAGATTGCGCCCGTAGCATTTTGAACCGCGCTTCTTATGTCTACCGCAATTTGCTCTTGTAATAGTTCTTTGTGAATAACATTATAAACCTGAGGATTTTCCAGGTTCTTAAGTGGCATTCTGGCAACATAATCGGTTTTTTTTGATAAGTTGCTTTTCTTGCCATTTACGATAACTTCATTTAATTCCTTATTAGAAACCTTAAGCTTTAAATTAATTGTTGAGGTTTCATTTTCTGTTACTGTAACTTCAGTTTCTGCGGTTTCGTAACCTGCCAAAGATACTTGAAGTGTATAAGAATTGGCTCTTACTTTATTAAAATCAAAAGTACCATCGTCATTAGAAACAGTACCATATTTAGAGTTTTTAAGAATAATATTTACACCTGCAGCAGCATCGCCGTCTGAGGTAGTTATGGTTCCTTTAATTTTTCCGTGGTTTTGTGCAAAAACCGATAAGAATGAAAATAAAAAACTGATAGAAAATAGAAAACGTGTAGTTTTCAAACTGAGGTAATTCATTGCTATTTATTAATTGGTTTATAAATAATATTTATTTAGAATAAATAAAAACAATGCAAATGTAAAAATTAAAATAACTTTGACAATTTTATTTTTTGTCGTTTAGTTTTGAAATTGTTAAATGTTGATTATTGAGATAATTAAAATGAAATTCTTAGTTGATGTTTTAACGAGATAAAGTTTTAAAGCCTTAATTTTGCAATCTGAAAAATGACTTCATGATTTTACCATTCTTTAAAAAGATTCAAAATACGCCTAGAGGATATCGTATTGCCAATACTGTTTTTTTCTTCCTTTCTGGTTTTGGATATTCTTCGTGGGTTTCAAGAATTCCACATATACAAGCCCAATTAAAATTGTCTGAGGCCGAATTTGGTGCAGTTTTATTTGCTTTTCCGATAGGTTTAATGCTAACAATGCCTTTTACAGGAAAACTATTAAATAAATACAGCAGCCGTTATATCATGCTTCTTGGTGCGGTTATGTTCAATATTGCACTGTCTTTGCCTGGTTTGGCGGCATTTGTTTGGCAGTTGGTTATTATACTTTTATTCTTTGGGGCTTCTCGTAATATTTTCAATTTATCTATAAATGCACAGTCTCTAGAAGTGCAGAAACTATATCCGAAATCTATTATTACGCGTTTTCATGCCGTTTGGAGTATTGCCGTTTTCTCGGGTGCGGGATTAGGTTATGTAATGGTGACGCAGAAAATTGCACCATCGCATCATTTATTGGGAGTAAGTATTTTTATGCTGGCGCTAACGGCTTGTTTTTATCCGATGAGTATTCACAATGAACCTGTTCCAGTTAAAAAGAAGTTCTTCTCGATGCCGGAAAAAAATCTGGTAAAATTCTCTCTAATTTGTTTCGTTTCAATGGCTTGTGAAAATACCATGTACGACTGGAGCGGAATTTATTTCGAAAATATATTGAAAGCTTCTCCAAAATTAACCAGTGCAGCATTCGTGTTTTTTGCTTCGGCAGTAACGTTAGGACGTATATTTGGAGATTATGGCGTAATGAAATTTGGAACTAAAAAAATCTTGCTTTATAGCGGAATTTTAATCACAGCTGGTTTCGGTGTTTGTTTTATTTTGCCGTATGCCTACCCAACAATTTTCGGTTATGTTTTAATCGGATTTGGGGTTTCTTGCGTGGTTCCGTTAGTATTTAGTATTGCCGGAAGATCTTCAAAATTAAGCAGTGGTTCTGCTTTAACTTCGATATCAACAATTGGTTACCTCGGATTTTTATTGGTTCCGCCAATGGTTGGTTTTATCTCCGAGTATTTAAGTATGAAATGGGCGTTTCTTGTTATGGCGCTTCTTGGTATTCTGATGATTTTTATGGTGAATAAGATCGGCGAGAATGAGTAGTTTTTGTTTTTAGTTGTGAGAAGATTTAAAGATTATATTTAATGGTTTGTTGCTTTTGGAGCAAATTTAAAGAGTAAATATATAAAAGAGCCTTGAATTAGAATGTTTATTATATAATTTATAATCCAAGAACCATCCCAAATTTTTGGAATTAAACTGCATAGCCAAAACAAAAATATTCCAATACCAGCAAACATCAAACTTAAGATAAGCCCCATTGCGATTCTCTGTGAAAAAGAAGAGGTTCTATCTAAAAAGAACATCATAGGAATCATTATAATAGCTAAAAAATAAAATAAGATTGATGAGGTTAAATGGAATGCTGAATTTCTAGATTCAATTACATTTACTTTAACGTTATCATTTCTAGATTTATTTATAATGGTTTTATTTGAAGAAAAACTTGAGATATATTCTGAGAAGATCTCTATGATGTTTTTACGATTAACAACTTCATCTCTTAACTTTAGCATACTACCTTTTGTGGCATCATCGGCTTTAGTATCCAAAATTATTAAATTCAATTTCTGAATTTGTTCTATTTTATTACTGATTTTGTAATTATACGAAAATCCAACTAAGTTATCTACAAGTAAAATTCCCAAAAGGGAGAGTGTAATGATGGCTGCCTTCGAAGAGATTTTTTTTCTCTCATCAAAAACAAAGTCAATTAATTTATCAAAGAAAATCATAAATTAAGTAAAAAAATTATTTCTTCGTCATAACAAACTTCTCAGAACTTGGTTTTCCATTCAAATTCCCAGAAATTTCAGCTGTCAAAGTATTATTTACACCTTTTGTATACGTGATTTTTTGAGGATAATCGTGTTTCGGATTTTCAAAAATCAATTGTTGCTCTGTTTCTGAAGTAGAAGGGAAGAAGACCGGTTTGTCTTCGTTTTGCCCTTTTACTGTTGCTTTGTAAGTAAGGGTTTCGCCTAGCTGAGCCAAAACAATAGTTTCAAAATGCAAAGTGTCTTTCCCTTTTATAAAATAAGAAGAAGCACTGAAAGTACTGTCGTTTAGTTTTTGCCAATTTTCAGATAAAATGCCTTCAGGAGTTTTGTTTTCCCAGTTTCCAATTAACCAGTCGGCTTTTTTGATTTTATCTTTTTCTACGGTTTCTTTTTTCTGACATGAAACTGCGGCTAATACAAGAGCTAAAAGAGTAATTTTCTGAAACATATTTATGAGGTTTTTGATAGCACTAATGTATGAAAAAAATGTTTGCCACAAATTTCACAAATTTTCGCGATTTTTTTTTATATCTGCCACAGATTAAAAGGATTAAAATGATTTTTTTTACTGTGTGTTTTGCACAAGTTCTCTTTTTTTTATTTCACGCAGATTTAAAAAAGATTTAAGCTGATCCACGCAGATTTAGATAAATAAAAATCTAATTAATCTGCACAAATCTGCAAAATCTGCGTGAAATAAATTAGTGTAAATTTGCATAATTACTACGTCAGTCCCTTCGGTCGAGTCGTGGCAAAAAAAATAATCTGTACTAATCATTTTAATCTGTGGCAAATAATATAGATACAGTAATTTTCAAAAAAAAATCGTGGAAATTCGTGAATTGCTTCGCCTGTCCCTTCGGTCGAGTCGTGGCTAAAAAAACTAAACACTTGCACTCAAAATCGAGTAAACCAATTCCTTAGTTGGTTTTTGATCTTTTAGTTTTTCGCGAACTTCGTCAAAAGTCACTTTAAAATCACAGCCCGATTTATATTCTGCGCAACCATAAGCCGTTTTGCCTTTTAGGATTGTTCCTTTTTTACATTTCGGACAAACCAATGCATCTGAATTTTCTTTGGGTTCGGCTTTTTTATCGGTTTTCTTAGGTTCCAATTTTAGTTTGTAATTTTCTTCAAAACGAATTAAGCCTTCCACAGTTCCAGAATCGGTTTTAAAGCCTTTTATGTTTACTGTAGAACCTTTTTGAACCAATCGTAAATATTGACTTTCTGTGATTTTTTTATCATGAAAAACAAAAGGCAGTACAAAATCACAACCCGATTTATATTCGCTGCAGCCAAAGGCCGATTTTCCTTTCAGTATCTTTCCTTTTTGGCATTTCGGACAAGTTTCTGCTGAAATTCCAGAGGCTTTCTTTTTCTCTTTTTCTGCTTTCACAACAGGTTTCTGAATCGTTGCCGCATGCGAAATATTGGCGTGCTTGGTTTCGCTTCGAACTTCATAAACCAAAGCTTCAACCATACGTTTCATGTTTCTGATGAAGGCCGCTGCGGTGAAAGTCCCTTTTTCAATATCTTTCAATTGTTTTTCCCAAGTTCCTGTAAGTTCGGCCGATTTTACCAATTCGTTCTGAATCGTATCAATTAACTGAATTCCAGTCAAAGTGGGTAAAACTTGTTTTTTGTTTCGAACAATATATTGGCGTTTGAAAAGCGTCTCAATAATATTCGCACGCGTTGACGGACGACCGATTCCGTTTTCTTTCATTAATTCGCGTAAATCTTCGTCATCAACCTGTTTTCCTGCGGTTTCCATGGCACGCAATAAAGTCGCCTCTGTAAACTGATTAGGCGGTTTGGTTTCTTTTTGAAGAAATGAAGGTTCGTGTGGACCTTTTTCGCCCACAACAAAACTTGGCAGTAAATCGGGTTCTTTTTCCTTTGCATTCGGATCTTCAAAAACAACGCGGAAACCTTTCTTCAAGATTTCTTTTCCGGTCGCTTTAAAAGTCACATCGGCAGCTTTTCCAATAACTGTGGTATTGGCCACCAAACAGTCATCATAAAAAACAGCAATAAAACGTCTGGTAATAATATCATAAACCTGCTGCTGATTATGAGGCAGATTATTTTGAACTCCCGTTGGAATAATCGCGTGGTGATCGGTTACTTTTTTATCA
This sequence comes from Flavobacterium sp. CFBP9031, assembly GCF_034044945.1. Taxonomy (NCBI): domain Bacteria; kingdom Pseudomonadati; phylum Bacteroidota; class Flavobacteriia; order Flavobacteriales; family Flavobacteriaceae; genus Flavobacterium; species Flavobacterium sp. CFBP9031. The sequence goes on from NZ_JAXCWF010000008.1 coordinate 188,773, forward strand.
TTGAAAACCTTTGGCGATTTTTTGATTTTTTTTCCTAAAAGAGGCTGAGTCAATTCGGCATAATTGGTTAATTTCTGCAGAATTCCAGGCACTTTCGGATATATATCACCTGGTAAAAAAGTCGTATCAACTCTGGGATATGTAATCACTTTCTGTTCGTACAAAGTCTGTGCAATCTTCAATGTTTCTTCGGCAGAAAATCCAAATTTTTGATTGCAATAAACTTGTAGACCCGTTAAGTCGAAAAGCTTTGGAGCATATTCATTTCCGTTCTTCTTATCAACAGAGACGATTTCGAAATCACTTTCCTTGACTTTGGCTGCGATAACTTGTCCATCTTCTTGGTTTAGGAAACGTCCTTCTTCGTAACTAAAAAGCGTTTCTCTGTATAAAGTCTGCAATTCCCAATACGGCTGCGGTTTAAAGTTTTCGATTTCTCTAAAACGCTCTACAACCATCGCCAACGTTGGCGTTTGTACACGACCGATAGACAAAACTTGTTTGTAGCCGCCATGTTTTACAGTGTACAAACGTGTGGCATTCATTCCTAAAAGCCAATCGCCGATAGCTCTAGAAAATCCGGCGTAGAATAAATTATCGTAGTTGGCAGAGGGTTTTAAGTTTTCAAAACCTTCTTTAATGGCTTCTGTGGTAAGAGATGAAATCCATAATCGCTGAATTTCGCCCTTGTAATGCGCTTCGTTCATCACCCAGCGCTGAATCAATTCTCCTTCTTGTCCAGCATCCCCGCAGTTTATAACGACTTCGGCTTTGTCAAAAAGACTTTTAATGATTTTAAACTGCTTTTGAATTCCTGAGTTCTGAACCACTTTGGTTTCAAATTTTTCGGGAAGCATAGGGAGATTATTCAAATCCCAGCTTTTCCAATGCGGTTTATAATCGTTGGGTTCTTTTAAAGTGCATAAATGTCCAAAAGTGTAGGTTACAGCATAACCATTGCCTTCGTAATAGCCATCGTGTTTGGTATTGGCACCCAAAACAGATGCAATTTCACGCGCTACACTTGGTTTCTCAGCAATACAGACCTTCATTTTTTCTTTTCTAGTTGGACATGCGAAAGTACGGATTTTATGGGAAAGGGGCAAAGGTTATTAGAATGAAAGGATCAAAGGCTCATAAGAGCAAAGAGGCATAGGTTTCTTTTGGATTATTGCTTTTTTAATAATTTTATACTAATTAATTCAATCGAGAAAGGTCTAAAAAATATCATTATAGCCTAAAAGATTTCCTATTGAAATAGCAAGAAATACCAAGCCAATAACAGTTACTAAAATTACTGTACAACCATTAGACTGGTCTTTTATTATAAAATTTTCGGGTTCTTTAAAATTGTATTGAATTTTAATATTCTTGTTTATGTTTTCTTTATATGTTTTAAATTTATCTAAATCTGATGACGAATGGATAAAAGGTTTTCCTCTAAATGTTTTTCCATCAGAAGTTTCAAATTCAATGAGAGGTGTTTTAAAACCTTCACTATCACTTTCGTAAGAAACAATTTTACCAAAACACTCAATTTTATTTTTATTTAATTTGTTTAAAACTAAAAGAGTGTGAATAGAATAATAGGTGCATGCAATACCAAGCAATAAAAAACAAAGCACAGGTTTAAAAAACATGCAAATAACGAAAAGGATAAAAAAAGGCAAAGAAATTTGATTTTTCGGATCAAGTGTCATTTTGAGAAATACTTATTTTATTTGTAATTTTTCTGATTGTAATATTTTGATTTAAAATTACATACTTGTTTCTAAAATCCATTCTGTTTTCATAAATCGGCTAAACTTTAAAAATATCGATACTCTTCATCCAAAAAATTTGCGATTCTAAAAATTGAAGTTTGGTTTTAACAACCTTATTGCTTTTATCTCTCGGATTTTTAGCAATAAATCTAGCGGTTGAATTATTGAAATCTAAAGTATATTTTGAGTCGAAATCTTCTTTTTTGTTTGTTGAAAATGTAATCAGATTTTCTTTTGCACTCCATTTTCCTTTTCCGTATTTATTGTCTTCTGCTGAATTTCCGCCTTGGATTTTCGAATACGAATGAAACAGAAAAGTTCCGTCTGGGTTTAAAGTCAGTTTATATTCGATTGTATGTTTCTCTTTTTCAGAAAGTGAACGAGAATATTCGCCAACAAATTGATTGGATTGTGCGGATAAAGTTAAGGTGAGAATTAAAAGAAAAGAGGTAATTAGTGGTTTCATTGGTTTGGTTTTATTGGTTGTTATGCATTTTTTTAATTGTTAATCATCGGATCCAAATTAAGATCCTTATTTCTCAAATCTAATCCACCTTCGTAAACCGATTTTAGATTTGTGAGATAAAAATGCCAACCGTTGGAACAGCCCAATCTAATGTATTGTTTCGAATGATCATCTGTTGGAATGTTATAATGGCGAAGTTCTACAATCGTGTAATCGTCTTTCTGGCTTAGATTTATATCTACAAGACAGTTTCCTTCAAAAGTAAATTGCAATTGATCTATTCCATTGGCAGAAACGATTTTTCCTGACATAGTATCATCATACAAATACCAAAGCCATTCGTACGTATTATCCTTTTCTGCGTTTTTGTCTTTGCTTATAGATTCCTGATTAGCTCCAAAAAAAGATACTTTTTCGAGAAACCATTTTTCTAACTCATTCGCTTTTGTCCACGCATCATAAATGTCTGAAAGTTGAGCTTTAACGGCTATTTTTTTGGTGAAAGAAGTCCAATCGAAGTTTTCCATGATGGTTTATAGTATTTTGCGGTTAGCGAAAAGAGATCTAAAATTATAACATTGATTAAAACAAATGTAAGCTATTTCTTCTTACTTTTTATTTCAGAAAAAAAGCTGCAGAAAATGTTTCTCTGCAGCTTTTAATTTTACGCTTGATATTATTTATTTCTTTTGTTTCAAATGTTTGTCTAGGAATTTTTCCATGGCGCCATAAAAATCAAAACGATTGTCTTGATTTCTAAAACCATGTCCTTCATCATTTTTAACCATGTATTCTACAACGACACCACGTTTTTTCAGCGCTTCAACCATTTGGTCGCTTTCAGCTTTATTTACTCTTGGATCGTTTGCTCCTTGTGCAATAAACAAAGGCGTTTTTATTTTGTCTGCGTGTAATGCAGGCGATGCAGAGGCCAGCAACAAACTATCTTTTTTAGGATCGCCCACCATTTCATGAAACTGATCTAGATAAGGTGTCCAATAAGGCGGAATCGTATTCATGAAAGTAAACAAATTGCTCACGCCCACATAATCTACAGCCGCGGCATACAAATCGGGTGTAAAAGTGATTCCGGCAAGTGTTGCATAACCACCGTAACTACCGCCATAAATAGCAATTCTATTTGGGTCTGCAATGCCTTCTTTTTTCAGCCATTCGACACCATCGGTAATGTCGTCTTGCATTTTTTTACCCCATTGTTTAAAACTAGATTGCCAAAATTCCTTTCCATAACCGGTGCTTCCTCTGTAGTTCATCTGTAAGACAGCGTAACCACGATTTGCCAAGAACTGAACTTCTGGATTATAATACCAGCCATCTCTTGCCCACGGACCGCCATGAGGGTTAATAATGACAGGCAGATTTTTAGGTTCAACTCCCAACGGAAGCGTTAAATAGCCGTGAATTTCAAGACCATCTCTCGATTTATACGTAATAGGTTTAATATGGCTCATGTGTTTCTCTTCGATCCAAGGAAACGGATTCGCAACTTCTTTAACTTTTGTAGTTTTGAAATCGTATATATAGTATTTTCCTGGAGTTCTATCGTTTCCAGCCCAAACAATAGCTTTGGTTCTTGCATCGTCGTAGTTTACAATTTCAGTTTCGTAACCTTCAATCTGCTTTTTCAGATTGTTTTTGATTGCTTCCCATTCTTTATCAAAAAAATGTTCTTCTTGTTTTTCGGCTTCCCAAGTTACAGAAGTCAAGACTTGTTTTTTTCGATCGTAATTAACCGCATCTAAATCATATTTAGGGTCAGCAAACAATTCTTTTACATTTTTTTTGCCAATTGGGTCATATTCAACCAAAACCACTTTATCCTTGCCAATATTACTCAAAGCATAAATGTTTTTATTGTCTTTGTCAAAAGAAGCAGGAGAAAAGAAATCTTTGAAAGTTGTGGTAATAAGAGGCGTAAAAGGTTCTTTATCAGAATTTCGATAATTCCAAGTAATGTTTACACCGTCCGTTTTTGAAGCAAGACGGATAACGCCATTATTGTCTGTAACCCATCCGTCAAAATTTTCCTTGTTGTCGTAAAGAAGTGTCAGAGTTCCAGTTTCGACATTTAAAAGATAAGGATCAAAGTATTCTTTTACCCTTTTGTTGATTTGTACAATTAGTTCTTTTTCTTTGCCTGGAACATCAATTAGAGCGTCTATAATGTCACTTCTAACACCCGGAAAAGGTGTTAATGCTTTTAAATCGGTTCCATCTGTTTTTACCGAAAAGAGTTGGAAATTCTCGTCTCCGCCTACGTCTTGCGCATAAATAATTCGGTCACCTTTCCAGAAATAATTGAAAATGCTTCGCAAAGTGTCGTTTGTTACGCGAACCGCTTTGGTGTCGTTTACTTTCTGAACAAAAACGTTGGTTTTTCCTTTATAATCGGCACGATAGCTAAAGTAATTTCCGTCGGGCGAAATTTTGAAAGAGCTTTTTTCTCCATTCTTGAAGAAGGTCTTTACATCAATTAATGGGGCAGGTGTTTCTTTTGGTTCCTGTTTGCAGGAATTTAAAGTGATTGCCAAAAGAACTAAAATGGATAAAATGGATTTTTTAATCATGTTTGGTTTGTTTTTGGTGATTGATGAATTATAAAACTACTCTGGGAATATATTGTAATGGTATTGATAATCTGTTTTTTATCAACTCAAAAATAGGAAAAAGTTTGCAATATAAATGGAGTTAAATTATTTTGCTGCTTTATTGGATCGCACTAGAAAAATTAAAGGAAGTTCTCTAGACGCTTCATTTTTTTGTAAGATAAAAAAGGCGTATATTGCCAAAATAATTTGATATTATAATGGTCACTGCAAATTTTTATTTAATAAACAGTTCTTTAATGTGCTTAATGTGCACGTTATTGTATTTGCATGACGATACTTTCTTAAAAAACTCAAAAGAGTTTATTTCTTTAGCCCTGTCACAACTCTAGACAGGGGGATATTTTAGTATTTAATTTTTATTATTTAATCTCATTTTTATTCCGGATAGGATATCACTGAGTAGTTCGTTTTGCGTGCTATTCACTGAAGAGTTGTGTCCTATTTTAGAGAAAATGAAACCAACAAGAAAGTCATGTCACAAAATATAATTTTAACAACAGGAACATACGATTTAATTAAAGATCACGTAAGAAGAAAAAAAGTAACCGTACAAGAAGAAGAGCTTTTATTAGGCCAGCTAAAACATGCTACGCAAGTATTGCGAAAAAATCTGCCTGAAGATGTAGTTTCGATAGATCGAAAAGTTACTTACAAAGATCATATCAATAACGAAGAAAAAACAATTCTTCTAGTAGGTCCAGATAAAGCGAAAGCAAGTAAAAACAAAATTTCGGTTCTTTCAGACGAAGGGATTGCAATGGTGGGTTACAAAGAAGGTGATATTGTTGAATGGCCTGCTAAAAAAGGAAATCTCAAATTAGAGATTTTAAAAGTAGAGGAGTAGGTTTACTATCGTTTCGTTTTAAGTTTAGTAAAATCCCAAAAGAGTTTTTCTTTTGGGATTTTTTTTATGGATACTATTTTAGAATAATCTATTTCATTCCAGTTTCGAGATAATCTTCAAAACCTCCGTTGTATATTTTTTCGACCCATTTTTTAAAATCTGCCGTATTTTCAATTACATACGTTTTAGTATATTCTTTGCCAATATTTTCAATGATTTTGATAGTTTCTCCGTTTTTAATCCTTTCGTTTATTCTGTAAAGATTATTTACGCAGAATTTAAAAACTGACAAAGTATCGTATTCGCTAGAATTATTGAGGTATAAAATCTCTGTTTCAGCATTATAAAAATTGTATCCCATTTTAATTGAATGGTTTTTGAATTACGTATTAAAGAGAATGAGCAGCATTATGAAACCGCCTAAAAAAAGAACCCCAATCATATGATTTCGATTACTATTATCATCTTTTTTCTGGTTACTTCCGCTTGGTGACCAGAAACTTGAAAATGTTCTGAAATCATTGTCGTTGGAAAGAGTCCATAAATTATAACCAAGAAATCTCGCTGAAGCGCCCAAAAAACTCCAGAATAATTCGTCCTACTATTATTTGTTCAAAATCCATTTTAAGCGTTTCAGTCGAAGTTTTCCATGATTTGTTTTTTATTAATCCAACATTTAAAGCTGCATTTTTTTAGTGTTATTTGAAGCAATCTTTTTCTTAAAGACCTGCTCGTAATTGGCATCCATTAATTCTCCAATTAATTGAGGACTGTTGTGGTTGAGTAAAATTACCATTCCCCAATTTGATTTTTTATCGTAGGCAAATATGGTAGCACATCCCATTGTGTTTCCTGTTTTATAAAAATAAACATCGTCGGCAACTCGTTCCATCTGCTGCCCAAAACCTACTTCTCTTTCTGTATTTTTAAAAAACGTGGTTTCGGCAATTGCTGTTGCTTTTGAGATTTCACCATTATTGGACAAAATAGTTTTTAGCAATTTTGTCAAATCTGAAGTATTCGATTTTACAAGACCTGCGGGAGCGATTAAATAATTCCAGTTAAAAAAATCCTGCGGAACTCCATTAAATTCATAACCTGTAACTTTATTTTTTACATTAAAATTACTAGTCAGCGTATTTTCCATTTTAAGAGGTAGAAGCATTTTTTCTTTCAATATATCTTCAAAACTCTTTGCGTAGACTTTCTCCAATATCATTCCCATTAACGTATAACTGATATTAGAATAACGATAACTTCCGTAATCTATTAGTTTTGTATTTTCGTTTATTAGAGCATGAACACTCTCTTTGGTTATATCTAATGGCTGTTTTGGATTTATTTCCATTAGTTTTCTAAAATCAAAATTAGGCAGACCAGATTGGTGTGAAGCCAAATCTGAGATTTTGATCTTGCCTTTTATTTCGTTTGATAAGACATATTCTTTTGGCAGATAATCGTCTATAAAATCATCAATTTTAAGTTTGCCTTCGTTGTGGGCTTGCGCTACTAAATTTCCTGTAAGAAGTTTGGTAATCGAGCCAATCTCATAAATAGTATTTTCGTTTACAGCCTGTTTACTTTCTTTACTGATTTTTCCGTAGTTGAAAAAAGTAGTATTACCATTTTCTACAAATCCTACGCTCATCGCTATTTCTGGATTATAAGTAGCAATCGAACGAAAAATCGAATCAATTTTTTTTGCAGCTGTTTGTCCAAAAGTAGTTTGGGAAATAAGTAATAGCGTAAAAATACTGGTGGTTACTTTCATTGGTTTTTTTGAGATTAGTTTTATTTTTTAAGATTGTACAAAGGTTATTTTTGAACTTGTAAAGTAGTTATATTTTTCGAAATATAAGAGAATTCTGCAGCGAGTTAGTAAATTTGTTTTTGGTATTTTCTAATTTATAAATTTCTTGATAAAATACTGATTTAATGAGGGTTGTTTTTTGTTTATCCGCACAGTTTTGTCATTTCGACGTTAGGAGAAATCACACTAGTTTATCTACAAAGATTGGCAAATATACTTTGCGAAGTTTCTAGTGTGATTTCTCGTTCCTCGAAAGGACAAAACTAGAAGGAAATAGAATGAGAAAATAGATTTACTGAGTAAATTGCGTTCACGAGAGAAACGCTCGCGCTAGCAAGGGTTTTTAAGTTTAGTGCCCTAGATTTTTCTGAATCAATGAAAAGATTAATCCAACAGTCAAAATAATGATAAAGATAAGCCATCCATATCCTTGATAGCTTTTTATACTTTTATTTCCTGTATGTAATTTAAAATAGGATTTCGTGACGTTTTTTAAATTTTGTGCTAGTATTTCGTAATTCGATACTTCAAAAGAAGTAATTGTTATTTTCTTTAGTTCAAAAAATTCAACCGTAATTTGTCGGCCATTGTAAACTTCAATTCTACTAGAATCATGTGAAGAATTTATTTGGTGATTGCCTTCAGAAACCTTTTTTATATCGTCTAGTGAAACTTTTTTAGTTTTAAAAAGTAAAGGATATTCAATCGATAAAAATTCGTTTGTCAGTTCTACTTTTTTTGAACATAATAACATATATAAGCAACCTAGCGAGAAGAAGCAAAAGAGTGAAATTATAGTCCACATTGCTCCATAATCTGCTTTCTGATAAGATTCGACTTCAGGATTATATGCTAAATAAGCCAATGATAAAAAAAATAGCATTCCAAATATGCTGAATCCAATTTGAAGAAAACTTGGATTTGCAATTATTTTATTGTTATTCATTTTTAAATATGATGTTTAATTTTATCAAATACATGGAGTTTGTCATTTCGAGGAACGAGAAATCACACTCGTTTATCTACAAAGATTGACAAATATACTTTACAGAGTTTCTAGTGTGATTTCTCCTTACGTCGAAATGACAAAAGTAGAAGGAAAGAGAATGAAAAAATAGATTTCTTACGTAGGTTGTATGCATGCTCGCGCTAGTTTGGGGAATTTGTAATTTTTGATTTCAAAATAGAATATACTTCTTTAACCTTTAAGATGTTATATAATACAATGTCATTTTCACTAAGATTTAAACGTGATGATCCTAAAAATACAGGTTCTTTTTCTCCAATTACTAAGTAACCATTTCCATATGCATTTTCTTCAAAATTTAAAGTAGGAAAACAATTAAAATAAAAAGAATGTTCGATTAAATTTTTATGGTTTTTAATAATTAATCTTTGATTTGTAACGATATATTCCCATTTATAAGCAACTAAAAACCTTTTGTAAAAATTAACTATTAAAATAATAAGAACACTTGACATCATTACTAAAGGAATTAAATCAGTTATTGAGAACTGTTTATTAAACCTTTTTATATCATAAAAGATTTGACTAACAAAAAAAGAAAACATTACGATAATTATTAATTTTAATAAATCTTCAACTTTAAAAGGAAGATATTTATTTTTCTGTATCGAAAAATCGATATATTCGTCAGAATTTAGCTTAATTTCCATGTCTTATTACAATACAATTTTTCGCCACAATTTAATTGATACAGTAAACAATAGACCCAAAATAAAAAATAATAAAAAGAAAATAAGAAAGAAATCCCATTCTATTTTTCTTTGAAATAAATTTATTAGGATTAAAATTCCAATATAAAAAAGGGCATAAGTAAGACTGTTTAACAAACCTAGAACGAAACTATTTTTATCTTGCTTAAGAATAAAATTGCCAATAGAAATTTGGTAAAAACTAGTAAAAGCGATTATTATTAAGGCATATGTTAAGTAAGTTGTATTACTCAGCTGATAAGTTTCGCAAGCTATATTTGGTTCAGTAAAGAAGATTTGATTAATGAAAAAGAATCCCATAACAATTAGTGTTGTAATCGCTATCGGAATAATGGTTCCTAATATAGTTTTAGATGTATTCATTAATTTTTCGTGATTACAAATCCTTAATCAATTCACTTGGATGAATTTTTAGAGCTTGTGCAATTTTAAACAAAGTGCTTACTTTCATTTCTTGCGAGCCTTTTATATATTTTCTTAGACTTTCAACATCCATTTCTGCATCATGAGCAACCTCTCGTCTCTTGAATTTCTTTTCTTCAATTATATCTTTAATCTTGATTCCTAGGTCTTTTACAACTTCTGGAATTTCACTTTTTCTTTCTCTTTTCATAGAAATGAAATTACAAGTAATCGATTGTTTTTAAGTGAATGTAAAAAAGGGGTTGTATGTTACTGATTTTTTATATATTTGTTTTTAATTGTGAAATAAATCTTACATGAAAATAGAAATAGAAAATAAAGAAAGAGCCGCAGAATTGTTAGAATTAATAAATAAAGGAAGCTACTTCAGCAAACTAAAACCAGTTCCAAAAGAAACCAACTCGTATACAATACCGCTAAAAGTTTCTTCTTATAACGAATTAAATCTAATGGTTTCAGATTTGCTAAAAGCAAGTATTATTTTGCTTAATCCAGATGCAAACAGTTTGTCGAGTTTTACAAAAGACAATAATGTCAATGTAATGACTTTGCTTGAAATTGCCTTGCAATTATTGCCTGAGGATGAAATGGAGTTGTTGGATGATTTGTGTAAGGCGCAGTTGTGATTTTTTGAAATAAAAAAGCGCAATAAGTTTTTTAGACTTTTGCGCATATTTTTTATTTTAGAATAAAATCAAGTAAGTTATCTATGAAAATTTTGAGCCAATTTTTCTTTTTTTGTTTAGTCTCGTTCATTTTTAGAAATTATTACGAATTAATTTTTGATTTTGGTTTGATCTTGCGCACAAGCGAGAGCAAATTTTCAATTTAGAATATTTGAAACACGCTAAGATTCGTCTACAATCCAAGATGGATATTCATCTACATACACCCATTTATTATTTTCTTTTTTAATGAAAATAAAACTTCTACAAATCTTATTTTGACTGCAGTAAAAAGAAAATAAATAGCACCCTTTAGTTTTATTGTTGTTTAAAACCAATCGATATATTTTGGAACCTCGTGTACTGAATTCGTCTTTAGAGGTAAGATTTTCTTTTTCATATTTATAATAAGAATGATCTAGCTCGGATCTTAAAAATGTTTTGTCTTCACCTTTATAGTACACTTGTTTTTTAATCAAATCGATATATTCTTCACCAATGATTGTATCCATTCGTGCCAACTCATTGTATTTAAAATCAGAAAGTAAATATTGGTAGTTTTGTTTCCAATCGGTTTCATTCTTTAGATTGTTAGCAGTGGGAATATATTTGTAAGCAAATAAAGTATCGCTAATAAACACTTTTATTTTTTTTGTTTTTAAAACATTTGAAATAGAATCAGAAAAGTAATTTAAATGATTTAGATCTTTTTTAAGATCTTCTCTTTTTAGCGAATCTTCTTCCATTGCAATTCCCATTTCGAGCCCAAAAGCAGTAAGCTTATAGCCTTTTCGCCCTTTAAAAAAACTAGCGATAGAGTTTGGATTTGTGTCTAAATATTGACTAAGGGTTTGTTTAATAATTTCTTTTTCAGTCGTAAAGTCAATGGTTTGCGAATACGAAAAGTTGAAAAGAAAAATAAAAAACAAAAAGGAAAGTAGTTTCATTTAATTTTATTGAGTTATGAGTATCAGATTAGAAACTGTGCCTTTAAAGATTGGCTTATTTTTTCGTAAATATAAAAAAAAAGCTACATAATTTCTTGTAGCTCTTGTATTTGAGAATTGTTTTATTTCATACTGTTGCAAGCACGGATTGCAAATCTGCAATATCGGGTTTAGAACTTTGATTTGTTTTTTTCGACGCTGCGCAAATGTCTCCGACTTTGTGCCATTTTTGCTATCATTATATTTGAAAACAGAAACGTCTCAAAGTCTCTGACTTTAATATTATTAATGATTTAAATTAATTATTTTTAGAACAATAAGTAAAAAGTCGGGAGACTTTTGAGTGGGTTTACGATTTATAAGAAGCAAAAAAAACGCAAAGTCGGAGACATTTGCGTAGCGTTTTAGTTGAAGACTTCGTGGAGCGGGGAAATAAAGGTTTATCCTGTTTTACAAAAGATAATAATGTCAATGTAATGACTTTGCTTGAAATTGCTTTGCAATTATTGCTAGAAGATGAAATGGAGTTGTTGGATGATTTGTGTAAGGCGCAGTTGTGATTTTTTGAAATAAAAAAGCGCAATAAGTTTTTTAGACTTTTGCGCTTATTTTTTACTTTAGAATAAAATCAAGTAAGTTATCTATGAAAATTTTGAGCCAATTTTTCTTTTTTGGTTTGGTTTCTTCCATTTTTTCTATAACATGTTAAATATAGAATTTTGATTTTATTTGGATTGCAAATCAGTGCTATCGGGTTTTTTACAATGTGCCTTCTGAAAAATCTACTCTCGTCAGAATGGTACCATTTTCATCCTTCTCAAAATGTGCTACACCAATTAGCTCGGGAAAATCAGATGTCCAACAAGGAACTGAAACAATTTCGTCTTTACCAATTTCAATAGTTTTTGCTAATTCCATTGCTTTTTCCTCACACATTTTTTGCAACTTTGAGTAATCGTCGGTTGTTTTTCCACAACTTATTGAAATTCCATTACTACGATTTTCTTTCTTCATAATTTCTAATATTAGTTATAATTTTTCCTTTATTTAAATTCAAATTTTCCTCTGCTATGGCGAGCGTCTCGCTCGTGCCAATACAGTTTTTGAAATTGATTAAGATTGCGTTCACGAGCTGGACGCTCGCGCAAGCGGAGGGAGTAAGAATAACAAAATATTATAAGCCAATCACTCTATTCCAATCCGCTATATACATATATATTCTTTGAAACTCAGATGGCAATAACATTCTATTGTGTGCGATAAAATTTCGGGCTTTTTCGAGCTCTTCCATCCTTTGTTTTAGCCAATGTTGTGATGGAATTATGTTATCAAAATACATCCATTTTTCGATAATTATTGAAGCTAGCATTCCAAAATCTATGAATCCAAGTAAATCGCTTTTTTCTCCTTCAAGCCAAGAGTCAGCTAGAGCAGTTTTTTGTCTATTTTCTGCATGAGATCTCATCTTGACCGGAATTTTGTCCCACCAATCAATACCATCATTTTCAGATAAGGTACTTCTAATATATTCTCTAATTTCGTTTTCAAAACAATGTAAAACAGAATATAATCTCGACATTTCTAAAGCATCATTTCGACGAGAAATGCTAAAAGGTGATAATGCTTCAGAAAGTAATTGTTCTTCAGTATATTTAGAGTCTGCACCTATTTGAATTCCTGCACTTTGAAATTTTGTTGCTTCTGATTCAAACATCAAACCTCTAAAAAAAAAGTCTCGAATGTCTTTATGTTTATTACTCAACTAAATGTTCTTTAAGTGATTTAAAAATTGCATTGTAGACTTCAACATCTTTAGTTGCTGGAAGATGTATTTGAATATTATAGTGAAGTCCAAATGAAGATGATTTTACTACTGGAGATTCATTATTTTTTACTGGTTCATTATAAACTTCTTCAATTTTAATTTTTTCATTTTTTGGCTTTTCAAATTCTAAATCTGCAATTCCAAGTAATGAAAAAAAAGTTTTGGTCATCAACGCAGCTACAGGATCTTTAGCATTGTGAAAACTTTTAAATTTTCCTTGTATCAACTCCTTATCCTTTGCTGTGGGATGAGATTTGATAAGAAATATGTCTGAATAAGCTTCTTTTATTGCCTCCCCCATAATAGATCTTGATAATGAATGATTTCTATAATCATGATATCTTTTCGTTGGGGAACCATCAGATGAGAGAAAGCCTAATGCTTTCATAAGAGGAATAAAAGGTCTATGATTATTTGATTTATATCCTAAATCTTTAAGAATAGTGTTTGTAAATTTTTCTGGAGCTTGGGCATCGCGTATGTGATTGAAGAAATCAGGTAGAGTAGCATATGAATTGGTATAGGTAGATGGTAATCCCATGTTTTTATTATTTACATTTCTAAAAAGAAACAATTAATTAAATAGAAGAATCTGAGTATATTGATTTTAATTTATTCTTCATATATAGTAATTGTTTCATCAATATCGAGATCAGAATCTTTATCGTATTCCTCATAAATTATTACATGAAATCGCTTGAATAGTTCAAAAAAATCGTCTTTTGTTATTTCAAAACTTAAAGAAACAATGTGTGGTTTAGTACTAGTCGATTTCTCTTTATCACGACATATGATTTTTGCCGAAAAAAAATCGCTGTAACCAGAATAAAAACCAGCACCGAAAGGCTCATATTTTTCGGTATCAACTTTTTTTGAAGTTAGAAATTCTTTTAAATCTGTGTGGTCACTAATATCAGCTGCTGAAGTTCCAACGAAATCATTATATTGTACACTTGCTTTCATTACCTATTTTTATGTTAGTTTATTTTAAGTTTTTTCAAATTTAATTCCTTTAATATTATTTTACTTACGGAAAACCGTAATTAAAATGATAAATAAAAGATTCTGAGTTTAGACAAAATTTTAAAATATAAAAAACAAACATCGTATAAAATCTAAATCTAACACTACGTAAAAACCCCTGTTTTTCAAAAACAAAAAGAATATAATCCCCTTTAAATCCCTCAAAAAATAACCACTAGAAAAATCAATAAAAATTTTGTAATTTTGCCGTCCAATAAAAGGAATTAGAAAATGTTAGATAGACTTCAATATGTAAAGCAGCGTTTCGATGAGATTTCGGATTTGATTATTCAGCCGGATGTTATTGCAGATCAGAAACGTTATGTGCAGCTTAACCAGGAATACAAAAGTATTAAAGCGCTGGTTGATAAGAGAGAAGAATACATTCTTGTTTTAGCCAATATTGATGAGGCCAACGAAATTATTGCAGACGGAAGTGATGCAGATATGGTTGAAATGGCTAAAATGCAATTGGATGAAGCGAAAGAACGTTTGCCAGAACTTGAGGAGGAAATCAAATTTATGTTGATTCCTAAAGATCCTGAAGATGCTAAAAACGTAATGGTGGAGATTCGCGCAGGAACGGGTGGAGATGAAGCGAGTATTTTTGCGGGAGATTTATTTAGAATGTATACCAAATACTGTGAGTCACAAGGATGGAGAACATCTGTTGTAGATATGAACGAGGGTACTTCGGGAGGTTTCAAAGAGGTTATTTTTGAGGTTTCGGGAGAAGACGTTTATGGAACTTTGAAGTTTGAAGCGGGTGTTCACCGTGTACAGCGTGTTCCGCAGACAGAAACTCAAGGTCGTGTGCATACGTCGGCTGCTACGGTTATGGTTTTGCCAGAAGCTGAGGAGTTTGATGTTCAGATAGATATGAATGAGGTTCGTGTAGATTTCTTCTGTTCGTCTGGACCTGGTGGACAGTCGGTAAATACAACGAAATCTGCAGTACGTTTAACGCACATTCCGACAGGATTGGTGGCGCAATGTCAGGATCAGAAATCGCAGCATAAAAATAAAGACAAAGCCTTAATCGTATTACGTTCTCGTTTGTACGAAATGGAATTGGCTAAAAAGCAAGAAGAAGATGCTTCTAAACGTAGTTCACAGGTTAGTTCTGGTGACCGTTCGGCAAAAATTCGTACGTACAATTATGCGCAAGGTCGTGTAACTGATCACCGTATTGGTTTAACGCTTTACGATTTAGGAAATATTATGAATGGTGATATTCAGAAAATTGTTTCTGAGCTTCAGTTAGTTAACAATATGGAGAAATTGAAGGAAGCTTCGGAGGTTTACTAAATTTCTGAGATGCTAAGATACTAAGATTCTAAGATGCTAAGATTCTGAGTTGCTAAGGCTCTGAGTTTTTTCTTTTTGAACATAAAATATATTTAAAGCCGAACATTTGTTCGGCTTTTTTTATGGAAAAAATACCAAAGATTGGAAAACTTAAAACCTTAGTACTTCAGAATCTTAGCACAAAAAAAACATAGCCAGCGGTTTCAACCGCAGGAACGCAAAGAATTGGTTAAAGTTGCTAAGATTCTAAGTTTTTCTCTTTGAACTCAATTTATTTAAAGCCGAATATTTTGTTCGGCTTTTTTTATCGAAAAAATACCAAAGATTGGAAAAACCTTAGAATCTTAACATCTCAGAATCTTAGAACCTTAAAAAAATAAAGACCAATACTACACAAGAATCTTACGAAGTAAGATTTATAATACTAGTTTGTAAAACTTAGAACCTTAGTGGCTTAGCACCTTAGCAACTTTAGAAAAAATCTATTTTTTTAATTTTTTTGCCTCATATTTGCCCTATTAACCAACCAACTAACATTAATTTATGAAGAGAACTTTACTTTTATTTTGCTTCTTTGGAAGCTTTTTTTATGCGCGATCGCAATCGTATTTCGGATTCAGGGATGATAATTATGCCGGAATTCAGTCTGCATTATTTAATCCGTCCAATATTGTAGATTCGAAATACAAAGCCGACGTTACGTTTGCATCTGCCAGCGGAACGGGACAAAACGATTTGTACGGAATAAATATTATGGATGTATTAGACGGCGGTTACAATCTGGAGACCGACGCAAGCAAAAATTTTAAATCGAACAATAGAGGAAATTTCAATGTAGACATTATTGGGCCTTCAGTAATGCTTAATATTACGCCTGTACATAGTGTAGCGCTTTTTACGCGTGTGCGAAGTGTTACGAGTCTAGTGGGCATAAACGGACAACTAATTGATGAGGTGAATAAAGATGTAGATGTTTCCAATAGTTTTTTAATTACGGGCGGAAACCCGAACGCTGTTTCGAATTCTTGGGCGGAGATAGGAGCGAGTTATGCTACGGTTCTGTTCGATCGTGATGATCATTTTGTAAAAGGTGGTATTACTTTAAAGTATTTAATGGCAGGAGTAAACGGCTACATTAACGGAAATGATTTAAGCGTGGCTTTCAATAAAAACGATGCCAATCCTTTGTTGAGCGAATATTATTCGACAGGAACTATAAGAACAGCGGCAAGTTATGATTATGCTAACGGAAATGATCCTAAGTTTGATGCCGCTTCGGCTGGAGTAGGAGTAGATTTAGGTTTTACCTACGAATATCGTACAAACTGCCATTCTTGCGCAGGAAACCGTTACAAGTTTAAAGCTGCGGCTTCTATAACCGATATTGGAAAACTAAACTATAATAATATTGTCGAGAATACTTATAATATTACAGGAAGGGTAACACAGCAAGATATCGAAGATGCAGACGACATTTTTGAGTTTTTTGATTCGAACTATACTAAAGTATCTTCGAGAAAAGGGGTAAAAGCAAATCTTCCTACGGCTTTGCACACCAATTTGGACTGGAACATCGATCAGAGATTTTATGTGAATTTAAGCGGTGATTTCAATTTAGTAGATGCCAAAAAAGTAAACGGAACCGCAATTGCCAATTCGGTTACTTTTACGCCGAGATATGAAACCAGACAATTTAGTTTCTACGTGCCTGTAACCTATATGCAATACAGCGGAACTCAAATAGGAGCGGGTTTTAGAGCGGGTCCAATATTTATTGGTTCTGGAACTCTTTTCTCCAATATGTTTTCAAACAACTCAAAAGGCTGTAATATTTATGCTGGTCTAAAATTGCCTATTTATCAGGATTATAGATAGAGGTTCTGAGGTGCTAAGATACTAAGATACTAAGATACTAAGATTCTGAGATTCCGAGATACTAAGATTCTGAGATGCTAAGTTTCTTAGTTTATGAAATTGAAGACATAAAAAAACAGCATCTACAAAGTAGATGCTGTTTTTTTTATTTAAGATTAGTAAGATAGGATTATAAAATCTAAATATAAAACTTAGAACCTTAGAATCTTAGCAACTTAGTATCTTAAAAAAATATATATTGAAGGTCTTCACTCCATCAACCGTTTCCCCAAACACGTATGATGGAGTTAGACGCCTAAAAATACTCTCGTATATTCAAAACATTTATATAGATTCGAGTAAACGTATACTCCATTTTTTATCATTATTTCGCTAAACTTTTCCATAATAATTTAAATTAAGTTAAACAAATTACTCTCTAGATGATTCGTATTGTGATGATTCTTCTTCTTCTTCAGAAGAATCATGATGAGGTTTCGAAACCAGATTGGTTACAATAAGCTGAACAATCGAGCCTAAAACACCTTTAAACATTGAGTCGCCTTTACCGACAATAAATCTTTTGGCTAAATAACCAATTCCGATACTGATGGCAGATTGAGCGATGTGGCTTTTAAAACCAACCGTTTCGTTGATTTCTTCCACCGTGTTTCGAATGAGGTTAATGGGCTTTAAATTGTCTTTAATTTCATTAATCTCGTCTTTTATAGCACACCATTCTGTGTCCTGGCGAATTTCTAGTTCCTCAATTTTTTGATTTAACTGATCAATAGTGTAAATAGCCTCCATAGTTTTTTCGGTTTTTTAGGTTAATTAAATCAGTTTTTTGTTTCTTTTAGAATACTTGAAATGATAGTATTTCCAATAGGAGTTTTTATCAGTTTATGATGTGATTTTACAACCACAATTACCAAAATAAGATAAAATAGTGCCATGATAAAAAAGCCATAGTAATACTCTCCAAGTTCTTTACCAATCCATAAACTAATCCCGATATTTAGGAACAAAGTAAAAAATGCAACAACAATACCAATCGCTATCTTTGAAGCCAATGATGAAGCACCATCAGCAACAGAACACACTGTTTTTAGTTTAAGTAATTCTAAACTTGTTTTAGCATAGTTTTCTGCTTTTTCATAAAGATTTAAATTCTCGTTTGTTGTTGCATTTGGTTCCATGATATAGGGTTTTATGGTTTGAAAATTTCACTAATTAATTCTACTTATTAATAGTTTGATTTTACTGTTTTAACATCGTCTTTTAGCGTGTTGTAATCTTCTTTAACTTGGTTAAGTTTCGATTTTCCTTCTTCGATAATTTCTTTACCGTTTGAAGTAATCGTGTTTACAATGCCATCAAATTTTGTTTTTAGATTATCACCGTAATCTTTTGATTTATCTTTGATTTTTTTTCTTGTGTTTGATCCTTTGTCTGGTGCAAATAAAACACCTATGAATGCTCCCGCCGCTGCGGCTCCTAAAATTCCTAAAATTGTGCTACTAGTTTTCATAATAAATAATTTAATGGATTAATATTTAATAATTTGTTGATTTAATAAATTGTGATTTTTAAATTTCTCGACCTTTAATTAGTCGAAGCAGTACGGCAATAATGGCAATTACTAACAGAATATGGATTATGCTTCCGAAACTGTAAACAAAGAACCCAAGAGCCCAAAGTATCACCAGAATCACTGCGAGTGTATATAATAAGTTTGACATGGTTTTTTATTTTAGTGGTTAATAATCAGTTTTTCTTTTAGTTTAACTTATAAGAAAGGTATAAAGTCAAGTTGCTGTTTTTTGCATCAGGAAACGTGTATGTAGTTCCTGCAACTGTTCTTTCTTTACCTACAGTAGTTAAACCGTAATTGTAACGTAATCCAACGCTGATTGGGTTAAAATCTACCCCGACACCAGCAGAAAGACCTGCATCAAATTTGGCTAGATCATCTGTGTCAATGTCTTGGTCAAAATCAAAACTTCCGTCTCCGCTTACTTTAGAGCTTACTAAATAAGAAGCGTAACCACCGGCATGAATGTTGAAATTTTTAGTAACATTTACTCTAACCAAAAGTGGCACTTCTATGTAGTTCAATCTAAATTTTGCATTTCCAGATGCAAAAGCATTGTTGTATTCTAATTCTGAACCTTTTGTTGTAAACAAAATCTCTGGCTGAATTGCTACAAAGTCTGAAATAGGAAGTGTAGCATAAACACCGGCATTAAATCCGTATAAGATATTATTATCATCTACATCGTCTCCGCTTCCATATAAGTTAGACATGTTGAATCCTCCTTTTACACCGAATTCGGTATTTACATTATTGTCCTGAGCGTGCAGCATTCCAAATGATGCTGATAAAAAAAGTGTTAAGGCGCATAAAAAATTGGCTTGTAATTTCATAGTAAAAAATAATTAGTTAATAGATAATAGGCGTTTATTCATTTTGTTTTTTTATTCTTTCAGTCTCTCGTAAGAGTTTATATTGTTCTGGCAAAAATCTAAGAACGAGTTCCAAAATTTGTTTATCATTTGTTTCTCTAGAAATAGTCTCAAATAACTCAATCTGGTCGCATATGGCTTCTGTCATGGCGTTTAAATAGATATTGTTAAAATCATTATTGCTTGCGTCTATGAGGTTGTACAGGTCTCGTTTGTGCGTGGCGTTTATTTCAGTAATAACAATGAGCTTTGATGTGGCCAATTTGGCTATTTGATCCAACAATTGATTCTCTTGGAGTTCAATTCTTTTACTTAATTCCTGAACAATAACATCTGAACTTTTTTGTTGTGCAATTTGACTTTTTGAAATAATAGATTTGCTAATATTCGCCGTAGAAATAAAAAAGTAGACTTCTGTTTCTTCTCTTTCATTTTTTGCAAAAGCTTGATTCTTCAAAGTATTTTCAATCGGATTAATTTTTCTGCAAGATGTGATGCATAGTACCAATAAGATTAAGAAAAAGACTTTAAAATATGTCGCCTTCATGGGGGAAATTACTTTCATTATTACTTCTTAAAGTATTACATTACAAAGATGCTAACGAATGAAAGATTTTGCTTTACAGCATAAAAATGAATCGTTATATAATTCCCATAATAGATTTTTTTCAAGGGTTTATCCTTTTAAAATCAATGGTTTGTGAAGTTTGGGTTTGGTATAAAAAAAAAGAAATTATAGGTTTTTCTATAATTTCTTTTTCTGTTTTTCGATATAATGTAGGAGATTTTTTTTCTTACAAATAAAAATAAAATTTTAATCTGGTAGAAAGACCGTAAAGATAGAGCCTTTGCCCAAAGTGCTGTCGGCTACAATATGTCCTTTATGGTTCTCGACAATCTTCTTGCAGATTGCTAATCCGATTCCGGTTCCTGGATAATCTGTTTTAGAATGGAGACGCTGAAAGAGAATAAAAATGGTTTCTTTAAACTGTGGGTCAAATCCCATTCCGTTGTCTGTAAAAGTAATTTTATGAAATTTCTTTACCGACTGTTCTAATATTTCTGGATATTCTGAAGAACTTACTTTTTCGCTAGAAATAGATATTTCAGGTTCAACATCGGGCTGACTGTATTTTAATGAATTTCCAATTAAATTGATAAACAGCTGTTCGATCTGATACGGAATTACCGCAAGCTTCGGAAGTTTTCCAATGCGCTGAATAACGGCTTTCTTTTCTTCGATAGTTTCAGCCAGTTCAGATTCGGCATTATCCAAAAGTTCATTCAGATTCATTTTAATGAATTCCTTTTTGGTTGTATTCGTTCTGGAGAATAAAAGAAGATCGTCTATTAAAACACGCATTCTTTTTGCCGAACTTTCTATTTTGGTAATGTAATTTTTACCGCTTTCAGACATAACTTCTTTGTCGGCACTTGAAACTCTTGAAATAAAGGTTTGTATTTTTCGAAGAGGTTCTTGCAAATCGTGACTAGCAACATGGTTGAAAGAAGCCAATTCTTTATTGCTTTTTTCCAACTCTTTATTTCTTTCCTGCAATTCGATATTAAGAAGATGCTCGTCTGTAATGTCAAAGTTAATTCCGAGCAAGATTTTACTGCCTTGCTGATCGGTTACTAATTTACCCGTTGTTTTAAAGTAGCGCACTTCAAAATCTGGACGTATAATTTTGTAATATACAAACGGAAGATGTTTCTTTTCTATAATTCCGTCAATAGCTTTTGCTACTGCTTCCTTATCATCTGGATGAACATATTTTAAAAGTGTTGCTTTGTTAGGAGCAAAAGATTTTGGCTCAAGCCCTAATAATCGGAACTGGTTGTCTGAAAAATCTATTTTATCAGAATCCAGATCCCATTGCCAAGTGCTGAATTTACCAATATTTTCAGATTCAGAAATTAAACCTGTCGAAATAAGAAGTTTTTTATTGAATACTTTCAGTCGTTCAAAATCACGGCTAATTTGACGATAAGCCAGTAAAATAAAGCTCAAAGCGACTAGAAATAAAGAAATAGAAAACAGCGGACTTAAAGAAATCTCCGAATCGTAAATCTTTAGTCTTTTCTTTAGGAAATCCTTTTCAATGTCGTTCATTTCGTCCACCTTAAAACGGATATTTTCCATTAAAATACGGCCGCCAAACATATGATTGTCCAATTTTCTTTTATCGTATGTTTTTGGATCGCTGTATTTTAGGCAATTTTCAAAAGAAACAAATCGTTGGGTAATGAGTTTGAAAAGTTTCTGGAGATTTTCCTGCTGTCTCGGATTATCGGCAGTGAGTTTTTTTAAGGTAATAAATGAAGTATTTACCTTGTCTCGGGAATATATGTACGGAGTCAAAAAACGGGCATTGCGAGTGATAATGTACCCTCGCTGGCCCGTTTCTGCATCTTTTATAGCCGACATTAATCGTTCGAGCTGAATGTTGATTTCGTAAGTATGCATAACCAGTTTGCTTGATTCATTCAAGTCCTGATTATGTTTGTAAGCAATTGAAGAAAGAAATAACAGAATGAAAACTGCGATTACAAAAATAACTCTCAAAGAGTTTGAAGAATTAAAATTTGGTATCCACTTCATTATTGGAATGCTTTTATTTTAGTCGCAGCAAGAAATTATCACGGTTTAAACCAGAAGTATGATAATGCCAGTTTACGGTCACGACTTCATTAATTATTTTTTTCAGCGTATTGAAATCGCTTGGCTTTTTGATGTAAATATTGGCGCCTTGAATAAAGGTATCTTCAATATCTTCTTCGGAAGAAGAAGTAGAATAAATCGCAATGATTATATCTTTTAAATGGTCCGTTTTTTTGATTTCAATCAAACATTCTTTACCTGTTTTCTTAGGCATGTTTAAATCTAGAAACAAAATATCTGGAAGTTTATTGTCTTTATTCATTAAATGATCCATAAGCTGCATCCCGTCATGAACAAAATTTACATTCGTTTGTATCTTTATTTCTTCAAATGCATCTTTAAAGAAAAGACGGTCATCTTCATCATCATCGGCCAATAAAATG
This sequence comes from Flavobacterium sp. CFBP9031, assembly GCF_034044945.1. Lineage (NCBI taxonomy): Bacteria > Pseudomonadati > Bacteroidota > Flavobacteriia > Flavobacteriales > Flavobacteriaceae > Flavobacterium > Flavobacterium sp. CFBP9031. The sequence goes on from NZ_JAXCWF010000008.1 coordinate 211,579, forward strand.
TGTAATGCGTTTTTTTGCATTTTAATGTGGTATTTGGGTTTTTATTTTAAATTTTCTCTTCGTTTCTTAATAATTCTCTGAAAAGCAGACGGAGTAATTCCGGTTGTGTTTTTAAACTGCGTACTCAAATGCGCGACACTCGAATAGTTTAGTAAAAAAGCAATTTCGGTCAAACTCATTTCGTTGATAATAATCAACTGTTTTGCTCTTTCAATTTTCTGTAAAATAATAAAGTTTTCAATAGAAGAATACGTTACTTCTGAGAAAACATTAGATAAATAACCGTAACTGTGGTTTAACTTTTCTGCCAAAAATACAGAACTTTTATAATTATTGTTGTCATCCATGAAAACAAGTTCGATGATTGCATCTTTTATTTTTTGGACTAATACACTTTTTTGATTTTCAACTACTTCAAAACCACACGGAGCCAATTTAGTTTTTAAATTATCCAATGCTTCAGCATCAAGATTGTCTTCAATCTCAATTTCGCCAAAACCCAGAGTTGTAAAATTTATGTTGTTTTGTTCCAGATTTTGTTTTAAATAAAGAGAGCAAATAGTATTGATGTCGAACTTTATAAATAGTTTCATTTTATAGAAATTTGGTTAAAGATACTTATTTTTTTTGGTGTTTTTGCTTTTAAATGGTATAGAATTACACGAAAATGTGATTTTAAAATAAATTTTTCAAAAAAATACCGTCTAATATTTTCTTACTAGACGGTATTTCCCTGATTGAGTTGCAAGGATTTACAATTCTGACAGGATCTGATGAAATTCTTCTTTTGTTTTTCCCAGTTTTTGCTGAAGTCTTCCGTACATTTCGTCTTCTTTTCCTTCAGCGAACATCAAATCATCATCTGTTAGAGTTGCAAACTTTTGTTTCAGTTTACCTTTCAGCTCATTCCAGTTTCCTTTTATTTCGGTAGTATTCATGATATCTCTTTTTATATATTATTGTATTGTAAAATTGCAAATTATCAATCGGCTTTATGTTACATTTATTTTTCTGACTGTTGCATAATTTTCATTTTTTTGTCTTTGTTACTCCTGATATCTTCTCAGAATCCAAGCCATTTTTTCGTGTTGTTGCAACAGTCCTGTTACAAAATCGGCAGAACCTACATCATTGGTTTCGTTTTCAAAAACCGGAATATAATCTCTAAATTCGGTTACCAGCTGTTCATGGTTTTCTAAAAGTTCAGACAACATAGTTTTTTGTGAAGCATATTCTTTTGGAGATTCTTTTAAAGTAGAATTATCTATAAACTCTTTCATTGTCCCGATTGTTTTTTCGCCCAACTGATTAATGCGTTCTGCAACTTCATCAATATTGGCTTCCAGAATTCTATATTGTTCTTCAAACAATTTATGCAATTCCATGAAGCTATTTCCAGAAATATTCCAGTGAAATTTTCTGGTTTTTACATATAATGTCATTTCGTTAGATAAAATTGTTGCTAAAATAGACGCGCTCTTTTTTAAATTTTTTGGTGTAATTCCAATATTTGGGCTCATAATTATCTGTATATTAGGTTATTCTCAAAGATACTTTTACAACCCCATCTTTTCTTATATAATTTATCAGAGAAATTACATGAATTCAATGTTTTTTTAACCCTTTTAGGTTTTAATTATTGTAGTTTTGCGCCCATCTAAAACTAAATTTAATGAGAAAACATTTACCAATTTTACTTTTTTTAATTATTTCTTTTACCGCAAAATCACAATCCTACCTAGGCTATTTTCATGACAACTATGCGGGAGTTCAAAGTGTTTTGTTCAATCCAGCTTCAATTGCAGATTCACGTTTTAAAACAGACATTAATTTATTTTCAATTAGTGGTGCTGTAGAAAATGACTTATATGGAGTTAAACTATTTGATGTTTACAAAGACGGATATGATTTTGAAAGCCAATCAAAAGTTTCTGCAAAAAATGCCAACAATGGATTGGCAAATTTTGATATTATGGGGCCTTCTTTTATGTTTAATATTGCGCCAAAACATTCTTTGGCTGTTTTTACAAGAGCAAGATCTGTTTCTAATATCAGAAAAATTAACGGATACCTTATCGACCAGGTAAAAGATGGATTAGATCAGTCTGATAGTTTCAATTATAATTTAGGAAGTCCAAATGCAGCATCTCATTCTTGGGGAGAACTTGGAATTTCATATGCCGCAGTTTTGTTTCAAAAAGACCAGCATTTTTTAAAAGGAGGTTTAACGGCTAAATATCTTCAAGGTGGTGTAAATGCCTATGTTCACGGAAAAAATGTGAATGTTGCTTATGTTGAAAACTCTGCAGATCCAAAAGAAGGTTCTTTAATTTCAAATGGAGAAGTTACGGTTGGAGGAAGTCAAGATTGGGAAGCAAACGATGATTACGAATTTGATTCAAAATCACGCGGATTTGGTTTTGATTTTGGATTGGTTTACGAATGGAGACCTGACTATGATCAATATGATCTTAAAAAAGCAAAACCAGCAGATAATAATTTTAGGGATTTAAATAAATACAAATTGCGTTTCGGTTTATCGGTAACAGATATCGGATCTATCAATTATAAAAACTCAAAAGTTGACACTTACAATGTAAACGGAGTAGTGACGCAACAAATGATTGATGATGCTGAAGATTTGTATGATTTCTTAAATGAACATTATACCAAAACTTCAACTTCAAAAGGAGTAAAAACAAATCTACCAACTGCTATTCGAGCAGATGCAGATTGGAATATGTACAATAAATTCTATTTGAACCTTAACGGAGATATTAATCTTGTTTCTGGCAGTAAACTGAATGGTTACGGAATTGCAGATCGAGTTACATTGACGCCACGTTACGAAAGTAGATGGTTTAGTTTTTATTTGCCAATGACTTACATGGAATATAGCGGTATGCAGGCTGGAGCAGGATTGCGTGCAGGAGTATTCTTCATTGGTTCTGGTTCTATTTTGAGTAATTTAGCTTCTAGCAACTCTAAAGGAGCTGATTTTCACTTAGGAATGAAGATTCCAGTTTACGAAAAACAATTTAAAGATACAGACGGTGATGGTGTAATTGATAAAGAAGATGCTTGTAGAAAAGTTGCGGGTCCTGCTGAAAATGGTGGTTGCCCTTGGCCAGATACAGATAAAGATGGTGTTTTTGACAAAGATGATGCTTGTGTAGATGTGGCTGGACCAAAAGAAAATAAAGGTTGTCCTTGGAAAGATAGTGACGGAGATACTTTATTGGATAATGTAGATGCATGTCCTACAATTGCTGGTCCTGTAGAAAATAAAGGATGTCCATGGCCAGATACTGATGGAGATGGGGTTTTGGATAAAGATGATGCTTGCCCGAACGAAGCAGGTGCAGCAGAAAATAAAGGCTGTCCAGAATTAGACGCAGATAAGGATGGCGTTTTGGATAAAGATGATGCTTGTCCAACAGTTGCTGGTCCAGCAGATAATAAAGGTTGTCCAAAAGTGACTAAAGAAACTTTAGCGCAGCTAAAAGTAGAAGCAAGATCTATTTTCTTTACAACTGGAAAAGCAACTTTAAACGATGCTAAAAAAGGAGAAACTTCTGGAAGATTAGATGCGATAAAAGAAATCTTAAGAAATTATCCAAATGCAAAATTTACTATTAACGGACATACAGATAATGTTGGGAATGCAAAAGCAAATCAAAAATTATCTGAAGCTAGGGCAAAAGTAGTGATGGATCTTTTAATCGAAAAAGGTGTAAATCCAGAGAATTTAACTTCTAAAGGTTATGGTTCGACAAAACCTGTAAAATCAAATAAAACAGCTGCAGGAAGAGCAGAAAACAGAAGAACAGAAATTGTTTATTTAGGCAATTTGTAAACGCTTCTGAAGATAAAAGTAAAAAGCCATTCTTAATTGAGTGGCTTTTTTTATTTTTGCATACTTTTTAAAAAGAATTAATTCTTTGAAATAGAAGAACTAAAAATACAATATGACAACACAACAACTACACGAACAAATTCTTCAAAAAAAATCATTTTTATGCGTTGGTTTAGATCCTGATCTGGCTAAAATTCCGCAGCATTTATTAGAAACCGAAGATCCTATTTTCGAATTTAATAAAGCGATAATCGATGCAACGCACAATCTAACGGTTGGATACAAACCAAACACCGCTTTTTTTGAAGCATACGGAATAAAAGGATGGATGTCTTTGCAGAAAACAATCAATTATATCAACGAAAATTATCCTGATATTTTTACAATTGCAGATGCAAAGCGTGGAGATATCGGAAACACTTCTAGCATGTATGCGAAAGCTTTTTTTGAAGATCTGAATTTTGATAGTGTAACTGTTGCCCCGTACATGGGAAAAGATTCTGTAGAGCCTTTTCTGGCATTCGAAAATAAACATACTATTATGTTGGCTTTAACTTCTAATGAAGGTGCTTTCGATTTCCAGACTTTAAATACTAATGGAAAAGAATTGTACAAACAAGTTCTAGAGACTTCTAAAACTTGGAAAAACAGCGAGAACCTGATGTATGTTGTCGGTGCAACAAAAGCAGAATATTTTACTGAAATCAGAAAAATTGTTCCAGACAGTTTCCTACTAGTTCCAGGAATTGGCGCTCAAGGCGGAAGCTTATCTGAAGTATGCAAATATGGAATGAATGATAAAGTTGGTCTTTTGGTAAACTCTGCAAGAGCTATTATCTACGCTTCAAAAGGAACCGATTTTGCTGAAAAGGCTAGAGAAGAGGCTTTGAAAGTACAGCAGGAAATGGCTGAGATTATTGGTTTAAAGTTTCAGGTTTAAAGTTTCAAGTTTACTTTGAACATAATTTAACCGCAAAGTTCGCTAAGATTTACGCCATGAACGCAAAGTTATTTTCTTTGCGTGCCTTTGCGAAAAACCTTTGCGAACTTTGCGGTTAAATACACAACAACAACTTTAAACGTAAAACCTGAAACAAATAAAAAATGAAACAGTTAAAAGATCAAATAGGAAACGTTCATACTTTTGAAACTGCTCCAAAGCGTATCATTTCGCTAGTTCCATCGCAAACCGAATTATTGTATGATTTAGGTTTAGAAGAGAAAATTATCGGAATAACGAAGTTTTGTGTTCATCCGTTTCATTTTAAGTCGATTAAAAAGATTGTTGGAGGAACCAAGAAAATTCACTTTGAAAAAATAAAGCTTTTAGAGCCGGATATTATTATCTGCAATAAAGAAGAAAACACACTGGAGATTGTAGAACAGTTAAGTGTAATTTGTCCTGTGTGGGTTACCAATATTGTTACTGTCGAAGATAATTTCCAGATGATTTCAGATTTCGGGCAGTTATTCAATTGCAGAACCGAAGCGCAGAAATGGAATGACAAATTGACTTTCGCTTTAAGCGATTTTAAAAATTATATTCAGGATATAAAAGAAAAAAAAGCAGCCTATTTTATTTGGAAAAATCCATACATGGTTGCAGGAAAAGATACCTATATAAATGAGTTGCTAAAACTAAATCATTTTAAAAATATCTACGAAGACAAAGGTCGTTATCCTGAAATCGAATTAAAGAAAATGCGTTTAGAAGGCGATCCTGATATTGTTTTTCTTTCATCAGAGCCATATCCTTTTAAAGAAGAAGATGCTTTCGAAATAGGAAGGTTTACACATCACGCCAAAACCATTTTCGTTGACGGCGAAATGTTCTCTTGGCACGGCAGCAGATTGTTAAAGGCTTTCCCTTATTTTAAATTACTGCACGAAAGATTGAAGAATTAGTTAAATGAATTTCTAAACTCTAAAGGTGAAACTGTGGTTTTACTTTTGAAAAGCTTATTAAAAGATTGAGGATGTTCGAAACCTAATTTATAAGCAGTTTCACTTACACTCAAGGTAGTTGTGGTAAGAAGTTCTTTGGCCTTTTCAATAATTTTATTATGAATATGATGTTGTGTGCTTTGTCCTGTCAGCGAGCGCAGCATATCGCTCAGATAATTTGGCGTAACATTTAATTGTTCTGAAATATACGCGACAGTTGGTAATCCTAATTGCTGTACTTTGTCACTTTCAAAATATTCAGAGAGAAGAAGTTCCAGTTTAGTTAAAAGAGTATTGTTTGCATTTTTTCGGGTAATAAACTGTCGGTTATAAAAACGATTGCAATAATTAAGAAGCAGTTCAATATGCGAAATCATTACATCTTGGCTGAAAGCATCAATAGAAGACAGATATTCTTGTTCGATATTCTGCATAATTCCTGTAATCATCGTTTCTTCTTTTTCTGAAAGATGCAATGCTTCATTAACAGCATAAGAGAAATAACCATACTCTTTTATTTTTTTTGCCAAAGCATAACTCTGAATAAAATCAGGATGAATGACTAACATTGAGCCATATACAGAAGAATCCATTGGAACTTCTGTCGAAATAATTTGGCCCGGCCCCATAAATGTCATGACACCTTCATCAAAATCATAATAATTTTGACCGTATCTCATTTTTCCTTTAAATCCTCTTTTAATTGAAATTGTATAGAAGTTATAAATGACACTTTTTAGATTATTATCAAAATGACAACTTATATCTCTCAGATTTACAAAGCTTACCAAAGGATGATCTGGCTTTGGAATTCGTAATAATTGATGTAATTCTGAAATAGAGGTAATGTTATACGGAGTATGATCTTCTTTCTTCATGGCTTTAGGTTTAATACAGGAAAAGCTGTCATAAAGATAACTTTTCCTGTAGATTTTTTTTCTGATTTCTTATAGATTAACAGATTTCATTCCAGATTCATCATAACGATTTCCGGTAATTGTTCCAAGAGGAATAATGTTTTCTAATCTGTTCAATTCTTCAGTAGTCAGGATAAGCTGAGAAGCCTCAATATTTTGCTCTACATATTTTACTCGCTTTGTACCCGGAATGGCTAAAAATCCTTTAGATGCAATCCATGCCAAAGCCAATTGCGAAGCAGTAATTTTTCTTTCGTCGGCGATAAGTTTTATTTCATTTAAAAGTTCAATGTTTTTATAAAATTGTTCTCCTTGAAAACGAGGAATTGATCTTCTAAAATCATTTTCGGCTAAGTCTTGCGGATGTTGTATTTCTCCCGAAATAAAACCTCTTCCTAGAGGTGAATAAGCTACTACACCAATTTGAAGTTCTTCTAATGTTTTTATAATTCCGTCTTCTTCAATGCTTCTTTCAAAAAGGGAATATTCACTTTGAACTGCCGTCAGAGGGTGAATGTTGTGTGCTTTTCTTATGGTTTCAGAAGAAGCTTCAGAAAGGCCAATATAGCCAACCTTTCCTTCTTTTACCAAATCAGACATTGCCTGAACTGTTTCCTCTATTGGAGTATTAGGATCAACGCGGTGCAGGTAATATAAATCGATATAATCTGTTCCAAGATTTTTAAGAGAACGTTCTACTGCCTTTTTTACATATTCTTTTTTGCCATTAAACTGCCAGGTAAGTTCTTCGTTGTCATTAATTTCAAAACCAAATTTTGTAGCAATTATGTAAGCGTCACGATTTCCTTTTATAGCTTTTGAAATCAATCTTTCATTTGCCAATGGACCATATAAATCGGCCGTATCTAAAAAATTACCGCCTAATTCAAGTGAACGATGTATTGTTTGTATAGATTCAGTTTCGTCTGCTTTACCGTAAATATCATTTCCTGCAATCTGGCTCATTCCCATGCAACCTAAACCAATATTAGGAACAACAAGTCCCTGATTTCCTAAATTAACTTTTTTGATAGTACTCATAATTACTGTTTTAATTTTAAATCAAAATTGATTTAGCAAAGATCCGTCAGTATTGCTTTTATAAAGTATCTAAATCTCGTGTAGTTGTATCCAAAATGAGCCAATGTTTAAAAGATTGTGTTTTTTACCGCAAAGCACACAAAGAATTACGCAAAGTTCGCAAAGTTTTTAAGGCAAAGCTTTGCGAACTTTGCGTTTTATACTAAACCTCTTGAGTAAAAAAGCTTAGCGCTCTTTGCGTTAAAATATGCTCAAAGTAAAGCAACCTGAAACAAAAGAAAACATGAAACCTGAAACTAAACTTATATAAAAAAAAGAATGCCGACATCTCGAAGACGCCGGCATTATTTAACTAACCAAAACCAAAATAATAAATAACCAGTTTATTACATTACAAATGTCCGACATAAATCAATTTTATGCTGTTAAGATCTTGTTATTACTTTGTTGGATATAAGTTAATGTTGAAAAGATTGAGTTTTTTTTAACCGCAATCCCGATAGCTATCGGGGAGCAAAGAATTACGCAAAGTTCGCAAAGTTTTTTTTTACAAAGCTTTGCGAACTTTGCGTTTTACAAAAAACCTCTTAAGTAAAAAACTTTGCGCACTTTGCGTTAAAATTATACTCAAAGTAAAGCAACCTGAAACAAAGAAAACATGAAACCTGAAACAAAACTTATATAAAAAAGAATGCCGGCATCTCGAAGACGCCGGCATCATTTAACTAACCAAAACCAAAATAATAAATAACCAGTTTATTACATTACAAATGTCCGACATATATCAATCTTATGCTGTTAAGGTTTTGTTATTACTTTGTTGACCATACGTTAAGATTTGTCAAACCGCTGTTTTGAGCTTTCTGCACTGTTAAATAAAATTTGATTATTAAAATATAATAACAATCAATTTTGCTTATGAATATGGTAAAGATAAGTTTGTATATTTGATAAAACATTAAAAATCAGCAATATGGAATCAAGCAAAAAATTAACAACTGCAACAGGAACACCCGTTCCAGACAATCAAAACATTCAAACAGCTGGCCCTCGCGGCCCCGTTTTATTACAAGATTTTTGGTTCTTAGAAAAAATGGCTCATTTTGATCGAGAAGTAATTCCCGAAAGAAGAATGCATGCCAAAGGATCTGGGGCTTACGGAACTTTTACTGTTACGCACGATATTACTAAATACTCAAAAGCAGATTTGTTTTCTGAAATTGGTAAAAAGACAGAAATGTTTGTGCGGTTTTCAACTGTTGCAGGAGAAAGAGGCGCTGCTGACGCCGAAAGAGACATCCGTGGTTTTGCCATGAAATTTTACACAAACGAAGGAAATTGGGATTTGGTAGGAAATAATACGCCAGTTTTCTTTTTTCGTGATCCAATGAAATTTCCTGACTTGAACCATGCTGTAAAACGTGATCCAAAAACCAATTTAAGAAGTGCTGATAACAATTGGGATTTTTGGACTTTACTGCCAGAGGCTCTCCACCAAGTTACGATAGTAATGAGTGACCGTGGAATTCCGAGATCGTATAGAGAAATGCACGGTTTTGGAAGCCATACTTTTAGTTTCATCAATGCGCAAAACGAGAGACATTGGGTAAAATTCCATTTAGTTTCGCAACAGGGAATCGAAAATCTCTCTGATGAAGAAGCTGCTAAATTGGTGGGTGGAGACAGAGAAAGCCATCAAAGGGATTTGTTTAATGCAATTGAAGAAGGTAATTTCCCGAAATGGAAAATGTTTGTTCAGATTATGTCAGAAGAACAGGCGAGAACATATCGTTTTCATCCATTCGATTTGACTAAAGTTTGGTTAAAAGGAGATTTTCCGTTAATTCCAGTCGGAGAATTCGAATTGAATAAAAATCCAGAAAATTATTTTGCAGAAGTAGAACAGGCAGCATTTAATCCAGCTCACGTAGTTCCAGGAATTGGTTTTTCTCCAGACAAAATGCTTCAAGGACGTTTATTCTCTTACGGAGATGCGCACCGTTACCGTCTAGGAGTAAACAATTACCAGATTCCGGTAAACGCTTCTAGATGTCCGTATAACAGTTTCCACAGAGATGGAGCAATGCGTGTTGATGGAAATTATGGCGGAAGAAAGCATTACGAGCCAAATAGTTTTGGCGAATGGCAGGATCAGCCAGAAGTAAAAGAACCGCCATTGGCAATTTATGGTGATGCTTATGCACATAATTTTAGAGAAGACGATAACGATTATTTTACTCAGCCAGGACTTTTATTCAACTTGCTTACAGAAGAGAAAAAACAGCTTTTGTTTAAAAATACAGCGGGTCAAGTAGGAGGAGCGCAGAAATTTATTCAAGTGCGCCATATTAGAAATTGTTACCAAGCCGATCCAGCTTATGGTGCAGGTGTAGCAAACGCTCTAGGAATGACAATGGATGAAGTAAATGCTTTTGATGATCCTAGATTGGCGATTAAAGCAAGATAAGTTTTTTTTTTAGGTTCTAAGCTTCTAAGATGCTAAGCTTCTAAGTTGCCAATCTTTGAGCCTATTATAAAGTAAAAGAAAACCCGACAGGTTTTAAACCTGTCGGGTTTGTTATTTCACACAAAGATTATAAACTTAGAACCTTAGAACCTTAGTAGCTTAGCATCTTAGAATCTAAGAAAAAACCACCGTCTTATTACTGTAAACCATTGTTTTTCTTTCAGCATGCAGTTTAATTGCTCTTGCTAAAACGATGCGTTCCAAATCACGTCCTTTCATGATAAAATCTTCTACAGAGTGAATATGAGAAACCCTTGCAATATCTTGTTCAATGATCGGACCTTCGTCTAATTCTTCTGTTACGTAATGGCTTGTTGCACCAATAATTTTTACCCCACGTTTAAAAGCCGAATGATACGGTTTCGCACCTGGAAAAGCAGGTAAAAACGAATGGTGAATATTGATGATTTTATTTTCGTAAAGCGAAATCAATTTTGGAGTCACGATCTGCATGTAACGCGCCAAAACAATAAAATTGATTTGATATCTTTTCAAAAGTTCTATTTGTCTTGCTTCTCCTTCTTCTTTGTTGTCTTTTGTGAAAGGAACATAGTGAAAAGGAATATCAAAACGCTCTGCAATTGAACGTAAATCGTTATGATTGCTAATAATCATAGGGATTTCGACCCCTAATTCATCAGCACTATAACGACCCAAAATGTCAAACAAGCAATGATCGTATTTAGAAACAAATAAAGCCATTTTAGGTTTTTGCTCCTGATTGTACAAATCCCAAGACATGTCAAATTTGACAGCAAGAGTTTTGTTAAAGTCTTCTTTAAAACTTTCAACTGTGATAGTCGAATTTTCGAATTCACATTCCAGACGCATAAAAAACACATTTTGTTCTACGTCCACATGCTGGTCGATATAAGTAATATTTCCTCCGACCTTAGCAATAAAAGTAGTAACTGAAGCAATAATATTCTTCTGATCTTTGCAATGAATGAGTATGGTAATTTTTTGCATTTCGTTTTTTGGTTAATCGGTTAATCGATAATTTGTTTAACCGTTTGTTCGATTACACGAATAAACGATTAAACATTTAAACAGAATAAAACTATTTTCCATCTTGCAGAGCAAAAACCTTTTGTAATAAAGGTGTTGTTCTTGCAGAAATATTGTTTCTAATTTCTTTTTCTTCAACAGCAATCATTTTAAAAACACCAGTAAGAGCTTGATTGGTTGTGTAATCAGTCAAATCTGGATTTACTTTTTTTACTAATGGAATTGTGTTGTATTTGTTTATAATTTTTGTCCAGACAGCATCGGCTCCTACTTTTTCGAAAGAGCTTTTAATTACAGGATTAAATTTGGCATATAATGAAGTTGTTGTGCTTCCTTGTAAATAATTTGTTGCTGCGTTGTCGCTTCCTAAAAGAATGTTTTTAGCATCTGTAAAACTCATGTTTTTTACTGCTGTAACAAAAATTGGGGTAGCTTCCTTTACGGCATCTTCTGCAGCGCGGTTCAGCATTTTGATTCCTTCATCTGCAAGAGAGCTTAAACCTACTTTACGCAGGGTTGCATCTACTTTTTGTAATTCTTCTGGCATTAAAATTTTTACAGCTTCATTTTTATAAAAACCATCTACTGCGGTTAATTTACTCACTTGTTGTGTAATTCCTTTATTTAGCGCTTCTTTTAAACCTGAAGCAATATCAACAGTTCCTGAACTTGGAATCTGAGATGCAATTTGAGGCAGTTGATTTAGGGTCTGTTGTACCTGTGCACAAGAAGTAAGCGAAAATGTAACGGCTAATAGTAAAATCTTTTTCATTTAGGGTTTTTGTTTAAGTTTCAAAAATACTACTTATTCAAAAACAACGCCACAATTTTATTTAAAGCAAAGTAACATTTTGTTGTAAACTTAACATAAGCGAAATTAGGTCTCAAAATTACGGCCAAGACATTCGAATATTAAACTCCCAATAGGTTTTGCTCGAAATGTAAATAGGTTTAGGCTGTTCTATAGGTGCATTATTGGCATTAAAGTAACGAACACGAATAATTTTTTCGCTAGAGTCATCTTTCATGCTAATGTTTCCTTCTGCATCATCAATGAGTTTTTTCTTTTTTAGATACAAGTCTGGTTTTTCAATTGTATATTCTGTGATAGCTTCACCGTTCAGTTTTAAAAGACATCCAATTAGATTTCCATTTTTGTCAAACGATTCAATTCTTTTTAGAAAATTGTTTTCATAATAATATATTTCAAAAGCGATACTGCAAGATCCTTGCTGTAGCTTATTATTATGCAATCGGAAACGAAGTATTTGGTTTTTAGCATTTGTAAATTCAACATATCCATCTCCATGTGCGTCAATATTCTTATTCAATATTCTCGAAGGTTTTGAGAATTGTTTGATTTGATTGGCGTAAACTTGGTAATTTTTGGCAGATTGTGCAAAAGAAGAGATACAAACTAAAAAGAATATGAATAGACTAAAAAAAGATTTCATTTAATAAATTTTACTTGGTCAAATCTATTTTTATTTTTTCAATAAATCTATTTTCTCATCTGTATTTTTAATATAAACCGACATTTCAGAGTATTTCCAAGTACCTCTTTTTTCGCCTACAATAAATAAAGTTCCCTTGCCTTTCGGACCTTTCAACGGAACCTGTACATCGCAAGTTCGTACCTCATTATGTGAAGTGACGGTTCCAGAAACCATTCCGTCTGTTTCGACAGGCGAACCGAGTTTTTCCACTACGAGTTTATTATTCTCTACAGCTATCATAGATTCTTTATAGGCTTCCGAATCTTTAAGAACCGAAGTTACTTCATAGAAAATTCCTCCAATAAATAAAGCCGCTAATACTAAAAGCGTCAAACATCCGCTGGGAATAAACCATTTCCAGTTTCTGTTTAGCCAGCTCTGTCTTTGTACTAACTCGTTTGAATCTTCCATAAATTTAGTTTTAGGTGAAATTGATAAAGCTAAAATAAGAATAAATTTAATTGATATTCAGTGTTTTATATTAAATAAAAAATCACCTTATAAATTTTACAAGGTGATTTTTTTAAATTACTATTATTTAAAAACTTATCTGTTACTAAAAGCAATTTCTTCTAAAGCTTTTGGATTACTAATTGCTTTGCTGACATCTTGTTTTTTCATGTCATCATTATCTCCAGTTCCAGTACATAAAGTAAGTTCTTTTGGCATTATCGGTTTCTTATCGAATATTGTTGCAAAAAGCAATGCTCCTTGCAAATAACCGCCATCATTTAAAAGATGTAATGTGTTTTCTCCGTAACGGAGGTTATCTTTATTCCCAACTAGATATTTATAATCGTTTTTACCATTATATGCATCATTGACTGCATCGCCCACTCTTAGCAAACCTGAGTTTTTTGTTGTTTCCACAACAGCAATTGCATTTTTACGAATTTCGTCGAAATAATCTTTGTATTCTGAATCGGTAATAGGCAGTGGAGACATTCCTTCATAGATATAAAATGCAGCATCAGGACTGTTTTTGCGTATTTTATCTGTAATCATTTTTACATTTGCCTGATATTTATCTAGTTCAGCCAAAGCTACAGGAGTAGATTCCTGAATAACTACATAATCATAATAGTTGCCATCTTTGTCGGTTTTGGCAAAGTTTTCATCGGCTTGTTTTTTATGATCTGCATAAATTTTTTCAACAGAAACGCCCATAGTAACCAATTGATCAATGATCATTGGCTGATTGTTCGCTTTACAAATTTCACCAAACAATACTGGAGAACTTACAAAAAAATCAGTATGGCTGTTTCCGATAAATAATATTCTTGGACTTCCTTCTGCTTTTGGAGCTTTAGGATGTGCCATTTTCTCTGAAGTTGCTGTCGAATTTTCAGTAGAAGTCGTTTTGTTATTGCAAGCTGAAAAAAGGATTGCAACAATACCAAATACTAAAAAGTGTTTTTTCATTGTAATTTTAATTAAAAAGGTTCACTATTTTTTTAGATAAAAAAAATTTTGGCAAATCTCTTTTTAATCGACAACAATTAGGACCTTGATAAGTTTTAAAAGTGTTAGTTTAGGACATTAAATTGTGCATTGAGAATTTGATATGAAATCCAATAAGCAGATTTAAGCTAATTTATCTATTACTAAAAGCAATTTCCTCCAGAGCCTTAGGATTGGTCACTGCTTTTGCTACTTCTTGCTTTCTCATATTGTCATTATCACCAGTTCCCGTACTTAAAAGAAGTTTTTTAGGGATAATTGGTGTTTTATCAAATATTGTAGAATATATTAAAACGGCCTGTAAAAAACCGCCATCGTTTATAAAATGAAGAGTGTTTTTGCCGTCACGGAGATTGTCTTTATTACCTGTTAGATACTTATAACCGCTTTGGCCTTCATATGCATCTTTAACAGCGTCACCTACTCTTAATACACCTGCATTTTTAATAAAAGCGGCAGCTAGAATGGTATTTTTACGTAGTTCTGTATAATAATTATTGTATTCTGAGTTTGCATAAGATAAGGGAGACATATTTTGATAAACATAAATTGCGGCATCTGGGCTGTTCTTATGTATTTTTTCTGCAAATAATTTCAAGTTGTCTCTATACTTAGAAAGGTTTGTTAGTGCAATTGGTGTCGATTCCTGAATTATAACATAATCATAATAGTTTCCATCCTTATCTATATTGGAAAAATTTTGGTCGGCCTCTGTTTTATTAGTGAAATAAACTTTATTGAGCGGAACACCTATTGTTATCAGCTGCTGAATATTTATATTTTGATTATTGGCATTACATAATTCCTGAAATAGAGTGGGACTGCTTACAAAATATTCCATATGACTATTTCCAATAAATAATATACGTGGAGGACCTACGGCCTTTGGCGGTTTAGGTTTGCTGATACCGTCGGAAGTAATTGAGCTTTCTGATTTGAAATTATTACATGAAATAAGGAGAATTGAGACAATAAGACTAGAAATTAAAATGTATTTTTTCATTGTTGATTTTCTATTAAAAAAGATTTGCAAATCTCTCTTTAACGCATAATCATACCAGTCTCAATAGGTTTTAAAAATAATAGAATAAGACAAAAAAATCACCTTATAATAAATATAAGATGATTTTAAATTTTGTACTAATAAGCATTAGAATCATTTTGTTCTCAGGATGTAGGCTTTCCTGTTACTCTGATACTTTTTTATTTTCAAATTGTACAATTAAAAATTTATGGGACAAAAAAGGTGTTTAAACGTACTGTACACAGTATAAATTGGGGTTATTGATTGGATTAATCTGTTTTAAATTGGCTAAAATATACTGAGTGCAATCTTTACCGCCAAATGTCAAATAGAATAAGGATTTTGAAATGTAAGATGGCCTTAACAGAAGTGCGCGCCAGCCAAGCGTTATATTTTTAAAGAAATGTTTTAATGCGTATTTAATTGTTTTTTCGTCAGGACGAATAAAATAAATAGTGTAGCCTTTAAGTTTTGTCATCAGATTTGGAAACATTACAAATCTTCCGCCTTGTTGTATCAATAAATTTATTTCAAACAATGATAAACCTTCAATATTTTCTGTTTTCATGATCTATTGTTTTTAATTTAATGCTAGTGGTAGTATTACGATGCAAAGTTGCGACAGAAATAAAAATATAAAAGGCTTTAAAAGTTTTAAAACTAATAACTTAAGACATTTTTTAAATAAAAAAATCGGAAACTCAACTGAATGAATTCCCGATTATTATTTTATGTATGTCGTTTTGTATTAATTTACAGTAAGAGACAATTGATTATTTAATTCTGCATCTTTTTCGTAAACATCTTGAAAGAAACCAATTTCTCCGTTTTCATTTACCAATGAAGTAAAATAAGTAATGAAAATTGGTACTTTTTTAGATAGTTTAAAACTGTTTTCTACTTTACCCGCCATCGCTTTGTCAATTTTTGCCTGATTCCATTCTGGATAATCTTTCAGCATGGCAACAGCCAATTCTTTTGCCATTTTTACATTAATACATCCGTGGCTGAAAGTTCTTTTTTCAAAATCGAACAGAGTTTTAGATGGCGTATCGTGCATATAAATATCATCTGGATTTGGGAACATAAATTTTACCAATCCTAAAGAATTATCTGGACCTGGTTTTTGTCGTACTTGACCATTAACCATTTCCATGTTTTTCTCTGCAAGATAATTTGGATCTGCAGCAATTTTAGATCTCAACTCGTTTTGTACAATACTTTGTGGTACTGTCCAGTAAGGGCTAAATACGATTCGGTCAATTTCTCCATTAAAAATGGTTGTTTTGGTAAGAGGAGCTCCAACAAAAACACTCGATTTCAATACTACTTTTCCGTTCTTAACATAAAACAATTCATAAGAAGGAACATTAACCAAAACATATTCATCTGTGGCAGCAATTTTGTCCGAAATCTCACGACATCTTTCCATGTTAAGTTTTAAAGTTGCCACTTTATCTTCAAGCGGAATATTCATTTCATTAATATGCTCTTCTGCTAGAATATAATTGGGTTTAAATCCGTTACGAACTTTGTATTTCATCACAGCATCCATCAATTCACGATCATAAACATCACTTTTAGAATCTGTTTTCAAATCTCCTAATAAATACAAACGAGTTCTAACTTGCGAAATAGTGTTTGAAACCGCATCTGGACGTAACTCTTTATAAGGAGACTCTGCCGGAACAATAGGTTTGTATTTGCTAGATTTTTCTAATCTTTTGTATTTTTTAAGAGCATCTTGCAATTTGTAATATTGGTCAAATTCTACTTTTTCATTTGATGCAACTGCTGTTTTTTCTTCCTCTTCTAATGTGCTGTAGTTTAAGAAATCTTTTAGCATAGTATCATAAGCCAATTTTTTCTTGTCGGCATTGCTTTTTTTAGTGTACACTATATATAATGAACTCAAAAGCATATCTGCATCAGTTTGAGAAAGTGTACTTTTATCTGATGAAGTACTAAACAATTGGTCTATTTCTTTTTGATAAGGAATAATTAAATCATTTGTTTTTTTTGCTTTTTCATACAAAGCAGAGCCAAACTCGTTGATTTCGTCTTCGTCAAACCAGATTGTGCCAAGAGTTCTAGTTTTGTATAATGACATGACATCAGATTTATATCTTTTCAAATCTGAATATCTTTTGAAGAAATCGTTCGAAATTTCGTTTACATCATTTTGATTGTGGTAAACGGTTAAATGATTTGAAGCTTTTTTATATTTAAAACTATTGTTTTCAATTCTGTTAAAAGAAAATACAAAAAAACTCAAACTTAAGATTACGGTGAATGAATAAAATGTTTTCATTTTTTTAATTTTTACGTTATTACTTTTCTACGTAAGTCGTTGGTAAAAATTTGGGGCTTTTCTACAATGCTAAATTACTATGGGAGTGCTCAAAACGTGTTTCCAGATTTTATTTAAATGTTGCGAAATTGCCATGTCTTTAAGCTTTCCTTAACTTATATCAATTAGTATCAAGAATTATTACCTTTATATTGAAGAAAAAATATTTTCTTTTTTATTAACATAATGCTATTTGGCTAATCAAATATTAAAATAATTTGTACATTGGTCGCTTAAAATTATCATATTCATAAAATGGAACAACAAATACCATATATTCCTAAAAATAAAGTAAGAATTGTTACCGCTGCTTCACTTTTTGACGGGCATGATGCCGCCATCAATATTATGCGCCGTATTATTCAGTCAACAGGGGTTGAAGTAATTCACCTTGGTCATGACAGAAGCGTTGAAGAAGTGGTAAATACCGCTATTCAAGAAGATGCCAACGCCATTGCAATGACTTCGTATCAAGGCGGACATAATGAGTACTTTAAATATATGTATGATTTGCTTCGCGAAAAAGGAGCGGGGCATATTAAAATTTTCGGAGGCGGAGGTGGAGTAATCCTTCCAAGTGAAATATCAGAATTACATGAATATGGTATTACCAGAATTTATTCTCCTGACGATGGCCGTTCTTTAGGACTTCAGGGAATGATTAATGATTTGGTGCAGCGCGCCGATTTTCCTATTGGAGATAAACTAAACGGAGAAATCGATCATATAGAAAATAAAATTCCAACCGCAATTGCCCGTTTAATTTCGGCAGCAGAAAATTTCCCAGAAATAGCAAAACCTGTTTTTGATAAAATTCACGAAAGCAATGCTACTTCTAAAATTCCAGTTTTAGGAATTACAGGAACGGGCGGTGCCGGAAAATCTTCTTTGGTTGACGAATTGGTTCGCCGCTTTTTAATTGATTTCCCAGAAAAAACAATCGGATTAATTTCTGTCGATCCTTCGAAGAGAAAAACAGGAGGAGCACTTTTAGGAGACAGAATCCGTATGAATGCCATTAATAATCCTCGTGTTTATATGCGTTCGCTGGCAACTCGTCAGTCGAATTTGGCTTTGTCTAAATATGTAGCCGAAGCCATTCAGGTTTTGAAAGCAGCAAAATACGATTTGATTATTCTGGAAACTTCAGGAATTGGACAGTCTGATACCGAAATTATGGATCATTCTGATGTTTCTTTATATGTAATGACACCAGAATTTGGAGCGGCAACACAATTGGAAAAAATCGACATGCTTGATTTTGCCGATTTAGTGGCTTTAAATAAATTTGATAAACGTGGCGCATTGGATGCTTTACGCGATGTAAAAAAACAATATCAAAGAAATCACAGTCTTTGGGATAAAAGTCCAGACGAAATGCCAGTTTTCGGAACGATTGCTTCGCAGTTTAACGATCCTGGAATGAACACGCTTTATAAAGCGATCATGGATAAAGTGGTCGAAAAAACGAATTCTGAATTGAAATCGACTTTTGAAATCACTAAAGAAATGAGCGAGAAAATCTTCGTGATTCCGCCACACAGAACGCGTTATTTATCTGAAATTGCAGAGAATAATAGATCTTATGATGAAATTGCGCTTTCGCAACAAAAAGTAGCGCAAAAATTATACGGAATTTTTAAAACGATAGAATCTGTTTCTGGAAAAGTTCCTCAAATTAATAAAGCAGGAATTGATGATTCTTTTGTTTTAACAGCAGGATTTCAAGAACATGACGAAAATAGAATCTTTTTAAATCTTTTACTAAATCAATTCGATAAAGTAAAAATGGACTTAGATCCGTACAATTGGGAAATTATCCTGAATTGGGATGAAAAAGTAGCGAAATACAAAAATCCAGTTTACTCGTTTAAAGTTCGCGATAAAGAAATTAAGATTGCAACGCATTCTGAAAGTTTATCGCATTTACAAATTCCGAAAATTGCTTTGCCTAAATATGAAGGTTGGGGCGATATCTTGCGTTGGAATTTACAGGAAAATGTTCCTGGAGAATTTCCTTTTGCTTCGGGATTGTATCCGTTTAAGCGTGAAGGCGAAGATCCGTCAAGAATGTTTGCGGGCGAGGGCGGACCGGAAAGAACCAATAAACGTTTTCACTACGTAAGTGCAGGAATGCCTGCAAAACGTCTTTCGACAGCTTTTGATAGTGTAACTTTATACGGAAATGATCCAGATTTGCGTCCGGATATTTACGGAAAAATTGGAAATGCCGGAGTTTCAATCTGCTGTTTGGATGATGCTAAAAAACTATATTCAGGTTTCGATTTGGTTCATGCATTAACTTCGGTAAGTATGACGATTAATGGGCCTGCGCCAATGTTGTTAGGTTTCTTTATGAATGCCGCAATCGATCAGCAATGTGAGATTTACATTAAAGCCAACGAATTAGAAAAAGAAGTTGAAGCTAAAATCAACAAATTATATAAAGAAAAAGGAATCGAAAGACCGAAATACCAAGGTGAACTTCCTGCCGGAAACAATGGTTTGGGATTAATGCTTTTGGGCGTTACGGGAGATCAGGTTTTGCCTTTGGAAGTTTATAACGAGATAAAAATCAAAACATTATCGCAAGTTCGTGGAACGGTTCAGGCCGATATTTTAAAAGAAGATCAAGCGCAGAATACTTGTATTTTCTCAACCGAGTTTGCTTTGCGATTAATGGGCGACGTTCAGGAATATTTTATTACTAAAAACGTTCGTAATTTCTATTCGGTTTCGATTTCAGGATATCATATTGCCGAGGCAGGAGCAAACCCAATTACGCAGCTGGCTTTTACGCTTTCAAATGGTTTCACTTACGTGGAATATTATTTGAGCCGCGGAATGAGCATCAACGATTTTGGTCCGAATTTATCATTTTTCTTCTCGAATGGAGTAGATCCAGAATATTCTGTAATTGGTCGTGTGGCGCGTAAAATTTGGGCAAAAGCCATGAAAAACAAATACGGAGCCAACGAAAGAGCACAAATGCTGAAATACCATATTCAAACTTCTGGACGTTCGTTACACGCGCAGGAAATTGATTTCAATGATATTAGAACAACTTTACAGGCTTTATACGCCATTTATGATAACTGTAATTCATTGCACACCAATGCTTACGATGAAGCGATTACAACACCAACAGAAGAATCTGTACGTCGTGCCATGGCGATTCAGCTGATTATTAATAAAGAATTAGGTTTAGCCAAAAATGAAAACCCAATTCAGGGTTCATTTATCATCGAAGAATTAACCGATTTAGTTGAAGCAGCGGTTTTACAAGAATTCGACAGAATTACAGAAAGAGGAGGAGTTCTAGGTGCAATGGAAACGATGTACCAGAGATCTAAAATTCAGGAAGAGAGTTTGTATTACGAAACTTTAAAACACAACGGCGATTTCCCGATTGTTGGTGTAAATACATTCCTGAGCTCAAAAGGTTCGCCAACGGTAATTCCGGCAGAAGTAATTCGTGCCACCGAAGAAGAAAAACAATATCAAATTACGATGTTGGATAATCTGCATAAATTCCACGAAGAAAAAGTAAACGAACATTTAAATACGTTACAGCAAGCCGCTATTAAAAACGAAAACTTATTCGATCATTTAATGGAAGCTACAAAGGTTTGTTCTTTGGGTCAGATTACTTCGGCGTTGTTTGAAGTGGGGGGGCAGTATAGAAGGAATATGTAGATTTTACTATTTTATATCTATAGATAAAAACCTCTCATATAATGAGAGATTTTTTTATAATATTTTAAATTATAGTGACGAAAAATATAATGAAAGAGTTACTGTATTCGAGAGGTTTTAATAAAAAAAGCTTCTTAGTCGAAGCTTAATTTTTCTTTTTATAATCAACCATATATCTTTTAATTTCTTCGGATTTGACTATAGTTTCAGGGTGATAAAGTGTCTTAATTATAAATAAATATTCTTCACTTCCTAAATTTACTAAATCTGTTTTTAATTTTTCTAGAAGTGAAGTTTCAAATTTTCCTTTAAGCGGGCTTTCATCATCATTGGGAATAATCTTAAATGAAGGTTCTTGTGCATCTATATCGATCTCTAAAAATCTTCCAGTTATTTCTTCTACATCTTCAATAATATCAAATGATTCCTCAACAACAGCCTTTGCTTTTAAAGCTTTTTCCTTATCTAATGAGCTTCTTTTTAATTCGTGTGTCAAAGGATGTGCAAAAACTGTATTCAAATCAGCATTATTTTCTATGATTGCTTTTATTATTGATTTATAATGCTTTATATATTTTGTATCTTTGGTTCTTCCTACAATACTTTCAAAGTCCTCTGTTTTTTCTGCATTTAACAAGTCGATTAAAATTAACATGGCCTCGTTTTCTTTTTCTAGAAAAAGATCTTTACTATAGTTAAGTTCAATTGTTATGCCAAGAGAACTATGTCTTAGGTTGGAAAATGCAAGAATTTCATCAGCATTCCTATTGTCAAAGCCCACTAAATTTTTAATAATTTCAACTAAAGGGGTAAAAACTTTATATAAAGCATAAGGTTTTATGCTTTGAATTAAGTTTTGACTATGTAAATAAAAATCAAATACAAGTTTTTGTCTTTTAATAGAGTAATCTATAATCTCATATTCACTAATAATTTCTTCATCATCATAATCTAAAAAATAATTTAAAGCAGAGAATTTATATTGCGATTCTGTCGAAGGTATCAGAAAAGATTCTAATGACATTCCACTATAAAGAGAAAATTTTATTATTATTAAGCAATTATTTTCAGGTTCTTCAAATACGTCTTTAATAAATAATGATTTTGATACTAAAGATTTAAATTTTGACTCTGAAATTTGAACGTAAGCTCTAAATTCACTTTCGTCATCACTTTCGATTAAATAGCTCAAATACCTATTGCCTATCTTGTCACGTTCCAGCAATAAATATGGTACATCTGTAAACTCCAATGAATCAATAACCTCGAAATCGAAGTTTAGTCCATCAATACTATATTTTTGATTAATTTCCATCAAATTGGAGTTATGGTTACGGGTGGGAAATTATTATAATTCCAAGAGTCATAAAGCCACACACTATAATGACCGTTTGATTCTTTAAATTCACAAACTCCATGTGAGTTATCAATAATATATTTACCAATATGGGTACATTTTTGGAGAGTTGTAGACCGTTCTACTGCAGAAATTGCATTTTCTATAGAGTCATAAAATGACAAAGCATAAGCTTTACATAGAGATTTATATCTTATATTTTCTGGATAAAGCTGATAATAGTTTTGAAAATCTGTCTCTTCAGGCTCGCTATTATTTAACACTCTATAAACTTCTACTTTTTGCTCAATTGCATTTTTTGGAGGACATCCAGAAGGTAATTCATTTTTCCACATATAAAAAAGAATATAATCTCAAAGATATATAAAAAATGAATTAATAAAATATTTTCCTACTTTATTTCAAATTCTGTAATTATTTAAAGATTAAAGGATCACATTGTTGTTAAGATTATGATTTCATATATAAAAGTTTATTATTGCAAATATAGGTTTTTATTAGGGCGTCAAAGTTAATGATTTTTATTAAGTTGTAAGTTGTCTTTATTTTGTTCTTATCTCTTGATTTTGAAAACTATAAATAAAAATCAATTTTCGGAACGAACCTCCCCCACAAACCCCAAAAACTCCATTTCATCCATAGGAAACAGATGCAGAACCGTTTCTAAAATAAGACTCACATTAATAGTCGCACTTTTATCTTTTTTAGAAAAATTATGCATGTCGTTATCAAGCGCCAGAATGCATAATTTAAGTAAATCGGTAATAAGACAACCGAGTTCTAAATAATTAACCACTTTAACTTTTGCGGTATAAGAATTGGCTTCATTGGTTGGTTTTAGCGTTGTAAAATACTGAGCGGTTAATTTTTGTAGTTTTTGTAGCTTTTCTGTTTCGTTTGTTTCCATAAGGCGTATATTTTTAAATGATTTACTATTATAAATTTATTATAAGAAAAATTGTACTTTTGTTTGATTCGGCGAAGGAAGAGATAAATTTTGCTGTATCCATTCATTTTTTGTCGTATCGCACGGCGTAAAATCTGTTTTTTACATTTTACCAATTTTGAGACTTTATTATTATCTTTGAATTATGAGCACACTAACAAAACCAAATCATATAGGGCGAAAAATAAGCCGTATTCGTGAACTTCGAGATATGAAGCAGGAAGCTTTGGCACAGGCTTTAGGAACAAATCAGCAGGCGATTTCGGCTATGGAAAATAGCGAAACCATTGATGACGAAAAACTTGTTGAGGTGGCAAAAGCGCTTGGTGTATCGGTTGAAGCTATCAAGAATTTTTCGGACGAAGCTGCAATTAATTATTTCAATACTTTTAATGATACGAAAGATAGTAATGTACATTTTGGAAATCATTGCACTTTCAATCCGTTAGATAAATTAATGGAAACGGTAGAAGAAAATAAAAAACTTTACGAGCGTTTGCTTCAAGCAGAAAAAGATAAGATTGAGTATTTAGAGAAATTGCTAAAAGATAAATAGTAAGCTTTTTAAGAATATAGAAACCTCTCAGAAATGAGAGGTTTTTTCTTTTACAAAAAAAATATCGTTTTACGTCTTTCCTCAATTTAGAAGAAATTTGTTTGTATATATTAGCAATCAGAAAAATAGGGCTGAAAAGCTTTCGCCGAAAGGCAAATAAATTATAAAAACCAAAAACTATATCTAACTTCAGAAATTAATTTTAAATGAAAAAAAGCATTTTTATTTTAGGATTGCTATTTATTACAAGCTTGAGTTTTAGCCAGACAAAGGTTAAGCAAGATATAAAAGCAACTAATAAGGCGGAAAAGAAAACATATGACCCGAAACTTTTTGGGTGCTGGAAAGGCTCTGAAATGGGACAACAGCAAGAAGGAGTAAATAAATATTGGGTGTCATGTCGTTTTGAAAACGGAACAAGTGTCTTACTTTTTGTTGCGATGTACGAAAACGGTAAAGTCGATCAAATTACTGAAAATGGTAAATGGTGGGTTGAAAACGGAAAGTATTATGAACTACATAACTATGATGGCGTAATAGATGTTTATGATTATCAAGTTACAGATCAAGGTGTTAATTTTCAATCTATTGAATTAATGGGAAAAAAGGACAATACTTATAAGTTTACCGATTATAAAATATCGGATTAATTGAAATGATAAGGTTGTGGAACTATTATCGTAAAAACAAAAAGCTTTCAGAAATGGGAGTTTTTTTGTTTTTAAGATTTTTCTGTAGTCTGTTTTTGATAAAAGTATATATTTACATTTCAGTTTAAATAAATATTAATATATGAAAATAAAATTACTCCTAATTTTTTTCGCATTTGCAATTATAAAGATTCATGCTCAGCAAAAAATATACGATTTTACAAGCTATGCATGGGGATTTAAGCAATTTAATGGTAAGCTGATATTTGGAGCAAGTGAAGTCGATACTGGTGCCGAAATATGGCTGAGTGATGGAACTACTTCAAATACAAAACTAATAAAAGACATATATCCGGGTTCAGAATCTTCGATTGAATGGACGTTAGCAGGAAGTGCAGAAATTAATAATAGTTTATATTTTATTGCAAAAGATGAAAGCTCTGCTGGAGAAATTTGGAAAACGGACGGAACCGAAGCTGGTACTGTAAAAGTAACAAGCTTTATTAAAGGTAGAGTTTCTAAGCTTACAGCCGTTGGTAATTTGATCTATTTTTTAATTAAGGAAGATGATAAATTACAAGTTTGGAAAACCGATGGGACAGCAGCGGGAACGGTATTAGCTAAAGATAACTTACCTTGTGTAAATACTCCAACTTTTCAGGGGAAATGTAATGACACTTTTATATTTACATTTCAACCGTATGACCCAGATGGCCCTTATGGAACAAGTAATTCTAGAGTTTGGAGGAGCAATGGTACCTTGGAGGGTACTTTCCCGATAACACCTTTAATAGATGGAAACGGATCTGACTCTGCAGGGACGCCAGGGTTGACACAATATATTGAACATAATGGGAAATTATATTTTATTAGCAGATATTATCTACATGAAACAGATGGAACAATTGAAAACACCAAAACGATAGGAAACGTTTGGAATGCGCAATTGGATTTGGTGCAGCATGGAAGTGCTATTGAGGCAGGAAACAATTTATATTTTATGTTTTTTTCTGCTAATTTGAACAAATTGTCAATATGGAAATTTGATTCGGTGAATAACAATATAACTGAAATATACAGTAAAATGAGCAACCACTATTTTCCTCCTTCAAATTTTTCTAAAACAGATACTTCGTTGCTTTTTTCTTCAGCAAATGAAACAGGAAACGCTTCTTTAATGTCATTAAATCTTGCTGATTATACAGTAACAAATTTAGGAGAACTGTCAAAGGATATAGAAAAGCCTTTTATTTTTATAGACTTGGTAGATACCTCTATTTTTTCTAAAATTAATGATAACGAATATTATATAGCATCAATAGATAAGGATCGATTTACAAAGGGATATATTTTTAATTCAAAATTAAATTCCTTGCAGCAAATTAGTGTATTGGACAATGTAATAAGTTTTGTTTCTTTTAATGACTATCTCTATTATGCAAAAGATAATGCATTATGGAAGTATGCTAATAATTTAAGTATTCCATTAATAGAAAATAAATCACCATTAGTTTTTTATCCAAATCCATCAAATGATTTTATAAATGTAAAAGCTGAAAATAACGTTAAGATTGAAAGTTTCCAAATTTTTGATTTAAATGGAAGATTACTAATTAGTGACGAATTGGGTTTAAATGATAAAATTGATATATCTAAATTAGGCCAAGGAGCCTATTTACTGAAAGCAAAAGTTAATGGAGCTTTAATCTCAAAGAAAATAATTAAAAAATAGATTTCTAGGGTTTTCATCACTAATTATGGAAACGTAATAAAACAAAAAACCTCTCATTCCTGAGAGGTTTTTTTATATCAATTCAAGCTTTATTAAACTTTGCTTTTTATCGAAGTTTTTGGTTTGCGTTTTAATTTTTCAATCAGGGCATCAGCTTTTGCATTTTCAGAAATAGAACGTAATGATTCTGCATAACGGTAATAATAAACGGGATCTAGATCGGTTGTTAAGGCAAATAATTCGCTGTACCATTCGGCTGCTTTTTCTAGTTCGCAATTTGAATACGATGAATTCCCCAATTTTTGAAATAAATCTACCGACTTGTAGCCTTTTGCTGCAACCTTTTCATAGGTTCTTATGACATCGACATAGGCATATTTTTCGCCGACTTTATCGGTTTTATAATAAGTTTCGTTTTGCGCAGACGCACGAAATGAAAATACGATAAACAATACTAAAATAGCTAGTTGTTTTTGCATAGGTTTAGTTTTGGTTGTGGTATTTAATCGTATTCTTAATTGTTTTCGAAAATCTTTTTTTGCTGCAAAAACAGCTTTAAGCAATTATAAACTTTAAAATTCTGTATTTATTATATATTTAATGTGCTTTTTGATGTACAAATATATGGAAATCAAGAATATGAACTGCATTTTAACGATGTTTATTCAGTTTTGTCGATTATATTCCATTTTTGTAAATAATTGATTTTGTATGATTTATATATTTTTTTGAATGAAAAACGATTTTAAAACATAGTTTTTCATTTACAGAAAAAATATCATTTAACTTTATATCAGTTAAGGTTTTGAAGATGACGATACAGGAATATTAAGATAAAATACAGGCTTTACAAAGCGAAAAAAACAAGACTACATTTTCTGATAATGCTGATGTGGAGCTATGCATTCAAAAAATAAAAAACAAAACGACAGAACTGTCTTTTACTCTTACTGAAATATTTCAAAAGTCAAATTCTGAAAAGACGATCATAAATAAGGATATATTAAAAAGGTTTTCAAATCATTTAGGTTTGTTGTTGTTTTTAGAAGAACAAGAATCTGGAAATATATGTTTTGCAAACAGCGATGAAGTGCGTCCAGAATATCGGCAAAGTTTCAGACTGATAGATTTTTTAGATTATACCTATGCTTTTATGCATTCTTTGGTATATCAAGAATCACAAAAAATAATAATTTCGTCAGAGTCAGTAGTTTTTTGGAAACTGGTAAAAATTGGTTTGAGTTTAAGAAATGATAAAATCTAAAACAAAAAAAGCAGCTCCTGGTACGGGCTGCTTTTCTAATTCTTAGGGGGCAAAAAATTAACGACGGAAAGATGGACTCTGGTTAACAGATTGGTCTAACTTTACAGTCTTTACTTTTTTAGCAGCGACTTTAATTTCGTGTTTCGCAACTTTGTCGTTTGCTTTCACTTCTAAAACATACGTTCCAGCAGGAAAACTTTCTAAACTAATTGTTTTAGAAACTTCTAATTTGTCTGCTGCAGATTCTCCCGCATAAAGTAAATTGTGATTTTCGTCGTAGATAGAGAAAGATGCATTTTCTACAGTGTCTAAAGTAAAGCTAACTACTTTTCCATTTCCTGTTTTGATATTTAAAATGTAATCACCTTTTCCATCAATGGCGTAGGTAAACACAGTCGCTAAAAAAAAGGCAGCAACTAAACCAGCTTTGGTAAATTTTGTCATGTTTTTTTTAAATTGTTAATTACTAAATGTGGAACGCGTAAAACTACAAATACAAATTTAATTTTTAGCAATAAATTAGCATTTTTAAACGCTTAAGTTATTGAATTGTAATTATTTCGGTATTTTGTTTGAACTATGTACGTAAATACTGGGCTTTTGGATTTATTTTTAGAAAACATTTTTTAACACTTAAAAATCAAAGAGTTGAATTAATAAGAATAATTTTCAGAAATTTTCTGTTTCATCATCTGTTTTAATTCTTAAACAAAAAAAAACAGCTCTGTAACCACCACGAGCTGTTTCTTATAAGCGCAATTTTAAAATTTTCTAACCTTAATTTATACCTTTTTGAAGTATAAAATTTTAGCGTGTAGCAACACTTGTGTTTTTAGCAAAACCAGATTTGTAAACAGAAGAAACTGCATTTCTCGATAAAGATGCATTATCTCCTATTGTAATTTCATATTTTACTCTTTTTACACTGTCTTCTACTTCTAAATAGTAAGTTCCCTCAGGAAATTCTTCTAGACTGAAAGTTCTTAAAATTCCATCTTTTCCAGATGCGCTTTCAGAGTAGATTAAAGTTCCGTCCTTGTCATAAATAGCTAAATTGGCTTTCTGTACTTTGTTAAGTGCGAAAGTGATCAGTTTTCCATTAGCTTTTAATACATGAAGATTAAAATCTCCATTTCCATCAATTGCGTAAGTGCTTATTCCTGTGAAAAGCAACGCTGCTACTAAACTCAATTTTGCAATCTTTTTCATGGTACTTAGTTTTAAATTAATAGTTCTAATTCTCTGATGCTAAATTACTTATGTAATACCTGAAAAAGCGCAACTGTGTTTTCCTATTTCTATGCTATATTCTCATTTACGAAACCGTTATAGGTTAAAACATGAATTATTTTTAATGTTTTTGTTAATTCAGTTATTATTTTTTAATGTTTTGCTTGATTTTAAGTTTACAATGGATTAAGGATTTCTTTACAAAAACGAAGTGAGTTTTTAACCTCAAAGTACGCTAAGAATTATTATACAAGAGGTTTATAAAACGAAAAAGTTCGCAAAGCTTTGTGGAAAAAACTTTGCGAACTTTGCGTAAATCTTTGCGGTAAAAAACTTTGTGGTAAAAAAAAACAGCTCTATAACCACAAAGAGCTGTTTTTAAAACTTTTGAAAGTTTTTAAACTTACTAACTATCTAACCTCACTTTTATACTTTATGAAAGCATAAACTTTTTAGCGTGCTGCCACGCTTGTATTTTTAGCAAAACCTGCTTTATAAACAGAAGAAACTGCGTTTTTAGATAAAACAGAAACTTCGTCGGTTATAGTGATTTCGTATTTTGCTTTTTTTGTATTGTCTTCTACTTCCAGGAAGTAAGTTCCTTCTGGAAACTCTTCTAGGCTGAAAGTTCTTAAAATCCCGTCTTTACCTGAAGCACTTTCAGAATAAATTAAAGTTCCATCTTTATCGTAAATTGCTAAGTTGGCTTTTTGCGTTTGGTTAAGACCAAAAGTGATTTGTTTACCATTAGCTTTAATTACATGCAGATTAAAATCTGCTGTTCCATCAATTGCATATGTGCTTATTCCTGTGAAAAGCAATGCTGCTACTAAACTCAATCTAACAATCTTTTTCATGGTATTTAGTTTTTAAATTAATAGTTCTAATTCTCTGATGCTAAATTACTTCAGTTGTAAGTAAAAAATCAATACTATATTCTCCAATTTATATGCTATATTCTCATTTACGAAACCGTTATAGGTTAAAATTTGAATTATATTTATCGTATTTGTTAATTCGGTTATTATTTTTCAACGTTTTTAGTGATTTTTAATTTACATTGAGATAACGATTTCTTTAAAAAATGTAGGAATTATAAAGATGCTAAGGTTCTAAGATGCTGAGATTCTAAGTTTTTTATTTGGATTGTGCCTTTGCGGTAAAAAAATTGCGTGAATCTAACCGCAAAGTACGCTAGGATTTTTAGTATGAGGGATTATAAAAAACGCAAAGTTCGCAAAGCTTTATCCTAATAAAAACTTTGCGAACTTTGTGTAAATCTTTGTGAACTTTGCGGTAAAAAAACTGCGTGAATTTAAGCGCAAAGTGCGCTAGGATTTTTAGTATGAGGGATTGTAAAAAACGCAAAGTTCACAAAGGTTTTTGGAGTAAATTTTATAGAATAATATCCTAATATAGCTTTGCGAACTTTGCATTTATATGCATGATCTTTGATAAAAAAACTTTGTGAACTTTGCGGTAAAAAAAATCTTTGCAGTTGAAAACTCAAAAAGTAAAGAGCAAAAAAAAACAGCTCAGTAACCACAAAGAGCTGTTTTTAAAACTTTTGAAAGTTTTTAACTTACTAACTATCTAACCTCACTTTTTATACTGTATTAGAGTATAAAGTTTTAAGTGCCGTGAAGAATTGCACTTAACCTTAATATTTTCTTAGTTAACAGAAACTGTACCTTTTGAAGATAAAACAGAACTATTAGCGTCAACAGTGATATCGTATTTTACTTTTTTGAAGCTGTCGGCAACCTCTAAAATATATTTTCCTTGAGGAAATTCTTCTAAACTGAAAGTTCTTAAGATTCCGTCTTTACCAGAAGCATTCTCAGTATAGATTACATTACCATTTGTATCAGATATACTAATAACTGCTTTTTGTAATTGATTAATTCCAAAAGCAATTACCTTGCCATTTCCTTTTAATACATGAAGATTTAATGCTTCATTTCCATCAATTGCATATGTACTCATTCCTGTTAGAAGTACTGCAAATACTAAACTTAATTTCATAACCTTTTTCATATTCTATAGTATTAAATTTTTTTCGTTCATTTCTCTGATGCAAAGTTATAGCAGCATGTGTGGTATTTTAACATCTATATTTTCCAATTTATATGCTATATTCTCATTTACGAAACCGTTATATGTTAAAATTTGACTTTAATGTTGTGTTTTTGTTAATTTGATTGTTTTTATTCAAAGTTTTTAAAAAACTGAATACTTCTTAAAATTTCTATTTTTCTTACAAATTTTAACATATTGGTATAAAATCGAGTTTTAAATAAGATAAATAGAAAAAAAGTGAAGAAAAAAAATAAGACCCTAAAAAAAAGGCGAATTTGATATAAATTCTTCAGCGTTAAGAACGTTATTTTAATGTAAAATTCGCATTTACGAAACCGTTATAGGTTAAAATTTAAATTATTTTAGGTGATTTTGTTAAATTTGCTATTATTTTTTAAAGAAATTATCATGAAGACTATTGCCCCAGCTCTTGAAGTGATAACTAACTCATACGGAAGTTCTTTTACCTACGCTAAACACGCCGAAAAGACCAATAGCAAAGCTCATTTATGGCACTATCATCCAGAAATTGAGTTGGTCTATATAAATGGTGGGGCAGGAAAAAGACAAATAGGAAGCCATGTTTCTTATTATACCAATGGTAGTTTACTTTTAATAGGAGCTAATTTGCCGCATTGCGGTTTTACAAATGAGCAAACAGGAAATACAACGGAAACCGTTATCCATATTAAACCTGAATTTTTAGGAAGCGACTTTTTTGTTGCGCCCGAAATGAAAAAGGTGCAGAATATTTTGAAACAAGCTAAAGGCGGAATCGCTTTTGGAGGTGAAACGAAAAAACGTATCGGTAAGAAAATTGAAATGATGGAGAATGAGCCACCATTTCAAAGACTTATAACACTTTTGAGTGTTTTAGACGAACTGGAATCGGCTGAGGAATATACCATTTTAAACGCCGACGGATTTTCGATGGAATTGCAAACGCAGGATAATGACCGTATGAATGTGGTTTTCAATTTTGTAAAAGATCATTTTCAGGAATCTATCTCTATAGATGAAGTTTCGAGTCTGGTTAGTATGACTACGCCTTCTTTCTGCCGTTATTTCAAGAAGATATCCAATAAAACATTTACTGAGTTTGTAAATGAATATCGTCTCGTGCATGCTTCAAAACTTTTGGCAGAACAGCCAATGAGTATAAATGAAGTTTGTTATGAAAGTGGTTTTAATAACTTCAGCCACTTTAGTAAATCGTTTAAACAATACACCGGTAAAAGTGCTTCGCAATACCGACATGAGCATAAGATTATAATCAGCTAGTTTTAGCTTGAGTTTTTTTTAGCCACGAATTCACGAATTTTATTTAATATTAATTCGTGAATTCGTGGCTATCTTTTTTTACTCCAAAGCAAGTCGGATTTTTCATATATTTTATTCTGAAAAAAGTTATATTTACAAACCCTAATCAGAAAAAAAAATATCAAAATGAAGAAATTTAAAATGCTATTGTCTGCATTTTTGCTTTGTCTTACCACCATGACATATGCTGCAAAAGTAGACACACTTCAAATTGCCAGTACCGCAATGGGAAAAACCTATAAAGCAGCGGTAGTTTTGCCAAATTCTTATGCAAAAAGTAAAACGGCTTTTCCTGTAATGTATCTTTTGCATGGTGCTTACGGACATTTTAGCGACTGGCTTAAAAATACTCCAAACAAAAAACTGGTTCACAATCTAGCAGATCAATACAATATGATTATTGTAATGCCAGAAGGGGAGACGTTTAGTTTTTATATTGATAGTCCTGTAAATAAAGAAAGTCAGTTTGAGACTTTTATTACACAGGAAGTAATTCAGAAAGTAGATAAAACTTATAAAACAATTGCCAACAAAAATGGTAGAGTTATTACAGGTCTATCTATGGGCGGACATGGCGCATTGTACTTGTCTGCCAGACATCCAGAATTATTTTGCGCAGCAGGTAGTATGAGTGGGGCAGTAGATATGAGTACGATGCTTAACAGAGATTCTTCTGCACAGGTTGTAAAATTGATGCAGCCCGTATTTGGAGACAAAAGCGGTAATACAGAATTGTACGAACAAAATTCTGTTTTAAGAATGGCTGATAAATTAAAATCAAATAAGCTTCCTTTAGTGATAGATTGTGGTGTAGACGATTTTTTAATCGAGCCAAATAGAGAATTGCACAGAAGATTGGTTTATAACAAAGTTGACCACGATTATACAGAACGTCCAGGAGCACATACTTGGGATTATTGGGAAAACTCACTTCCGTATCACGTATTATTTTTTAATAAAATACTAGCTAGAAATCAGGTGACTGTGAAAAAATAAGGACATTTTTATGGTAAAATAAGCCAAATCACTTTTTTTGGTTTAATTTTTGGAATACCTTTATATATAATCCTTAAAAAAAATAATTATGAAAAAGATACTTACCTTATTTGCAGTTATCGGTTTAATTGCATTTTCTAGCTGTGAAGGACCAGAAGGGCCTCCGGGAATTCCAGGTGAATCAGTAGCTGCTGAAGTTATTGATGTAAATAATGTCTCGTTTGATGCCAATGGAAATGGTGGTGTTAGATCTTTTGGTTTTACACTTTTTCCAGGTGATGTAGTTTTGGCTTACAGAGCAGATGGAGTTAGTGCAGGACGTACTGTTTGGGTACAAATTCCAGAATCACACTATTATAATGATGGAACCTTATTTTTTACATATAAATTTAATTTTACTCTAGTTGATTATGAACTTTATCTTCAGGGTTTTGAGTTAAATACTGTGCCTGCTGATTTAAGAACTGGACAAAAATTCCGTATAGTAGTTGTACCAGGCAATGATCCTGTAAACACTAATAAATCTGTTAACAAGTCAGATTATTCAGATTACTATGCTGTAATTAAAAAATATAACATTGATGATAGTAATGTTAAACAAGTAAATTAATTTTAAAATTGATTTAGAAAAATATAAAAAAAGGAAATCGAAAGATTTCCTTTTTTTATTTATTATTAAATTTTTATAAATGTAAATTGTAAATTAACTCTTCTTCCATTGTTTGTAGTTTGAATATTTATAAAATAAGTACCAGTTACTAAGGAAGAAATATCTGCACTTAATAAGTTTGGATTAATTATAGAAAAACTACTATTAAAAGTTATACCGGCTATATTTGTTATGGTAACTGTGCTATATGATAAAGAAAAAACAGCGTCTTTATCTTCAATATTTATAATTGAGTTTGCAGGATTTGGGTAAACAGTAATAGATGATGATGGAGATCTTTCGTATGATGGACTTATGATTACTTCATTGCTATAAGATATCTCACCTCCAACGTAATAATTTGTTTCTGCTATTCGTCTATAGCTATATTCTTGAATTGAAGTGCTTCCTCTTGAATTAGTTACATATTCTAAAGGGGCAGGTAGGTAGTCTTTAGAAGTTGCTCCTGGAATATTTGACCAATTACTTACGGTCTCTCGATTGTTAATAGGTCTTTTTTGCCATTGATAAAATAATTCTGTGTTTTTGCTTGAAATTGCAGTAGAGCCAATAAGTGATGTTGGTTTTTCTATTTCTTGTGGAGAGATTATTTTAAGTTCTTGATCACAACAAATAGTGTTGTTATTTCTTATTGTCCTGATGACAATTTTTAGGGAATTACTAGAAATTCTTAAATTTTGATAAATGGCTATTCTTCTTACTGATAAGAAATTGTCTTTATCGGTTCTGAGATTAGGTATTTTTGATGAGCTCAAAGTTCTAGAATTCTCATTAGGTATGGTGATCCATGAATACGGTGCTTCAGCCGTTGCGTATTCCCATTCATATGTCTGTATATTAACATATGTATCGCTTCTTTTTGGTACATTTGAAGGGTTTTGTAAAGTATTTAAATTTATAACTGAAGAGCTTCCATTTATTTCTTTTAGATTTGACATTGTCAATTCTGCATAGTTGTTAACGTCTGTTGGAGTGTCTGATAATGATATTAAATTTGAATCTAAAGGTGAAGGAATAACTGTAATGGTGACAACATTACTTTTGTTTGGAAATTCTCCCCCATAAATATAGCCTAAACTTCTTTGAATGGAGAAAGTGCCAAGTTGTGTTGTATAGTCAAGACTTAGAGTTTTGTTTATATTGTCTAAGCCTATCAAATTTCCAAAATATGTCCATCTAGAATTTATGCCGTATGGTTCTCTTTCGTATGGATTAAGGTATTGAGATCCTGTTATAGGTTGTGGTTTTTCTCCTAGTCTTACAGTTTGGTTGCAGCATAATGTATTGACAATTTTTGTTGGGTTTGGCGCATCTGCAGGAGGATTAAGAGTTGTGCCTGAATTCATAGTTGGGTTTTTAATTATCGCTATATTTGAGCTTCTATAAGCTGTACCGGCAGGATTTTTATATTCTGCAAAAATAAATCCTCCTGAAGTTAA
The DNA here is from genome assembly GCF_034044945.1 of Flavobacterium sp. CFBP9031. Taxonomy (NCBI): domain Bacteria; kingdom Pseudomonadati; phylum Bacteroidota; class Flavobacteriia; order Flavobacteriales; family Flavobacteriaceae; genus Flavobacterium; species Flavobacterium sp. CFBP9031. The sequence goes on from NZ_JAXCWF010000008.1 coordinate 247,138, forward strand.
GAAATCATTCCAAAATAAGTTTATTACAATGCTTCTAGTGGCAATTTTTCCACCACCAAAAAATAGAGTACCGCTATCTCCGCCACTTGCGACATTGGCGTTTGTGACACTTAGATTAGAATAATAAATCTTTAATGTTCCATAATCAGTAACAGCAACATTGCTTGGAATATCAACTTTAACGTTTAATGAGATGGTTGAAGTTGGAACAGAAGCTAAATTGATTGGGCCAGTATTTACATTGGTGTTATTTACTACTGTAGGTGTTAAGGTAACGGTTTGTGCAAACATTAAAGCATTCAGCATGAATGTTGCAATGAGAAATAAGTAATTTTTTTTCATGATAATTATTTAATTAAAAAGCCTAAAATAAATATTTATGTGTAATTTCTTTAAATTTAAATATTAAATTATAGGAAAAGTAATAAAAAACAACTTATGGTTATAAAAAAAGGAAATCTTACGATTTCCTTTTTTTATGAATATATATGTTTGAAACTAATTATTCTTCGCTTGACGAATCATTTAAAACTTTTTCTGGTCCGAATTTAAGAGAAACTAAGATTCCTACTAGAAGAGATAAAGCAATAAATCCTAAAGAAGCCCATTCTGGAACATGGAAGAAATCGTGTAAAAGCATTTTTAATCCAACAAAAGCCAAAATTGCTACTAAGCTGTATTCTAAATAACTGAATTTTGCCAGCATATTTGCTAAGAAGAAGTACATAGAACGTAATCCAAGAATGGCAAAAATGTTCGAACTGAATACTAAAAACGGATCTTTGGTAATAGCAAGAATTGCAGGAACACTGTCTACAGCAAATAAAACGTCCATTACTTCAATAACAATTAAAGCTACAAATAGTGGAGTAGCTGCTTTTTTTGCCGTTTTGGTTGAAATGAAAAATTTCTCGCCATCTGTCTCTGATGTAATGGGTATAATTTTGCCTAATGTTTTGTAAATGAAAGAATCTTTTGGGTGAAAATCTTCTTCTTCTCCAGAAAAAAGCATTTTTATGGCGGTAAATATTAAGAACACTCCAAAGACATACGTTGTCCAAGTAAATTTATTGATCAGCATTACTCCGAAGAAAATCATCAATCCGCGGAAAACAATAGCGCCTAATATTCCCCAGAATAAAACACGGTGCTGATATTTTTGCGGAATTTTAAAAGAAGCAAAAATAATAGCAATAACAAAGATATTGTCAACACTCAAAGAAAGCTCGATTAAATAACCGGTAATAAACTTCATTGAAGCAACAGCAGGTTTGAGATTATCTGGATTGTCGATATAGTCTGTGGTGTATAGCCAATAAATTACTCCCGAAAATAGGAAAGATAAAGTAACCCAAACCAAGGTCCATTTGCTGGCTTCTTTTGTGCTAATAATATGAGGTGTTTTGTTAAAGACACCTAAATCTAAAGCAAGAATAAAAACTACAGCAAGTAAAAAGAGTGACCAGACTATCATAATAATTTTTTTAATGATTTACAAAGATAAGTTTTGATGTTTAACTTAATTAATTTAAAAATTAAATTAATCCTAAAATTAAGTAATATTTGTTATTTATAAAGTGTTAAGTATTATAAAGTTATGGAATTTTTGAATTTTTTAATAGTTGTTTTAGAGTTGGTTTTATGGATATCTCGTCTAGTTTTTGTTATTCCTTGTTCTTCGGAATGAAAAACAGTGCGGTTAGTTATCCAGAATCAAATTGACGCAAAAAAAAAGTGCCAACAATTATGATGGCACTTTTTAGAATATAACTTAAGCTTTGAATTATAGCGCTGATTTAACAGTTTTGATAATTCTTGCAGCAATTTTGTAAGGGTCTCCGTTTGAAGCTGGTCTTCTGTCTTCCAACCATCCTTTCCATCCTTTTTGAACAGTCATTAAAGGAATTCTGATAGAACATCCTCTGTCTGAAACTCCATAAGAGAAATCGTGAATAGAAGCTGTTTCGTGTTTACCAGTTAAACGTTGGTCGTTGTAAGCTCCGTAAACTGCGATGTGCTCAGCAGTAACAGGACGGAAAGCTTCGCAGATTCTTTCGTAAGTTGCTTGGTCTCCACATGTTCTTAAAACTTCGTTAGAGAAGTTAGCGTGCATTCCAGAACCATTCCAGTCAGTATCTCCTAGAGGTTTTGGATGATATTCAATATAGTAACCATATTTCTCAGTCAAACGGTCTAATAGGTAACGAGCAACCCAGATTTCATCTCCAGCTTTTTTAGCACCTTTAGCAAATAATTGGAATTCCCATTGTCCGCAAGCAACCTCCTGGTTGATTCCTTCAAAGTTGATTCCAGCAGCGATACATAAATCAGCATGCTCTTCAACTAATTTTCTTCCGTGTGTGTTTTTTCCACCTACTGAACAGTAGTACATCCCTTGTGGAGCAGGGTACCCTCCAACTGGGAAACCAAGTGGAAGTTGGGTTTTAGTATCCATAATGAAATACTCTTGTTCGAAACCAAACCAAAAATCATCATTATCATCATCAATTGTAGCTCTACCGTTAGAAGGGTGTGGAGTTCCGTCTGCGTACATAACTTCAGACATAACTAACCATCCATTGATACGAGTTGGATCTGGATAAATTGCAACAGGAACTAAAAGACAGTCAGAAGAACCACCTTCAGCTTGTTTAGTTGACGAACCATCAAATGACCAGTTTCCAAGTTCTTCTAATGTTCCTTTGAAGTTTTCATGTTCTTCAACTTTAGTTTTACTTCTAAGATTTTGAGTTGGTTCATATCCATCTAACCAAATGTACTCTAACTTAATTTTAGCCATAATAATATAAATTAATTTTTTTGTTTTTTTTCGTTGGGTCAAATATAGATTTATTTTTTTAGTCCCAAAAATTAGGGGGCTATTTTGTTTTGCGAAGTATAATTTTTTGGATAAGCGCAATTTTGTGAGGGGTATATTTTAAAAAAAGCAATTTAAGTAAGCTTAAAAAAATAAATTCGTAATAATTACGGCTCATTTTTGAATTTATGAGTTAAGAAATTATGAAAAAATGTTTATTTAATCAATAATACCGTACAGTTTTGTTATATTTCTATGATTTGAATTCATTATTCTTCGAAAAAACCGTTTTATGTTGAAAAATCATTGACTAAAAATCTATAATTTATATTCTAAACAGGCTTATTTATTGTTTATATTTGTTGCTTCTTTTTTAATGAAAATTAGTACGAATTTAAAATATATATAACCATGTCAACATTACGTTTTCAAGCTTTACAACAAGCTTCTAACAGAAAGCCGGTGCATTTTGAAGAAATTGGCCGAAAATCAAATCTTTTTGGTGCAAATGTGTTTAATGAAAAAGCAATGAAGCAATATTTAACTTCAGATGCATTTAAAGGAGTAAGAGATGCTATTCAGCATGGTACAAAAATAGACAGAAAGCTTGCCGATTATATTGCTATGGGAATGAAAGAGTGGGCTCTTTCTAAAGGAGTGACTCATTATACACATTGGTTTCAACCATTAACAGGAACAACGGCAGAAAAACATGATGCTTTTTTTGAAACTTCTTATGACGGAAGCGAGTCTGTAGAAAAATTTGGAGGAGCACAATTAGTGCAGCAAGAGCCAGATGCATCTAGTTTTCCGAATGGAGGAATCAGAAATACTTTTGAAGCCAGAGGATATACTGCTTGGGATCCGACTTCTCCAGCTTTTATATATGGTACAACTTTATGTATTCCAACCGTATTTATTGCTTACACAGGTGAAGCTTTAGATAATAAAATACCTTTATTAAGAGCATTGTCTGCAATTGACGAAGCTGCAACAGAGGTTTGTAAATATTTTGACAAAAACGTAAAAAAGGTAACTGCAACATTAGGATGGGAGCAGGAATATTTTTTGATTGATAAAGCACTGGCAAATTCTCGCCCAGACTTAATGATGACAGGAAGAACTTTGTTAGGTCATACGTCTGCAAAAGGCCAGCAGTTAGACGATCATTATTTCGGATCTATTCCAACTCGTGCTCTTACTTATATGAGAGATTTAGAGCAAGAATGTATGCTATTGGGTATTCCGGTAAAAACACGTCATAATGAGGTAGCACCGAATCAGTTTGAATTAGCTCCGATTTTTGAAGAAACGAATTTAGCGGTTGACCACAACTCTTTATTAATGGATGTGATGCAGAAAGTTGCGGAACGTCATGACTTTAAAGTATTATTTCACGAAAAACCATTTAAAGGAGTAAACGGTTCTGGAAAACACAATAACTGGTCGCTGGCTACAGATACAGGAGTTAACTTGTTGAGTCCGAGCAAAACGCCAATGAGCAATTTACAATTCTTGACTTTCTTTATTAATACAATCAAAGCGGTTAACGACAACGAAACTTTATTAAGAGCCTCTATCGCAACAGCAAGTAACGACCATAGGTTAGGAGCAAATGAAGCCCCGCCAGCAATTATGTCTGTATTTATTGGAGCGCAATTAACTAAGGTTTTATCTGAATTGGAAAGCGTAACAACAGGAAAACTTTCGCCAGAAGAAAAAACAGATTTGAAATTGAACGTTGTTGGTAAAATTCCAGACGTATTATTAGACAATACAGACAGAAATAGAACTTCACCTTTTGCTTTCACTGGAAATAAATTTGAGTTTAGAGCTGTTGGATCCAATTCAAACTGTTCGAATGCAATGACAACTCTGAATGCGATTGTAGCAAAACAGTTAATTGATTTTAAAAATGAAGTAGAGAACTTGATTGAAAATAAAGACATGAAAAAAGACGATGCAATCTTTAATGTCTTAAGAGAATACATCAAACAATCTAAAAAAATTCTTTTTGAAGGAGACGGTTATAGTGATGCTTGGGAAAAAGAAGCGGCTAAAAGAGGTTTGAGCAACTTTAAAACTACTCCAGAAGCTATTAAAGCTAAGGTTTCTAAACAAGCTTTAGAATTATTTGAACAATTAGGAATCTTTAATCATGTAGAAGCAGAAGCTCGTTACGAAATCGAATTGGAAGAATACACTAAAAAAATCCAAATTGAAGGAAGAGTTTTAGGAGATATTGCTAGAAACCATGTAATTCCAACAGCAATTCGTTACCAAAACACTTTAATTGATAATGTAAAAGGGTTGAAAGAAATTTTTGCAAAAGAGTTTGAGGCTTTAGCCAAAGAACAGATTGTTTTAATTAAAGAAATTTCAGGTCATATTGAAGGAATCAATTCTAAAGTATTGGCGATGACTAATGAAAGAAAAAAAGCAAATCAATTGACCGATGCTCAAAAAATGGCAGAAGCATATTGCAATAATGTAAAACCTTATTTTGATGAAATTCGTAATCACTGCGATAAATTAGAATTATTAGTAGATGACGAAAGCTGGACATTGACCAAATATAGAGAATTATTGTTTACCAAGTAATTATAATAACAATTTGTTAAAGCCTGTCTCAAAAAGACAGGCTTTTTTTTGAGATTATACTAAAAAAAAGGTTTGTGAAGAACTTTTTTGCTACTTATAGCCCCTTAAATGTAAAGAAATTGTAATAAGTATCTTTTTTCCTATGAAAATTTTTGCGCATTTGGGCAGTTCATCGAGATAGTATTACAGTTCATCGAAAAGAGGTTAATATCTTGTAAAATAGGTATTTATACGTGAGCTGCTTTTGGGTAAAGTTTTCTAATTTTGGTCGTGAAGAAAAGAAAATAGATTTAAAATTTGTTTTCAAAATGATAGAATAAGCCCCCCACTTTTCCTCCCCGGGATTATAAACCTACAGAAGAACCTACATAATAATTTGTATTAATAACCAATTAAATATATTTATTATGAAAAAAGTAATTTTAAGCATCTCAGCGATGCTGTTTGTAGGATTTGCTGCTGTAGCGCAGAACACATCTAATGTAGGTCAGATAGGAAATGGTAACAACGGTATTGTTGGCCAAAACGGAACTTTAAACAGTTCAAAAATTACACAAGTAAGCCCAGGTGGAGCGGCTCCAGCTTCTGACGGAAACAAATCAGAAGTGTATCAAGGTATTCAACCAGGTTTATATGCTGCAGTAAGTAATAAAGCTGAAGTAGATCAAAACGGAAAGAAAAACGTTGCATTTGTTTCTCAAAGCAATAAAAACAACCAAGCTTACCAAACTCAAAAAGGAAATGAAAACGATGCTACAATCTGGCAAGATCAAATTGCTGGACCAGCTTCTGCGCTTAACGGAGGAGACAAAGCATGGCAAACTCAAACAGGAAATAAAAATAAAGCTACAGTTGACCAAGGTACAACAGGAAATGAATATCCAGCTCCTGGAGGTGTTTTCACTGCTAGTCAATTGACTGCTTTAGGTTCTGTATCAATTCCATTTGCTCCTAATGGAGGCAATGAGGCTACTCAAACTCAAACTGGAGATTACAATTTGGCTTATGCAAGTCAAGGTGGTACAGGAAACAAATCTTGGCAAACTCAAACTTCTCCAGCAGGAACTACAGACCCAGCTAAAAATATTTCTAGACATTTTCAATATGGAGATGGAAATGAGTCAAAAACTGTTCAAAATGGAATTAGAAACATTGAGAATACATTACAAATTGGAAACTTGAATACTTCTGATGTAAAACAAACTAATGCTGCTGGTGCTGGAAACCAACAAGTAGGATTCTCTTTTGGTAATTCAAACCATATTACTGTGACTCAAACAGGACTATAAATTTATAATTCTCTTGAGAAGAAGAATATAATAAAATGAGATAGCCTTTATCTATTAACTAGGCTATCTCATTTAATTTCGATTTTAAAAAATAAATCTAAAAAAAAATAAAAATGAAAATTTTCATTTTAAATATTGTTTTACTCCTTATCTCCTCAGGGCTTTATGCCCAGCAGAAAGAAGATAATTCTGAGTTTAAAAACTATAGTTCATCCGTTTTTAATTCTAAAGAAATGGCAATGAGTATAGTTTCCGGCTTGGATAAAAAAGCTCAAAAGGATTTAAATCAAAACCTCCAATCTGGAATACAGATACAGCAGATTGGCGATTTAAACAAAGTGAATGCAGCTTTGAAATCTAATGACTTAAAAGTTTCTGTTAAGCAAAATGGAGATAGAAATGATGTGCAGTTAGATAAAAGTGCAAACTCTATTACGCAAAGTGTTATTCAGCAAGGAGATAATAACCGACTTTTTGATTATACATTCAAAACAAATTACGATATAAATATGCAGATTGTTCAAAAAGGCGACAATCAAAATATTCAAAATATTGGAACCAATTCCTTGTCAAAGAATATGAAAATTACACAAACAGGAAATGGAGCTTCAATAATTCTTATAAATAAATTATAAATAGCAACATGTATTTTTTTAACAGACATATCACGATTCTATTTTTATTTTTTTCTATAATTTTTTATGGACAAGTTCCTCAAGATAAGATAAAAGCAAAAATAGAAATTGAAAAAATAGAGGGCAATGTAAAAATAACCGGTACAGCTGAAAACATGACAGATGTAATCAGGAGTGCCGCCTATAGATTGTCTGTGATAAAAAATAATGATAGTAATAGTAATCAGTCTAAGAATGAACAGGTTGGTGTTTTTACCTTACAGCCAAACGAAAAACAAAAATTATCTACATCGCAGATAAATCTGCTTGATACTGATGAGGTAATTATTATGCTTTTGTTTTATGATGAAGATAAACAAATAATAGCAAAAGATCGTGTGGTTTTGGGTGAAGAAAAAAAAAAGATGAGCCAGTTGTAATAATCCCTGATGAAGGTTTTGAATTACGTGGCATTATTACTGACGACACCAAAACGAAAATGGGTAAAGATTTCTATGACAAATATTACTATAAATATAATGCGATTGGAATAAATGCTAAGAAAATAGTAACCATAGGTGAAGAATATAGTTTTGCCAGAAATACAGCGATATCTATCACTATAGATAATGAGGTCATTTATGATTTTTTGGTTAGGCCAGACGACGAATATTTAGAAGCGGCTGCAGACGAAGCTGTAAACACAACCTTTACTTATTTGAAAGAAAAAGAAAAAGAACGCAAATATTTCACTCAGTATTAATTTATTTATCAAAGACATGAAACTTATAGCAACCTTAATATTGTGTCTGCTTTTATCTCCATCTGTAAATGCTCAGGCTTTTGTTTACAAACCTGTAAACCCTGCATTTGGTGGCGATACGTTTAACTATCAATGGCTTTTAAGCAGTGCTGAAGCTCAAAACAAGCAGAAAGATAAAACAGCTGTCACTCCTACACAAACTGATTTAGAGAAGTTTAAAGCCAATTTAAATGCTCAATTATTAAATCAGATTTCCAGTCAACTTTATAAACAGCAATTTGGTACAGATGGCATCAAAGAAGGCTCTTATACTTTTGGGAGTTATTCGGTCGATGTATTTCCGTCATCAGATGGTCTTACTCTAAATATTTTAGATACCAATACAGGAGAACAAACACAAGTAATCATCCCAAATCAATAACATGCGAATCCATTACTACCTATTTATTGTATTTGGGTTACTTCTTACTGGCTGCGGCGCTTATTATAACCAACCCACTGGAGTTCAAAAAGCTGTTTTGGGAGAAGGTACGCCCGCTACGTCATTATTAAAAGATCTGCCAAAACCCAAAGAACAAGTCGTCGTTGGTGTCTATAAATTTAGAGACCAGACTGGACAATACAAACCTCAGGAAAACGGAAGCAGTTTTAGTACTGCTGTGACACAGGGAGCCACTTCTATATTGATAAAAGCGCTGGAAGATTCTAAATGGTTTATACCAATTGAGCGTGAAAATATTGGAAACTTATTGCAAGAACGAAATCTAATTCGTGCAACTCGTCAGGAATATATAAAAGATGCAAATCCGAATGAACCGCAATTAACACCTCTATTATATGCTGGAGTGCTGTTGGAAGGAGGTATTGTTTCGTATGATTCTAATATTATCACGGGCGGATTTGGTGCAAGATATTTTGGTGCCGGAGCATCTGTAAAATACCGTCAAGACCGTGTAACAATTTATTTGAGAATGATTTCGACTTCAAACGGAAAAATTCTAAAATCAGTTTATATATCAAAAACTATTTTGTCGCAGGCAATTGATGAGAGCCTTTTTAGATATGTCAATTTTAAAAGACTTCTCGAAGTAGAAACGGGATACACTACTAATGAACCGGTACATATGGCTGTTACAGAAGCTATAGAAAAGGCTGTTGAATCTTTGGTTTTGGAAGGAATAAAAGATAATGTCTGGGAAGCTGATGCTCCAAAATGGGAAGTTGATAATTTACTGAAAGCTTACGCCGAAGAAACCAAAACTGCCGATGTAACGGGTTTATATGATAGAGTGCTTGAAAACAGAAGAAGCAAATTTGCCATAGAACTTTCTGGCGGTGCTACTTTAATGGATGGAGATTATCGCGATCCGTTGTTAAGACCTTTTGGACGTGGAGCCTTGAAATGGATGATTTCTCCAAGTTTTACAGTAAGCGCTTCTACCAATGTTGTAAACCTCGCCAACAAAAATTTACTAGATGTCGGGTATATTACCTACGATCTTAATATGGAATGGATCATTCTTCCTAAAGATCGCCTTACGCCATTTTTATATGGAGGAGGAGGATATGGAATGAATCGGAAATTTGAAAATACCTACGGTAAATTTCAATACGGTGCAGGCTTAGAATATATGGCATCAGATCAGATAGGTATAAAATTATTTGCTGAACAAAATATTAATTTCAGTGATAATGTCGATTATATTGTTGCAGGAACCCGAGATGATTACTATTACAAATTTGGTCTAGGGCTAACTTTTTACTTTGGAAAAAAGAAAAAATAATTTGAATAGTTAATTATCAGAAATTATAACGTTGAAGTTAAATTTAAAAACAAATCAAAAATGAAGTATTTATACCAAATTGCCAGTGTACTTTTTTTATTGTTTTTGGTTTCATGCAGTGAAGAAAAAATAGGGGAACAACTTAATGATTATGGTACAATCACAGGGAAAGTTGTTTCTGGTGATACTTTTGAGCCAATGGAAAATGTGAAAATACTTTCTAGTCCAGCCACGAGTACCGTGTTTACAGATGCAGAGGGGAAGTTTACACTTTCTAATGTGAAAGTAGGAGAATATTCAGTTCAAGCTCAAAAAGATGGATATGTCGCAAAATTTGAAGCTGTTACCGTAACTAAAAATACGACCTCAGAAGTTGTTTTTGAACTCAAAAAAGCAACAGCAAACAATAAGCCTCCAACAGTTCCTGTTTTGGTTAGTCCAGTAGATAACAGTACAGGTCAGGCTGTTTCTTTAGACTTAACCTGGACGGCTACCGATCCAGATAATGACGCACTTACCTTTAAGGTCACTCTTAGAAATGACAGTAATGCAGAAGTAAAAACTTTTGAAGCCATAAAGGAGAAAAAACTTTCACTGACGGATCTTGTATATGGTATAAAATACTATTGGCAAGTTGAAGTCACCGATGGAGTTAATACTCCTATATTGAGCGCAATTAGCGCTTTCTCAACTCTTAATTTTCCAGCAACAAGGCAATTATTCGTAAAAGGGATTAATGATAATAATGTGATTTTTACAGCTGATGATGCTGGGAAACAATATCAATTAACTGGGTCAGATAAAAATTCGTGGCGCCCTCGAAGAAATAATCAAGTTAAAAAAATTGCTTATATAGCCACAAATGGTTCAAGAAATGATATTTACACCATGAATTTTGATGGTACTGGAGCAAAAAAAATTACTAGTTCAGTATCTATAGCTGGATTTAATTCAGATTACGTTGGATATTCATGGAATGCTTCAGGAAGTGCATTAATTTATCCAAATTTTGATAAGCTGTATAAAATTAATAATGATGGAAGTGGTTTGACTAAAATATTTCAAACGCCAAACGGTAAATTTATCTCTGAATGCGATTGGAGTGCTGATGAATCAAAAATTGTGTTGAAAGTAAATGATGCAAATGGATATAATGTTGAGATTTATGTTATTAATATGTCAGGCACTGTAATAGCAAATGTTATTTCTGGGCAAGCTGGAGCTTTTAACGGCTTGAATTTTTCGATTACAGGACAAAAAATAGTATATTCTTGGGATGTTTCAGGATACGAAAATGCAAATTATCGTCAGCTTGATTTAAGAATTTATGAATATAGTTTTACCACAGGAACTTCTACACCAATTTTACTCGATAAAATTGTAGGAACAAATGATTATGATGTTCGATATTCTCCAAATGAAGCCGAAGTTATTTTTGTAAATACCTCTAATGATGGTATATCAGAAAAAAAGATTTATAAAGCATTAGTTAAAAATACCACTGATAATGTAAGGACATTATTGTTCACAGGAACCTCAATGCCAGATTGGGAATAAGAAATAATAAACCAACCTTTAATAACCAATTTTATTTCAGGAGATCGGCAGAATATATAATTCTGCCGATTTTTTTATCAATCAAATAATCGAATAAGGCAAAGAATTAAAAAAAGGGATTATCTTTGCTGCACATCAACACAAACTAATTTTCATGAGTTCAGATTCTAGCAAAAGATATGCACAAAGAGGTGTTTCGGCATCAAAAGAAGACGTACATAACGCTATAAAAAATATTGACAAAGGTTTATTTCCGCAAGCTTTCTGTAAAATTGTTCCTGATTATTTAACTCAGGACAATGAGCATTGCCTTATTATGCATGCTGACGGAGCAGGTACAAAGTCATCTTTGGCATACATGTACTGGAAAGAAACTGGAGATCTTTCGGTTTGGAAAGGAATCGCTCAAGATGCCCTAATCATGAATATTGACGATTTATTGTGTGTTGGTGCAACAGATAATATTTTGCTTTCTTCAACTATTGGAAGAAATAAAAACCTGATTCCAGCTGAGGTAATTTCTGCAATCATTAACGGAACAGAAGAATTAATCAACGAGTTAAAATCATTCGGAGTTACCATTCATTCAACAGGAGGAGAAACTGCCGATGTTGGAGACGTAGTTCGTACTATTATTGTAGACTCTACCGTAACAGCTCGTATGAAACGCAACGATGTTGTAGATAATGCAAACATTAAAGCGGGAGACGTAATTGTTGGTTTGGCTTCTTTCGGACAAGCAACTTATGAGAAAAGCTATAATGGCGGAATGGGAAGTAACGGATTAACTTCTGCACGTCATGACGTTTTTGGAAAATATTTGGCTAAAAAATATCCAGAAAGCTACGATGCAGCAGTTCCAGAAGAATTAATTTATTCTGGACAGGTTAATTTAACAGATGAAGTTGAAAACAGCCCAATCAATGCTGGGCAGTTAGTGCTTTCTCCAACTAGAACCTACGCGCCAATTATCAAGAAAATTTTAGATAAATATACTCCAAATGATATTCACGGAATGGTGCATTGCAGTGGAGGAGCGCAAACTAAAATTTTACATTTTGTAAAAGATTTACACGTTATAAAAGACAATTTATTTCCAGTGCCACCATTGTTCAAATTAATTCAAGAACAATCAAAAACAGATTGGAAAGAAATGTATCAGGTTTTTAACTGCGGTCACAGAATGGAGCTTTACGTTCCAGAAAGTATTGCACAAGATATTATCGAAATTTCGAAATCATTCAATGTTGATGCGCAAATTGTAGGTAGAGTAGAAGCATCTGATTCTAAAAAGCTTACAATCACAAGCGAATACGGAACATTCAATTATTAAAATAAATTAACCGTATAAGTGATATAAGTTCATTTTAAACTGACAGATTTGATTGTCAGGCTGAGCGAAGTCGAAGCCTTATTTTGATTTGACAGTTTTCAATTTCACTCAGAAAAGTTTATACTTTCTTATATCACTTATATGGTTTAAAAATATTTAACTATGTACGAATTACTTTTTTGGAAATATCTAGATGAAATCTACCTGAACAATCAGGAAGTTTATGAAGCTCTTGTTGAAAAACAAGAAGTGGAAGGTCTGGCTGAACTTCAAGTGGAAGTAATCGTAAACAGAATAAATTCAGTCTTTTCTGAATGGGAAAGAGTGGATGAAAACAGCTGGAAAAACTCAAAAGGAAAAGGTGCATTTCAAGTTGTTACTACACCCCAAAGCATAAAAATTGACTGCTACGGAACAGAAGGAAAAACCATGAATAAACTAGTAGATATTATGGAAGAATTCAAATGTCCGCTTTACGACCCACAAGTTCCGGAACGTTACGATGAAATGAACGAGTAGATAATTGTTAGTGGTGAATTGTTAATTATTAATTATTAATTAAGAATCAACATCAATCATTAACAATTTACAATTCACAATTAAATTCTATCCATTCTTCAAAAGCAAATCCTGCTCTTTTCTCATTTTTTCAGTCAATTGATTGATGTACGTTTTTATTTTCTGCGGAAGCGTATTCCAATTTTGATCTTTTTCAAAACTTCTGCAATCATCTAAATCACATTCAACCGCGCGGATCACATATTTTTTGTTTTTATAAACCGTAATAATTTTTACGCGTCTTATATAGCCATCTTCATTGCGAGTTCCATAAACAATAATAGGTTCAATATAACTGTCGCCATCAATATCTTTTGTACTGCAATATTTTGTCCAGAACCAAATGTTTGTTTCTTTCGGAATAGTATTTTCAAGCAAATCATTAATTCGCCATTTTTCTAGAAATCCACCGTGATCATTGACTACGCAAATGGCTTGTATTTTGGTATTTAAAGTGTCTTTTTTAGAAACTGTTTTCTGATTTTCGCCCAAAACCAATTCGTAAACACCTCCTTTATCACTAAATTCAAATGCTTTATAAATAGGAAAATCAGTGACGTTTTCAAGCTCTCGTTTTGAAATTTCTTGTTTGGTCAATTTATAGCTTTCTACTTTTTGACAAAAAACAAATGTCGAATAAAAGGAAAGTAGAAATACAATATATTTTTTCATGTTTACTGTATATTTTTAGTACATCAAAGATATTTAAACCTTTTGAGTCCTGCTAAATTTATGTTTTTTAAAAATAGATTTTGTTGTACTTTTCAATACTAAAAAAACAAAGAGGATTTCTAAGAAAAACAATAAAAATGATTAAAACAAATTGCAGTAATTTTCTTCTGGGAGTATTGGTTTTGGTACTTTCTACTAATAATATGATAGGACAGAAGAAGGCAGGAGAAAAACGAAATTTAATTCAATATGTTGATCCAATGATTGGAACAGCAAAAATGGGACATACGTATCCAGGCGCAACAGTTCCTTTCGGGAGCGTGCAATTAAGCCCAGAAACAGATACCATTGCTTACAGTTTAAATGGAAAATACAACGGAGAAGTTTATAAATACTGTGCTGGTTATCAGTATGAAGATAAAACGATTGTAGGTTTCAGCCATACTCATTTCAGCGGAACTGGACATTCCGATTTAGGTGATTTCTTAATTATGCCAACAACTGGCAAACTGCAATTGAATCCTGGTGTAGCATCAAAACCGTTGTCTGGTTATAGATCTGCATTTTCACATTCGACAGAAAAAGCAGAACCTGCTTATTACAGCGTTTTTCTCGAAGATCATAAAATAAAAGCAGAATTGACAGCGACAACGCGCGTGGGAATGCATCAATATACTTTTCCAAAATCTAATGAAGCACATATCATTTTAGATCTGACTTCAGGAATTTACAACTACGATAAAAAGAATGTTTGGACATTTGTTCGTGTAGAAAACGATACTTTAATAACCGGATATCGCCAAACAAACGGATGGGCGAGAACTAGAACGGTTTATTTTGCAATGTCTTTCAATAAACCAATTAAAAGTTACGGACAAGCTGCTCAGGAAAAAAGCGTTTATAGAGGTTTTTGGGGAAGATTCGATCAAACGAAAAACTTTCCAGAAATGGCGGGTCAGAATCTAAAATTGTTTTTTGATTTTGATACTAATGAAGGCGAGAAAATCAAAATCAAAATGGCACTTTCTCCTGTAAGTTCTGCCGGTGCATTAGAAAATATGAAAAAAGAAGTTCCAGATTGGGATTTCGAAAAAGTAAAAAAACAAAGTCAGGAGGTTTGGAATAACGAATTGAATAAAGTTCAAGTAGAAACCATTCAAAAAGAAGATTTGGTTAATTTTTATACCGCAATGTATCATGCATTTTTGGGACCAACAGAATACATGGATTTAGATAAAAATTATAAAGGTCTAGATATGAATGTGCATAAAGCGGAGAATTTTACCAATTATACCAGTTATTCACTTTGGGATACGTATCGTGCTTTGCATCCGTTATTTAATATTGTGCAGCCCAAAAGAAATGCCGATATGGTAAGTTCTATGTTGGCACATTCAGATCAAAGTGTTCATAAAATGCTTCCAATTTGGTCGCATTATGCCAATGAAAACTGGTGTATGATTGGATATCATTCGGTTTCGGTTGTGGTAGATGCAATTGTAAAAGGAAATATTAGTTTTGATGCCGAAAAAGCGCTTCAAGCTTGTGTAAATACCGCAAAAGTGCCGTATTACGATGGTTTGGAATTTTACATGAATAAAGGGTATGTTCCAGAAGATAAAAACGGTGCTTCGGTTTCTAAAACTTTAGAATATGCTTATGACGATTGGGCAATTGCACAAGCAGCTAAGAAATTAGGAAAAACAGATATTTATAATGAATTCATTACTAGATCGAAAAACTATAAAAATGTCTACGATGAGAAAACGGGTTTCATGCGTCCGAAATTGAATGACGGAACATTCAAAAAAGAGTTTGATCCGCTAGATACGCATGGGCAAGGTTTTATTGAAGGAAATTCTTGGAATTACAGTTTATACGTTCCGCAAGATCCTGCTGATATGATTAAATTGATGGGTGGAAATGAGAAATTTAAAGTTCGTTTAGATTCTCTGTTCAATATGCATCTTCCAGACAAGTATTTTGAAAATACTGAAGATATTACAAGAGACGGAATAATCGGAAATTATGTTCACGGAAACGAGCCTTCTCATCACGTAGTTTATTTGTATAATTGGACAGATTCTCCGTGGAAATCACAAGATAAAATTAGAATGATCTTGAAAAAAATGTACAGAAATGGCGCTGACGGTTTAGGAGGAAATGACGATTTTGGACAAATGAGTGCGTGGTATATTTTTAGCAGTTTAGGATTTTATCCAGTTGCTCCAGGTTCTGACGAGTATGCACTAGGAAGTCCGTTGATGAAAAATGCTATTGTAAATTTAGAAAATGGAAAAACTTTTGAAGTGGAAACCGTAAACCAATCTGATAAGAATGTATTTGTGAGTAAAGTTCTCCTTAACGGAAAACAATTGGAAAAACCATTTTTAAAACATGCCGATGTTATCAATGGCGGAAAGATTACGTTTTATATGAGCAGTAAGCCGAATAAGAAGCAGTATCAAAATTAGTTTTGCATTTGTCACCCAGAGCGAAGTCGAAGGGCTTTCTAGCTCAGATAGGGCTTCGACTACGCTCAGCCTGACAACGGTAATATTTTTAATTAGTGAAAATTTGTGCAATTCGTGGCAAAACAACAAAAAACTTCACGAAATTTGCACTTCAAATAAAGACAATCGATATGAAGATCAATTTAAAATCAGGAATAGAGAAACTGCTTTTCGGAATGAAGCAGAATGATGTAACAGCAGCTTTAGGAAAACCTGATAAAAACTATAAAGACGAAGACGACAATGTGATTTTTGTTTATAATGCACACAAAATCAGATTGACATTTTATCAGGAAGAAGATTTGAAATTAGGTTATTTAGTAGCATCAAGCAATGATTTAGAAGTTTTCGGATTCAAATTAATCGGAAGAAAAATTGCTGACGTAAAGAAAGATTTTGCTGCAAAAGGAATCACAAAATTCAATCAAGAAACATTTGATACTTTTGAAAATTACTTCAACGAAGACAACTGGTTTATCCTTCAAACAGAATTTGATGAGGTTGTAAAGTTTGAAATTGGAGCAATCATCAATAGTAAAGATGAGTTTGATTGGAAATTTCCAGTGAAAAAATAACGTATTTTTTTGTCATCCTGAGGAACGAAGGATCACACAAGAAACTCCGCAAAGTATGTCGGACAATCTTTGGCGATTTACGAGTGTGATCCTTCGTTCCTCAGGATGACAAACAAAAAAAAACGACAATCACTTGTCGGTTTTTTTTTATGTCTTTAAAAAGAAATTATCCTTTTAACCATGCATTTTTAAGTTTCTCTTTTGAAGCATCTGTAGCTTTAAAAGTTTCTGTTTCTTCAAATGGTAGTTTTACAGTTCCTTTTATGGTTTCTTCTTTAGTTCCACGTTTTACTTTAAGTGTAATAGGATCATTTTCTTTCCAGTTTTCACTTTCTGTAATTAAATCATAAATGTTATCTAGGTTGTATGATTTATTGTTTACAGCTAAAATTTTATCGCCACCTTTTAAGTTTAGGTTTTTAAAGAATGCAGTTGACTCTGATTCCGGACGAACCGCGATTTCTTTTGTTGCTTTATCAATAGTAATGTAAGGAGTTTGTCCTTTAATGAACGGATTTCCAGCTTTTTTCTCGTTTGCTTTTGTAACACCAACTTTTGCTAGATAAAAATCGTAAGGAATTGGAGTAGTTCCAGCAACGTATTTATTTAAAAAGTCACCAACTTCAGGATAAGTCAAAGAAGTGATTTTTGCGAATAATTCATCGTCATTAAAAGGTTTTTCAACACCATATTCATCAGATAATTTATGCATTAAATCCAAAATTCCTCTTTCTCCATTGCTTTTTTCTCTAATGATAATGTCGATACACATACCAATTAAAGCACCTTTTTGGTATACATTTAAATATTGATCTTTATAAGGCTGATCCAATACATTTTTACTCATTACAGTAAACGACATTGTATCATCTAACTGTTTAGATTGTGCAATCTTGTCTGCAATACGCGTATAGAATTCAGCTTCGTCAATTAAACCTTGATTAATTTGGAATAAATTAGCAAAATATTCTGTTACACCTTCGTACATCCATAAATGTTCAGACATTTTTGGTGCATTGTAATCAAAATACTGAATTTCTTTTGAGTGAATAGTTAATGGCGTCACAATGTGGAAGAATTCGTGAGAAACTACATCTTTTAGTGTTTCTACCAATTTTTCTTTTGGCATTGATTCTGGTAAAACTACAGTTGTAGCGGTTGGGTGTTCTAAAGCTCCAAAACCGTGAGCATCGTCTTTAGCCATGCTTGAAAGGTATACCAAAACAGTATATTTTTTAGTAGAATTTACTTTTCCTAAAAAGTTTTTCTGTGCGGTCATCATAGTTTTCATCTCTGGAGTAATGCTCTCGGCAGTATATTTTCCGGTAGGAGAGTACACAGCAATTAAGATGTCCATTCCGTTTACATTAAAAGTAGTGTAATCAGGTTTAGAATACATAATTGGGTTTTCTACCAAAATAGCATAACGAGAAGTGGTAAACACATCAGAAGTATTGCTTGCATCTTGATCTGTCATAGAAGTAGCTCCCCAAAGTGTTTCAGGATGTGTGATCGTAACTTTGTACGGAACGTCTAATTTATCTTGAAAATACCCTACAAAACCATGAGTGTTAACCATGAAATTTTTTCCTGCATCGATGTTTGTTCCTGCTGGAGAAAAAACATCGTCATTTCCAAATCCAGTTCCTTTTTCTGTATCGAAAGTATCGTTTACCAGATAAGTAATTCTTTTTAGTGTCTTTGCGTTTGAGATAGACCAAGAATTATCACCTAATCTTTTTACAGTAAGAGCATTTCCTTTAGCATCAAAAGCTTTAAAATCTTCTGAATATTTTCCATAATTATCTGTAGAATAAGTACCAGGAACGGTTTTAGGAATACTGTAGGTAATTTCATCAGTCTTAATGGCTGGTGGCGTAACGGTTACCAAGACCTTATCGTCTTTAACATCGGTTAAATTGATATTAACTTCAACTATATTGCTTTTCGCGGCTCCAGTGCTACCTGTTTTACAGCTCCAAAAAGTTACCGCTAGAGCTAAGGTGTAAAGTATTTTTTTCATTTTTATATGTTTAGTTATAGTATTTGACACAAAAAGTACCGAAAAGTTACTAAAAAATCACATTATATTTACAGATAAAAAAAAACTCCTGAAAAACAGGAGCTTTATTTTAGTCTAATTTATTCTTGATATAATATTTTCCGTCCAAATCTTCATCAAAATCATCTATTTTAACTGGTTTTGGTTTTGGTTTATTTGCAATTGCCTTCTTTTTCCACATCTCAAATTTTTCAAGAGGCATTTTCTTTTTCATGATGTCCAGGACTTCTTTTTCTGCCAATCCAAATTCTTTCTTTATAATTTCAAATGGATTTCTTTCTTCTAAAGCTAACGAAACAAGTCTTTCGGTTTGTTCCGGAGTTAATTCTTTGCGGCTACTCTTTTTCATCTCGTGAAAATTAATTCAAAATAGGGTGTTAATTATTAATAGATTGATTTTCAATTTCTGTATCAATATTAAAAAAAAAAATAATAAGTTGGTTCAGTAAAGTTCAATTTTTTTAATGATTTTAACTGTTTTTGAAGGATCGTGATTTTTGAAATGGAATTTTTAACAGATTCTTCAATTCATTGTTTTCTTCAGACCGCATATGAGTGTCTACACCATATATAAGTTGATCTTTAGGTAAGTAAGTAAAGGTTTTAAAAAGTCTGTCCCAAACAGAAAAAATATTGCCATAATTGCTATCTGTATAAGGCAGCACATAATGATGATGCACTTTATGCATATTTGGCGAAACAATAAAATAACTTAAGAATAGATCTAATTTTTCGGGAAGCGAAATATTGGCGTGGTTAAATTGTGAAGCAACAACCGATAAGGATTGATAAAGAAAAACCATCCACATGGGTGTCCCGATAATTAAAACGCCTAAAGTGGTAAAAATAAAACGGACTACACTTTCTCCAGGATGATGTCTATTGGCAGTTGTGGTATCGATCCAAGTGTCGGTATGGTGCACCAAATGAAACTGCCAAAGAATTTTTACTTTGTGTTCTACCAAATGAGCTAAATAAGCTCCTATTAAGTCCAGAAGCAGTAAGCCAATTATAGTATATAGCCAGATAGGCATTTTTGGAAGCCATTGCAGAATTCCAAAATTATGTTCGATTGTCCAAGCGGCAGTCCGTATTAAAATAAATGCAAGAATAAAATTGACAACAATTGTAGTGAAGGTAAAAAAGAAATTGATACCTGCATGAGGCCATTTTTTATATTGCATTTTAAACAAAGGAAAACTGTTTTCAATTAGCCAGAAAATAGTAATACCGCCAACCAAAATCAAACTTCTGTGCGAAGAAGGAATCGTAGAAAAATAATTAATAATGTCATTCATGATGCATAAATATTTGAATTAATTAAAGATTTCTTTCGGTTTTATTCCAATAAAAAAGAGAAAACCAAATATAAATATATCTGATTTTCTCTTTAGAAATTATTATTTAGGATATTATTTTTTGATGAGGCTGATTATAAATAATAAAACCCACGCACCTGCTACAGCAATCAGAATCTGCCACAGAAGGCCGCCGCCTCCAATGCCAAGTTTTCCAGCAATCCATCCTCCGATAAATCCGCCTATGATTCCGACAATAATATTGCCAATTAAACCAAATCCGGCACCTTTCCAGATTTGACCCGCTAGCCATCCAGAAATGGCACCTATAAGTAAGAAATATAAAAATTCCATATTTTTATTTTTTTGATGATGTTTTGATTTCTTTTTTCAGTTATTATGCTTCTGCGTGATTTTGAAGCAGTGTTTTATAAAGAAAACCTGCGGCTAATGCACCAAGAATAGGGGCAACCCAAAACAGCCAAACCTGTGATAATGGCTCTCCGCCAACAAAAATGGCTTGAGATAAAGATCTCGCTGGATTTACAGAAGTATTCGTAATCGGAATACTGATTAAGTGTATTAAAGTTAACGCCAAACCGATTGCGATTCCTGCAAATCTGCCATTTGCAAATTTATCAGTTGCTCCTAAAATCACTAATAAAAAGAATAATGTAAGTACAAATTCTGCAATGAAAGCAGACTGTAAGGAATAGCCATCAGGAGAAAAAGCTCCAAAACCATTAGATGCAAAGGCTCCAGCTTTTGTACTGTCAATTGCAAAACCAGCTTTTCCAGAAGCTATTGTATATAAAGTTCCTGCTGCCGCAACAGCTCCAACACATTGTGCAATGATGTACGGAATAAGATCTTTTGCCGAGAATCTTCCCCCAGCCCACAAACCAAAAGAAACAGCGGGATTAAAATGGCCGCCCGAAATATGGCCAACAGCATAGGCCATTGTAAGTACTGTTAAACCAAAAGCAAGCGCAACACCAGCAAATCCGATTCCTAAATTTGGAATTCCCGCTGCAAAAATTGCGCTTCCGCATCCACCAAAAACAAGCCAATAAGTTCCAAAGAACTCTGCAAATAATTTTTTCATAATAAAATAATTTAAATGGTTAATGTTAGAATGTATATTGGTAAGCCCAATAAATTAAAACAATTTGTAAGGGCAAACGTACAAATAAAATCCATAATGGTAAACCAAATCCTGCTTTTTTATTTTGAAACATATACAAATTGGCAGGAAAAATAGCAATTAATAGCATTATAATTCCCCAGGCGGCAATTTGTGTTGTAAAAGGCAGGATTAGAAAGATGCCTAGAATAATCTCAGAAGCACCACTTAAAATATTTATTAATTTGGGGTTTTTAAATGCGGGCGGAATGATTTTTATGTACATTCCAGGTTTTCTAAAATGATTTAGACCAGCAAGAATATAAAGGAAAGCCATTAAATATAAATGCCAAGGTAAAATCATGATATTTAATTGTTTATCACGAATTTATAAAAAAATTAACAATTATTGCATTACAAGACTTCTTTTTTTGAAAGTATGTATTTTGGGCTATTTTTTTGACTTGAAATTTACATTCATAATAATTATGGCCAGAATAATCAATACAATGCCGACCCATTGAGAAAAGATTACTTTTTCGTTTAATAAAACATACGCCATCATTACAGAAACTGGCAGTTCTAGGGCAGAAACAATACTTCCTAGTCCAATTCCAGTTAACGGAAAACCTGCAGTCATTAAAAGTGGCGGAATTATGGTACCAAATAAGGATAATACAATTCCCCATTTAAGGAAGATTTCCATATTAAAGGCCGTAACCTGTGTTGCAAAAGCAAACGAAAATACAATAACAGCGCCTCCTAAAAGCATATAAAGACTTCTTTGAGCAGAAGAAATTTCGGTTGCTACACTATTGGCAGTAAACATAGTTGTAGTAAAAGATGCAGCAGCAAGCATTCCCCAAACTAAACCTCTCCAGTCTAATTCGATATCGTTATTGATAATATTAGTGGCTAAAACAGTTCCAAAAAGCACTATTAATACCGCAATGACCTTTTGTTTTGAAGGCAGTTTTTTTTCTAAAATCATTTCAAGCAAAACACCCATCCAAACGGTTTGCATCAATAAAACGATTCCGATAGAAACAGGAATGTATTTTACCGCCAAATAATAAAATAAGCTTGTCATTCCTAAAGAAGTTCCAGCAAGCATTAAATTGAAAATATTTTTACGAGATGCTTTTACGGCAGGTTTGTTTTTGTTTTTAATACGCTGAAAAAGATTGATTGCAAGAATACCTAGAATTCCGTATATAAACTGTGAGGTCGTTACTTCTGCAGTTGTGTATCCTTCAGAATAGGCCATTTTTACAAAAGTTGCCAACATTCCGTAAGTAGTTGCTCCCAAAGCAACAAGAAAAACACCCTTTAATACATTATTTTGCGACGTCATAAATTATCTGTTTTTAAAAAATTAAGCCGGCAAAGGTAAGCTATTTTGTTTAGGATTCTCTTGTACTATGTTGAAAATAATGATTTAATTGCAATAGAATTGATTTTTAAAGGCTTAAAATAAGAATTCTTTAAAAAGATAAACGGCAAAAAATAGAAAAGCCATCAAGAATAATTCTGATGGCTTTTTATATCTATAAAGAATAAATCTTCTCTTTTCTAATTACTTAGGCTGGTTTTGATACGTTTCAATTTCAAAAATCAAAGTAGCATTTGGAGGAATCACTCCGCCAGCACCTTTTTCGCCATACGCTAAATTTGAAGGTAAAAAGAAAGTCGCTTTTTCTCCGTCTGTCATCATATCAAGAGCTTCAAGAAAACCAGGAATCATTCCCTCTTTTTTACCAACTGTAAAAG
The DNA here is from genome assembly GCF_034044945.1 of Flavobacterium sp. CFBP9031. Taxonomy (NCBI): domain Bacteria; kingdom Pseudomonadati; phylum Bacteroidota; class Flavobacteriia; order Flavobacteriales; family Flavobacteriaceae; genus Flavobacterium; species Flavobacterium sp. CFBP9031. The sequence goes on from NZ_JAXCWF010000008.1 coordinate 270,468, forward strand.
GAAACGCTTTGTATCCGCCTTGCGCATCTCTATTGGCATCATATTTTCCATATGCTTTTGCTACTGGAGCCATGCTGCTGTCAAATAAGTTTCCGTCTTCAAAATACCCAGCGTAGTGAAAATAGATGTTAGAACCTTCAGCACCTTTAACGCCAGTACCTTTTTGAGTGATTACATATTTTAAACCAGAAGCTGTTGCAGTTGCTTTTGCTTTTAAGTCTTTAAAATAAGCTGCTTTTGCAGTTATTACTTTTTTTGCTTCTTCTTTTTTAGCCGCTTCTTTTTTTACATCATCGCTTAAAACTTTTAGAGCATCAAATTTCTTTGCAGCAGCACCTTTGCGTGTAATAACAATTTTTGTCATTACATCGTCTTGAACTATTTTATTTACATTATCCATTCCAGACACTACGTGGCCAAAAATAGTGTGTTTTCCGTTTAACCAAGGAGTATCTTTGTGTGTAATGAAAAACTGGCTTCCGTTTGTTGCCGGACCAGAATTTGCCATAGCAAGAACCCCGCCTTTTTCGAATTTTAAATCGTCTACAAATTCATCTTTAAAAGAATATCCTGGACCTCCAGAACCATTTCCTTCTGGATCACCACCCTGAATCATGAAATCGTTAATTACTCTATGGAATTTTAATCCGTTGTAAAATGGTTTTCCTTTAAGAGATGCTTTAACGTTAGGATTTGTACCTTCTGCCAAAGTAATAAAGTTTGCTACTGTAACAGGTGCTTTTACATACTCTAAAGAAAGAACAATGTCTCCTTTTGTAGTAGAAATTGTAGCGAAAATCCCGTCGCCAGGATTTGCCGCAGCAGCTGCTGTAGTTGTAGGTTTCGCTGCTGGTTTTGTAGCAGGCTTTTTAGTTTGAGCTTGTATATTTACTATTGCTAAGCAAAATAAAAATAGAAATTTAAATTTCATTGCTTTTAAAATTTTAAGTCTTTAATTCAATTACTGTTTGTCTGAAATCTGGATTTCGAAAATAATATTAGCGTTTGGCGGAATTACACCTCCAGCACCAGTTGCTCCATAAGCTAAGTGCGATGGAATAAAAAGAACTGCTTTGTCTCCATAAGACAATTGCTCAACTCCTTCAATAAAACCAGGAATTAAACCATCTTTTTTACCAGCTTGAAATTGAATTGGTTGGTAGCCGTTTTGCGCTGCTCTTGCAGGATCAAATTTCCCGAATGGTTTTGCCACTTCTTCAATGCTAGTGTCAAATAAAGTTCCGTTTTCAAGGAAACCAGCGTAGTGAATGTAAATTTGACTTCCAATAGCAGGTTTCTTGCCACCTCCTTTTTCTGTAATTACATATTCTAAACCGCTTGTAGTTTTAGTTGCTTTTGGTTTTAGAGAAGCGTAATAATCTACTTTTTCTTTTTGAGCTCCAGCATATTTTTGTTGTTCTTTTGCAATGTCAGCAAAATAGTCGTGGAATACTTTTGCAGCATCAAATTTTTTCGCTGCTTCACCATTTCTAATAATAGTTACAGCAACGATATTGTCTCCTTGAACAACTTTGTTTACTACTTCTTGATCTTTTGCGCTTACCACATGACCGAAAATAGTATGTAGGTTGTCTAACCAAGGAGTTTCTACGTGAGTGATAAAAAACTGGCTGCTGTTTGTTCCAGGTCCGTTATTTGCCATTGCTAAAACTCCAGCTTTGTCAAATTTTAAATCTGAAAATTCATCTTTAAATTTATATCCAGTATCTCCAGAACCAGTTCCTAATGGATCACCACTTTGAATCATGAAACTTTCAATTACTCGGTGGAATTTTAAACCGTCAAAAAAAGGTTTCTTTTTTAATTGTTCGTGCGTTACAAACTCGTTTTTACCTTCAGCTAAAGTCACAAAGTTAGCCACTGTAATAGGTGCTTTTTTGTAATCAAGCTCTACAATGATGTGACCTTTGTTTGTTTCGATATCGGCATATAAACCATCAGGAAGATTACTGTGGTCATCTTTACAAGAATAAAATGAGCCTACGGCTATTAGTAATAATAAAATACTCTTTTTCATTTTAAGATGTTGTTTTTATTGAGTTAATGTAATGTATCTTTTTTAGCTGGCGCTACAGGTTTTGCAACTGCAGGTTTTGGCGTTACGGCTGATGGCTGAGCAGCTGGTTTTGCTGTTTGTGCCGTAGGATCTGGAACAAAATTTCTAAGCGTTACTGTAACGATTAGAGATTCGTTTGTGCCAATTTTTTTATTATCTCCGTGATACCCATAAGCCATATGCGATGGAAATAAAAACGTAACAGTTTCGTTTTTATGCATTCTTTTTATTCCGTCGCGAAGCCCCATCATAATGTCTTGTTTGTCTACATAGTAAGTTTGAGGACCAAGATCTGATTCAGAATAAATGACATTGCCTTTTATATCTTTTACTTCCATATTAAAGTAAGCAATATCTCCTTTTCTTGGAGCTGCAGTTTCATTTGTATTTCTTTCGTCATAATAAAACCAATAGCCTTTTGGAGTAGCATAATATTTTACTTTCGGATTGCTTTTGATTATTTTCTTAATGACATCTTCTTCGTTTGCCACTAATTTTTTGTTTCGGTCAGCCGATTTTTTCATGAATGTTCCCGAAGCACTAGAAATGGGTCTTCTGGCTTCTTCATGATGCTTACAGCTGCTTAACAAAACTGTAAAAAGCAAAGTGTAAATGCTAAGTTTTAGGTAGTTCATGATTTGGACTATAATTTTAGTTTTTTTACTAAATCTTCAAATTTATTAACTGTTTCTTGCATCGAAACTTCAGATCTTCCGCCAGCTGCATTACTATGTCCGCCACCGTTGAAATGATCTCGAGCAAACTGATTTACATCAAAGCCTCCCTGCGAACGGAATGAAATCTTGATAATCCCTTCGTCTTTATTTTCGATAAAAATAGCAGTAAAAACAATATCTTTTATACTTAAGCCATAATTAACAATTCCTTCGGTATCACCTTTAACATAATTAAAAGAATCTAACTCTTCTTGTGTTAACGTCGTATATGAAGTTTTATGATTTTCAAGGATCTTCATGTTCTGCAAAGCACGTCCTAATAATTGTAATCTGCTGAAAGAGCTATTGTCAAAAAGTAATACAGGAATCTGAGTGTTTTCAACTCCTAAATCAATTAATTCAGCTATAATTCTATGTGTATTTCCTGTTGTGCCAGGAAAACGGAAAGAACCAGAATCGGTTAAAATACCTGTGTAAATGCAAGTTGCAATGGTTTTGTCAATATCTTCTTTTTTATTTAAGAAAGTGATAAAGTTATAGACCATCTCGCAAGTAGATCCGTATGAAGTGTCTGAATAGGTATAGGTAGCATAATCATCAGGTTTTTGATGATGATCGATCATAATGAAAGTCGCTTTTAGCTTTGCTAAAGTATGCTCCATTTCGCCTGTACGGTGAAAAGCATTAAAATCAAGTGTGAAAATGATTTCAGCTTCTTCTAAAATCTGTGTACAGATTTCGGTTTCTTTTTCGAATATTTTTACGGTTTCAGATCCTGGAAGCCAAGCTAAAAAATTAGGAAAATCATTCGGAGCAATTACTGTTGCCTGATGATTGTTTTTAATTAAAAAATGGTATAAACCTAACGTTGATCCCATTGCATCGCCATCTGGTCCTCTGTGCGGAATGATGACAATTTTCTTTGGAGTGGCGAGTAATAATTGAATCGCTTGAATATCTTGTATTTTCATAGTGTGCGAATTTACATTTTTTTAATGTAATGCTGAAAATAATTTTAGTGACCAGTTACAGTAGTCAGTGGTCAGTTTTTAGTGTTCAGTTGCAGTTCTCAGTTTTCATCACAGTTTGGAATTTGAGATTTTAAAAATTGGAATTTAACCTTTGGTATAATTTATATTTAGCCCCTTTTACAATCTGTGATTTGTAAATTCCGACAGAACCAGAAGAAAAATAAGCAATTGTACAGGCAATTGCGATGAAAATTCCAGGAGCAATTCCGAATAATTCCATTCCCATAATCGTACAGGCAATAGGAGTGTGGGTTGCACCCGAGAAAACAGCAACAAATCCGATTCCTGCTAAAAGCGCAATCGGCATTGGAATTACGGTCGATAAAGTACTTCCTAAAGTCGCACCGACAAAAAATAGCGGCGTTACTTCGCCTCCTTTAAAACCAGCTCCTAATGTGAATCCGGTAAATAAAATTTTTAGCAGAAAATCATACCATTGGTTTGGATTCGAAAAAGAATCGACAATTACAGGAACTCCTAATCCAGAGAATTTTGTAAATCCGAAACCAGCAATGGCAATAGCCAAAACGACTCCACCAATTACAGGACGAAGCGGAGGATATTTAATGTTTTTCGAAAAAAGTGAACCCCAAAAATGTGTGCTTTTAGAAAATAATAATGCTGCAAATCCTGATAAAACTCCAACAATTAAAGTGAAAATAATATTGTTTAAACTAAGTTCTGGAACAACAGGGATACTGTAATGTGTATGTTTTATTTCCCAGAATTCTACAGTAAAATAGGCCGCATAAGCCACTAAAAAAGAAAGTAAAATGCTTTTAAAATTAATTTTACTGAAGTATAAAACTTCTAAAGCAAAAATAGCTCCCGCAAGAGGAGTTCCAAAAACAGAAGCGAAACCTGCACTGATTCCGAGAATAATCAGAATTTTTCGTTCTGAATTATCAAGTTTGAAGAATTTTGTAAACTGATCGGCAATTGCGCCTCCCATTTGTACCGCAGTTCCTTCTCGTCCTGCAGATCCTCCAAATAAATGTGTTAATAATGTTCCTAAAAGTACTAAAGGAGCCATTTTAAACGGAATAACTTTTTTAGGATTTTCGTATTCTTCCAATAAAAGATTGTTTCCTTTTGCAACTGATTCTCCCCAATAATAATAACTCAATCCCACCAGAAATCCGCCGAAAGGCAAAAGCCATATAATCCAGTTATGCTGAATTCTAAATTGTGTCACCCATTCTAAAGAAACTAAAAAGAAAGCAGATGCAGAACCTGAAAGTATGCCTATTAAGACACAGATAAGAATCCATTTTGGAAGAGAAAGCAGAAAATGTTTTGGATTTAAGGAAGTCATTAATGAATTCTAAAAGTTTGCCACGAATTTCACGAATTTTCACGAATTAAAAGATAAAAAAATATTTTAAATCCATTAATCTCTGGCAAAAGAAAAAAAATAATGAAAATTCGTGAATTCGTGGCTATAAAAAATTACTGAACAACAGCAGTAAATTCTATTTCAACCAAATATTCTGGAGCAACCAGTTTACTGATTTCATAAAATCCTGTTGTTGGTTTTATATCTTTAAAGAAAGCAGAGTGTGCTCTTGCCACTTCTTCAAAAGTAGAAACATTGGTAGTAAAAATTCTAGTTCTAATCACATCTTTCATCCCCACATTTAAATCTTCTAAAACTTTTTCAACTCGCTCCAGAATGTTATAGGTTTGAGCATAAGCGTCATCAGCTTTTACTTTTTCACCGTCAACAATGGCTACAGTTCCAGAAACTTCAACAATATTGCCAATTCTTACGGCACGGCAATATCCCATTTTGTCTTCCCACGGCGATCCGGTTAAGATGTTTTCTCTTTTCATTTTTTTAGTTTTTTGCGAATTTGTCTATACATTTTAAAAGCAAATTCAGGTTAATTAAAGATGCTGCAATTTAAGAATTATGGTTCTGAAAGGAATAAAAAAAAGCTTGAAATCAATTCAGAAATTCAAGCTTTTTTGTGATATAAATCGTTATTCGGTTTCTTTTTCTTCGTAAAGGCGAAGCTTGTTTTGTACCGTATTTAAATTTTGCTGCAAGGCTTCAATTTTATTTAAAAGATTTGCAATGGCGTCAATTCCTTCTAAATTAATTTTGAGATCGTAATGCATTCGAATCATTTTTTCAACTGTAGGAAGCTGTTCTGGTTCTAGAAATTCGTCATTTTCTTCTGTAATAATATGAATGAGACCATAATTATTAAGTTCGGTAATAAAGGTGTTTTCAATTTCGTGATAGATACAAAACTGTTTGATCTGTATTAAGTTTTTATTTTTCATGACTTTCTAAGTTTTGCTAATTCTTCAAATAACTCTTTTTCCTTATCAGAAAGTTTTGTTGGAATTTTGATGGTATAAGTGATGTATAAATCACCAAATTGATTTTCTTTTTTATAAACAGGAAATCCTTTTCCTTTCAGTTTCACTTTGGTTCCCGGTTGTGTTTCTGCTGGAACTTTAATTTTTACTTTTCCATCAAAAGTATTGATATACGTTTCTCCTCCTAAAATAGCCGTATACAAATCAATTGGCGCCTCAGCATACAGATTATTTCCTTCACGTTTAAAATCTGAATTATTAGAAATGATAAAAGTGATGTACAAATCGCCGTTTGGTCCGCCGTTTACACCTGGCCCGCCATGATTCGGAATTTTGATAATCTGCCCGTTTTCTACACCAGCCGGAATCGTAATTCGTATATTTTTGCCGTTTACAGACAAGTTTCGTTTATGTGTTGTGTAAGCTTCTGCTAGATCTAATACCAGTTCGGCATTAAAATCCTGGCCTCTATATTTAGATTGCGATCTGCTTCTTCCTCCGCCGTACATCGAATTGAAAAAATCGGAGAAATCGCTTCCAGAATATTCTCCATCTCCAAAACCAGAGAAATCGCCTTCAGAATATTGATAACCGCCTTGCTGTCTGCTTTGCTGCTGGTTCGGATCGTAGCCTGCTTTTTCAAATTCTTCAGCATGTTTCCAGTCTTTACCGTACTTATCGTATTTTTTTCGATTTTCAGGATTGCTTAAAACTTCGTTTGCTTCATTTATTTCTTTGAATTTTTTCTCGGCTTCTTTATCATTCGGATTTAAATCGGGATGATATTTTCTAGCCAGTTTTCTATAGGCCTTTTTGATGTCTGCCTCGGTAGCCGATTTTGTAACATCCAATATTTTGTAGTAATCAATATAATCCATTTTGCTGTGATTTATAAATGGTAAATAAAGTCTTCAAGGTAAGAATAAGTTGTTAATAATCAAAATGCTATATGCTTTTAAAAAGTAAGTCTTTGGAATTTGTAATTTCTAAAATTGAAATTTATTTTTTATGAAATAAAAAATTTTGGCAGGTTTTTTGATTCCAAAAATTAGCTTAATTTAATGTTATAAAACTCCTAAAGTTGCAGCACCTAACTAAATTATACTATTTTTGTGAAGCTGGACTTTTGATTTATATTAATTATAAAAGGCGATTCGATAATACTTTTTTCAATGAAGCACATTTTATTTTTCATATTATTTTTTACTGCGATATCTGTATCAGCTCAAATTGAGTCTAATACTAAATTCAAAGCAATTCCAGGGGGAAAGTTTACTACAAAGCCCAAAAAGACTCCGATTCCTGAAGTCAAAGACCCGCAGGCAGATTTTAATGATATGCCGGCAATTAAAACGCCAAATGTTTTTGAAAATACTACTATAACTCCAAAATCAAAATTTCAGATTGGAGAAGAAAAAAGCAAATTTACCATGTCTACTGAAACCGATTTTGCTAATCCCGGTGACCGATATGTAGCAAAAATGGAAAAAGATTTAGATAAAAGTTTGAAAGATGCTGGTTTACGAGAAGGACGCGGCGTGTTGGTAAAGAGGAATATTTCGTTGGGTGATTTTAAAACGAAATCAGAATATTTTATAGTGAAGTTTCGAGATTTTGGAGCAATTGATGGCGATTTAGTAAAAGTATCTTGCAATGAAGTTGTGGTAAGAGACCGAATTTTGCTAGATTCCAATTTCCAGCAAGTAAAAATCAATCTTGGACAAGGTTTTAATAAATTAGATTTTGAAGCTTTAAATATAGGAACGCTTGGAGGAAACACAGCAGAAATACAAGTTTACGACGATAAAGGCAATCTAGTAACCAATGATTACTGGGATAATCTAGCAGCAGGTTTTAAAGCGTCGATAGTGGTAACGAAAGAGTGATTTTTTTAAGATGCTAAGGTTCTGAGGTTCTAAGATACTAAGTTTTTTTTTCAGAAGCTTAAACACAAACAAAAAAGGAGATTCTATTTTGAACTGCCCCCAAAAAGTTAGACACTATTTGGGGGCATTTTTATGGAAAGAAAAGTCAAGTACAATTGTGAATTTAAACTTCGTTGTGTA
>NZ_JAXCWF010000009.1:0-273587 GCF_034044945.1 Flavobacterium sp. CFBP9031
TAAAACTTCTTTTTGTTTCCTGCAAGAAAAACTTGAAAAATTTTTGAAGCTTTTTTTTCGCCTCATTTCTTTTGTTTTCCTCCCAGTCTATCAATGAACTTTCCGTGTTTTGCGGGGTGCAAATGTAGAAAGCATTTTCAAATCTCGCAAGCTTTTTCGAATCTTTTTTTTTGAAAATTTCTTTCCGTCCGATTCTCCTTTCCTGCCAGTATTTCGATGAACGCCTTCGCTGTTGCGGGTGCAAAAGTAGAACCTTTTTCCGCTTGCGCAAGCTTTTTCAAAGAGTTTTTTTGATATTTTTTCCATGTTTTTCTTAACATTCTAATAACTCGCCGTTTACAGCACAAACTTTTTTTAAGCCTTGTAGGGTTTTTCTGCACTGCTCCATTGTTTTGGCATTTTCCGCCCGTTTCGGCATTCGCTTTTTATGGGGTTTTCAGCCTTTAAGCCCATTTTTTGAAGAAATTCCATGTTTTCAAAAGCAGACATCTTCCGTTTTTAATCCCCCAAAGGCGCAGAGGCGCGAAGCTTTTCCCTCCCTCCCTTCCAAAACCCGCCCTTTTCCCCTCTAAGCCGCCTCTGAAAACCGGCGCCCTAGCCCCGATAGAAGCGGAAATCCTTTTGTGCCGGGGTTCGGCACAAAAGATTGGAGCGGATAGCGGGAAACAGCTCCTGATAAATGCCAAATCTCAATTTTTTAAAATCCAAAATTCCAAATGCTGCCGCGAAAATGGCTTCGGCTTCACTCAGACGGACAAGCTAGATTTTCTCCTTATATATATGTATAAACAATAAACCCGACTGGTTTTGAAAAACTGTCGGGTTGGATATTGTGCTTTACTTTTTAATTAGTCGAAACGGATCGCTTTTACAGGTGATATTTTTGTTATTATATAAGAAGGTATTAATAGCACCAAGAAACAAACACCAACCGTAAGCAGGTTTAACAATAGTATATACATCCAATTTAGATAAACTGGTGCTTGATTTACATAATAGTTTTCAGGATTGAGCTTAATTATACCGAATTGCTGCTGTATTAACAGAATTGAAATTCCGATCAAATTTCCCCAGAATAGTCCACGCAGAATTAGATAAAAGGCATTATATAAAAATATCTTACGTACTGACCAGTTATTGGCCCCCATTGATTTTAAAATTCCAATCATTTGAGTTCTTTCTAAAATGAGAACCAGCAATGCCACTACCATATTAATTGTTGCCACAAGAATCATGACCCCTAAAATGATTACTATATTAAAATCAAATAGCTTAAGCCAGTCAAAAATATAACTGTATTTTTCTACAATGGTTTGTGTATCTAGATTAGAAGAGGTTTTTTCGTAAATTTTATTTCCTGTGGATTTAATTTCATTAAAATCCTTCACAAAAATCTCAAATGCTCCAACTTGGCTCTCACTCCACTTATTGATTCTTTGAATATGGCGAATATCTCCAATAATATATGTTGCATCAAAATCTTGGAATCCAGAATTAAATATTCCGACAATCTTAAATCTACGGCTATTGGGAAGCTTACCTTGCTCTTCTTTTATAAAAAAAGTATTGAATTGGTCTCCAATTTTTAAATTTAAACGATCTGCAAGAAATCTTGAAATAATAACATCTTCATTCAATGCTTTTGCAAAATCTGGAAGTTTACCTTCAACAATATATTCTTTAATATTATTCCAATCGTAATCTGCTCCTACACCTTTAAATATAATTCCTTCAAAAGCATTTTCTGTTCTAATTATTCCAGCTTTACTGGTCACTGCTTGGATATGGCTTACTTCTGGAACTGACTTAAAATTAGGATAAAAATCTTGTTGCTTTGAAATTGGAACTGTTGTAACTTCTGAATTATTATTGTCATAATTAGAAATTATGATTTGGCCATTAAAAGCAGAAACTTTATCGCGAATTTTCTTTTGCAAGCCTATTCCCGTGGCAACAGAAACCATCATCATGATTATTCCGATTGCAATTGCAGAAATCGCAATTTTTATAATCGGCGCCGAGATACTGCTTTTATAATCTTTTGCAGTAATAAGTCTTTTGGCTATGAAATATTCTAAATTCAAATTATGAGTTTTCTTTATGTTGTTTAATTATTTCCTTTCTCAAAAATACATCTTAAAAAAGGAAATCAAGATATTCGTAGAAACAATTGCCTGTTTATTCCATTATAACGGCAGCTTCTTTTTCATTTCCTCGACGATGTTGAATGCTGCTGGACAAATTTCGACGTTTTTCAAAGTTAAATTAGAAATCTGATAAAATTTGTTTCGATCTGTGTGAGGAAACTCTCTACAGGCTTTCGGACGAACATCATAAATCATACAATAATTTTCATTATCTAAAAACGTACATGGAACACTTTGCAAAACATAATCTTTGTCTTCATCAATTCGCAAGTACTGATCAATAAATTGCTGAGGCTTTTGTCTAAAGTGTTTAGAAATTCGTTCTATATCTGCCAAAGTAAACAATGGTCCTGTCGTTTTACAGCAATTAGCACACTTCAAGCAATCCGTCCTTTTAAATTCGGCATCATGCAAATCCTGCATAATGTAATCTAAATTCTTTGGCGGTTTCTTTTTAAGCTTATCAAAATACTTTTTATTCTCGTTATGCTTATCTTTGGCTAACTTACTTAAATTATTTAAAATCTGTTTCAAGTTTAGTATTTAAAGTTGATTTGCAAAATTAAACAACTTTGAACTTGAAACCTTAAACTTTGAACTAAAACAATGAAAGATCTTTTTGGGAAAGCAATATTTGATTTTTACACCAAAAATTCACCTGAAGACATTATTACTGAAACTTCTATTTCTGAAGAAGATGAAATGAGTGTCGAATATCTTTTCCGCTCTTATAACGAAATGCCTAAAATTGAGCAAAAGGCTTTGCAATTGGCAAAAGGAAAAATATTGGATGTAGGGTGCGGAGCTGGAAGTCATGCTTTATCCCTGCAAAATGAACGCAGTTTAAATGTAACCGCTATTGATATTTCTGAAAAAGCAATTGAGACTTGCCGTCTTCGAGGAATAAAAAACGCTAAAGTTGAAAATATTCTCGATTTTGATGGAGAAAAATTCGATACAATTTTACTTCTAATGAACGGAACAGGAATTTTTGGCCAGTTAAAAAACTGCAATTCCTATTTAACTAAACTAAAATCTCTTTTAAATCCTGGCGGACAAATTTTAATTGACAGCTCGGATATCATTTATATGTTTGATGAGGATGAAGATGGCGGAAAATGGATTCCGTCTGAAAATGATTATTATGGAGAGCTCGTTTTTAATATTAGCTATAAAGGAGAAAAAGAAGAACCTTTTGATTGGTTGTATTTGGATTATAACACGCTTCAAAATGCAGCGATTGCCAATGATTTAAATTGTGAACTTGTTCTAGAGGGCGAGCATTATGATTATTTAGCTAGACTTACCATTTAAAAACAAACCATAAAAAACCTATGAAAGAACTAGATTTAGAGAAATTAAAATATCCTGTCGGAAAATTTATTGCTCCAGAAATTTTTTCAGCAGAATATCTTTCTGAAAAAATTAAAGAAATTGAAACTCTTCCAGAAAGATTAGCAAAAGAAACTATTCATTTAACAGATGAACAATTAGACACGCCCTATCGTCCTGACGGATGGACTGTTAGACAAGTCATTCATCATTGCGCAGAAAGTCATATGAATTGTTTTATCAGAATTAAGTGGACATTAACAGAGAACAATCCCGTTATCAAAGCTTATGACGAAGTTCTTTGGTCTGAATTAAAGGATAGCTTAACAATGCCTATTCAACCAACTTTGGAATTATTGAAAGGACTTCATTTCAGACTAGGCTATCTTATGAAAAATTTATCTGAATCTGATTTAGAAAAAACGTTTATACATCCTTCAGATAATTCGGAAAACAAACTCAAAAAAATTATCGGAATGTATGCTTGGCACGGAAACCACCACCTGGCGCATATTACCGCTTTGAAAAACTATAAAAACTGGAGATAATCTGGCGTTTACTTTTTACACAAAACTGTATACTTGTATAAAACAAAAAATCTCTTCAATAGAAGAGATTTTTTGTTTTATGGTATATTAAGATACTTATGTGTCTGCAATGAAACCCTCCATTTTGGATTGTTCATTACATAATCAACAATAAGCGGAGTCATTTCTTCTTTTTTGCTCCATTCTGGCTGAAGGAATAAAATTGCATTATCGTTTACTAATTCTGCCTGCTCTTCTGCAAAAATAAAATCGTGTTTATTATAAATAATCACTTTTAACTCATGAGCATTATCATACACGGTTTGTGTTGGCAGTTTGTTCTTTTTTGGCGAAAGACAAATCCAATCCCAAGTTCCTGATAATGGAAAAGCTCCAGAAGTTTCAATATGAACTTTTAGATTCTTTTCTTTTAATCGTTTTGTTAAAAATGTCATATCCCAAGATAAAGGCTCTCCACCAGTCACTACAACAGTATCGGCATATTTTGCAGCATTTTCAACAATTAAATCCACACTTGTTGGCGGATGAAGCTCGGCGTTCCAGCTTTCTTTCACGTCACACCAATGACATCCTACATCGCATCCACCAATTCTAATAAAATAAGCAGCTCGTCCTGTATGTGAACCTTCTCCTTGGATGGTATAAAACTCTTCCATCAAAGGAAGCATTGCTCCTTTATTTACTTCTAATTGTATTTCTTTTGGTAACATTTTAATATTTTAAGAGTGCAAAGATAGTCAATAATATACGGAACAAAAAAACCGATAGTTTTTTGAACTATCGGTTTTTATATTCTCTTTAAATTTTCTAATTATTTTAAAGCTTTTATAGATTGTGTAGCATATGAATTTGCAGGATCTAAAACTAAAGTTTTATTAAAATATTCAATAGCTTTAGCTTTATCTGTATTAGCATAAGCTGCACCAATACCATTGTAAGCTTCAATAAATTTCTTAGTTACAGCTGGCTTAGCCACTTCTTCAGCACCTTTTGCTGAAATTTTAGTAACGTATTCTTCGTAGTTTTTAATGATTAAATCATCTTTATCCAATAACGAATTAATTCTTGCTTTGTACAAGTATGCTTCATCATAGCTAGGAGCAGTTACTAAAATTTTATCAAAAGCTGCATCAGCTTTCCCTAAAGCAACAGTATCACGGCTTTCCTTTGGTTTACTAGCATTACCATAGTATAAAGAAATTCCATAATAAACGCTGTCATCTAAGTAATTTTTAGACTCAGAATTACCTGCTCCAAGTTCAAAAATAGCAGCAGCTTGTGCGTATTGCTTTTTACCAAATAACTCTTTTCCAAAATCAGCGAATTCTTCTACTACTAAAGGCTCTAATTCAACTGCTTTTTTGATATCAGCTAAACCTGCATCAAAAGCTGCTTGATCTACTGTACCATCAGCTGCAGTTCCTTTTTTGATTTTAGCTAGACCTAAATAGTAGTAATCTCTACCGATAACTTTGTTTCCTGGAGCTTTAATGTAATCTTCAATAGATTTAATAGCTACATCAACATTTCCATTTTCGTAAGCAGCATATCCTAAATATCTGTAGATTCTAGGATTTACTTTATCCTGAGCAATCATTTTGTTTGCAACAGTTTCTAATTGTTTGTAATCTTTAACCAAGATTAAGAAATCTGCATGACGCATTTTAGAATCAAGAGAGTAATCTGTCAAACTTAAGTACTTCTCGTAGTTTGTAATTGCATTTTGCAAGTTAACTTTAGCAGTAGAAGGTTTGTTTCTTGCCCATTTGTAGTATGTTTCAGCAAGTTCTCTGTAAACTGGTCCGTAATTAGCATCTAGCGCGATAACTTCATTAAAAGATTTAATTGCTTCATCGTAAGATTTAGCACCTTTTAATAAAACTCCTAATTGCATTTTCGCTCTCAACAAAGTATTATCAGCTGTAAAAGCATCACGATATGCTTTGTAAGCATCGTTTTGGTTGTTTGCTCCGTAGTAAGCATCTCCAATTGCCAAAAGCGCTTGTGCATTTTGAGGATCTACCAATAAAGCTCTTTTCAAAATGTCAGTAGCACTTTTATAATCTGGATTCTCAGAATTCATATAAGCTCTAGCGATGTAAATAAATTCATTTACATCTTTTTTCTTCATGTCTTTGGTTGCTAAAGTAAAATTAGCTTGAGCAGCAGCAGTATTCTTTGCATCAAGGTCTAATTGTCCTAAACCAATGTAGCTTAAATTTTTCTTATCTGAAGCTTGTAATCCATTATTGTAATAGATTTTTGCAGAATCGACAACTGATTGATTTAAATAAACATTTCCTAAAACAAAATTTGCTTCCCCATCTGAAGGTTTAGCTTTGATGATTGATTTAAGGATCGTTTTTGCTTTATCAAATTGTTCAGCATCAATTGCCTTCTTTGCTTGGTTGATATCTTGCGCACTTGCCGCGGTAGCCGAAGCAACTAATGCAAGACTTAAAATTTTAAATTTATTCATCTTTATTGTAATTAATTTATTCTTTATCTTTTATAATTTCATTTCTAATTTTTAGCTTTCGCCCTGGAGTTTTGTATGGTAACAGGCCTGATTTCAAAATTATTCTTTGGCCAATGTCACCTGCTATGAATGAAGCAAACCCCATTCCTAGCCCAGAATAACCTTGACAATTGATAATAAACAAATCACGTGCCAAAGGGTATTTCCCAATTTCCAAGTCATTTTGAGTTGGACTATAATATTCATTACTGTTCAAACCTTTAACATAAAGAACATTAATTTTATTAATAGTCTCTGTCATATCAGGAGTTGGCTGATAAAACCAATTAATACCAATAACACCAATCATTCCTTCATTTTCTGAAACAAATTTGATTACCTCATTATTTGTTTTAAATGAGAAAACTCCCGATTTAGGTATTTCATTCACTTTTGCTAATTCTTTCATGTAACGAACCGTACTTGAATTAGGATTATCGAAAACAAGGCCTTTAATTTTGCCATCTGTTTTGCCCTGCATGAAATCAATCACAGTTTTCAACGCGATTAATGTATCATTATTGCTTTTGCTTGAAATAAAAGCAATAGCATCATGAGCAAAAGGAGTTACTCTTGGATTAATTTTACTTTTGTCAAAACGAGCTTTTTCTTCTACAGTTAGATCGCGAGTTGTAATTGCGACCTTAGCCTTTTGATTTAACAAATCATTAATTACTTCAGCTTCTGATTCTGGTTTTACCTTAATTTTTGCATCATAGTAAGTACCTTCAAAAACAGCAACCTGATCGTCCACAATTTGTTTTACTGTTTCGTCAACCGCAAGATCAAGTGATCCTTTCAAAATGGTCTCTTTTTCAGTTTCATTCTTGCTTTTTTGGTTGCACATGGCAAACAAAAAGACAAAAACAACCAAACCTAAAGGCTTACTATATTTCAACATAATTATTATTCTTTTGAATTAATTAATCTTAAAAATCTTATTGCAGAGTACACAATTAGTAATCCACCAAAAGCATATCTGTATTTTGGTTCCATGTTAAGTGGGAGTTTTTCCCAAAACATAATCATTAAACCGAGCACAAGATAAATTAAAAAAAACAGTATTCCTAAAACAAGAAGAAATCGCTCTTTGAGCGATTTCTTCTGAATATTATTAAGCATATCTTTTAACATTATTCTGCAGATTGAATAGTAATAGGAAGAGAGTATAATACCCTAACTTTTTTACCATTTTGCTCGCCGGGAGTCCATTTTGGACATTTTTTAAGAACACGAATTGCTTCTGCTCCTGTACCATAACCGATATCTCTTAAAACTTTAATATCTGTTAATGACCCGTCTTTTTCAACTACAAACGTAACGTAAACTTTACCTTTTAAACCTTCTTCTTCTGGAGTTTTGTAGTTGTTTCCTACGAATTTGTAGAATTTCTCAATACCTCCTGGGAAGTCTGGTTTTACTTCGATACCAGCTGTGTTATATACAGTGTTATCTTCTTGTACCACCTCTGCTACTGGTCCTTTTCCAACTGGCTCATCAACAGTTAAAACTGCATCTGGATCTCCTTTGATAGTCTCAGCACCAACTTTTTTGTCTTTTAACTCAACAATTTTTGGTGGGTCTTCAGTTACTTCTTCCGCTTTTGCAACCACAGGTTTAACGAATTTAACCTGATCCACTTTTGGTGGCGGTGGCGGTGGCGGTGGCATGTTAGGCTTAATTTCCTCTTTTTTAGGAGGTAATTTTACCGCAGCCATCTTAACCTCTTTTACCTCTTCTTCTTCTGTTGAGTCTGGCAACAAACTCGCGATAAGAGGAGCAGCAACAGCAGCACTAAAGATAAGAGAACCAATAACAAGTGCTTTCACAGTTGTTTTTCCGTTTGATTTTCTCAGCTCGTATGCTCCATATATCTTATTACGTCCTTCGAATACGATATCAAGCCACTGATTTTTTATAATATCTAATTTCATACTTCTTGATTTTTAAGTCGATAAAACTAAGATTGCTCTTATTTTTTATCTATCACTTTTGTTTCTTCTGGTGTAAACTCAGGAACAATTGCATACGTCTCAACTCCAGTGATAGCCATTTCGTCCAAGATATCAACCAAATTACGGTAATTTGATTTTTTAGTTGGTTTAATGATCACAATGATTCCGTTTTTAGGTTTCCCTAAAGCAGCAGAATATGCTAAAACATTTTTCTTTTGTTTTAACAATTCTCTACGGATACCATCTTTACCATATGCAATATCTTTTGGCCCCACTTTTGGTGTTGCCAATAACCCCATATAGTAAACCATTTTATTATCGCCACCTAACATTACTGTCATGGTACGATTCTCGTCTACCTTAGTATCCTTAACATCTTTTTCGTTATCATCTTTATTTGGCAATGATAAATCCATCGATTGAGGTTTTGACAACGAAGTAGTTAACATAAAGAATGTGATCAATAAGAATGCCAAATCCACCATCGCTGTTAAATCGACTTTCGAATTCTGCTTTTTACTTCTTACTTTACCACCTTTACCACCACCGCCGTCGCCGGTATTTAATTCAGCCATCTTAGTGTATATTTTTTAATTAAAAGTCTCTTCCTCTCTTACCAGTAACTAAGTTAAAGGAATTGATTTTCTGATCTTGCAAAATATCCATAATTTTTCTAATTCTTGGATATTCTTCTTTAGCATCTCCTTTAATCGCAATCTGCAATTCTTTGTCATCCAAATCAATTGTAGCTCTTCTAGAAATTAGAAGCCATTCTTTTAATTGATTATCTAATGAGTCCAAAGGAATTCCAGGCTGGTTTGCTTTGGTTCTGTCAGCCGCTTTCATATCAATGATTTGCTTCAAACCTGTAATTGGCACACCAAAATCATCCATAAGAGCAAATTTGGTTTTATCTTCTTCTGAAAATTCAATACCATATTTTGCACCCATTCCTTCAAGAGTTCTTTTACGAACTTCTCTTCCTTTGATGTCAAAAAATACTTTCCCTTTTCCTATTGTAATAATAGCCAAATCAGTATCTGGCAGTTTACTTATTGCAACAGAAGCAGGCATATCTACAGGCAATGCCTCAGGCACTTTAGCAGTAGCGGTCAAAATAAAGAACGTTAGCAAAAGGAACGCTACATCACACATCGCAGTCATATCTGTCGATGTAGACTTTTTTTTCATTTTTATTTTAGCCATTATCTTTTATTTTATTTTTTTGATATAAAATCAAAAATTAATTATTGTCTTAAACTTCCTCTGAATTTTCTGTAAGTATTCACGATTGTAGTACCAGCCTCATCGATAGAGTAAGTTAAATCGTCAATTTTAGCAGTAAAGAAGTTGTAAGAAACAATTGCTAAGATAGAAGTAGAGATACCTGTAGCAGTGTTGATAAGTGCTTCAGAGATACCTGTTGCAAGAGCAGCTTGGTCAGGAGTACCAGCAGAAGCTAACGCACCAAACGCTTTAATCATACCAGATACAGTTCCTAACAATCCTCCTAATGTACCTAAAGATACTAAAGTAGAGATAATAGTCATGTTTTTCTCTAACATTGGCATTTCTAATGAAGTTGCCTCTTCAATTTCTTTGTGGATTACTTCAGAAGCTTCTTCACTGTTGAATCCTTCTTTTTTAACATCTTGGTATTTTACCAAAGCAGATTTAATTGCGTTTGCAACTGAACCTTGTTGTTTATCGCAAGAAGCGATAGCAGCTTCGATGTTTCCTTCTTTAATACTTCCTTGAACACTTTTCATGAATTTGTCAAGGTTAGTTTTTCCAGCAGCTTTACCAATAACAATAAATCTTTCGATAGAAAAAACAACAACCATTAAAAACATACCTAATAATACTGGTACGATGAAACCTCCTTTATATACTTGTCCTAATGTATTGATTGGATGTCCTGTTTCTGGATTACCTCCTTCGAAGTTAGCAGAATCCCCCATGATTACTTTCCAAATAAACACCCCTACTAAGATACACGCTACAATAATGATTCCTGTGATCATTCCTCCGCCATTTGAAGTGCTTTCTTTTTTAACTTTAACGTTTGCCATTTTTTTTAATTTTAATAGTTTTAAATAATTTTTATTTTTTAGTTATATTTAACTTGTAGAGGAGCAAATTTATACGTTTAGTTTAAATAAAAAAACTTTTTTTAATTTAATTGACCGAAATTTAACTTCGATTTAAAAAATATCTCATTAAATTGGCGGCGTCATTTTTTAAATAAAACAAAAAAAAGGACGATAATTAGAAAAATTACAACGTTTTAGTAAATATTCAAAGATTCCTTTGATATCTTCTTAAAAAGCTGCGAATTTTTTTTTTATTAATTTTTCAATCAAAAAAAGCTTTTTCTTACTAAAAAAAACCACATAAAAAGTATCCAAAAACAAAGCAATACTCATATAACAATCTAAATTACAAATAAAAACATGAATAAAAAAGAGAATTTTATTGCAGATATAAATACAGGGTATTCTTCAAAGGGAGACAGCATCATACTTGGAGGCGCAATGCTTGACGGTGAGCCAATTGCGGAAGCACATGTCAAAATTCCGCTGAAAACTTTAAATCGCCATGGATTAATTGCTGGTGCAACTGGAACCGGAAAAACCAAAACAATCCAGGTTTTTTCGGAGCAACTTTCTAATGCCGGAATTCCTGTATTAATGATGGACATTAAAGGAGATTTTAGCGGTATAGCCAAAGAAGGTAAAGAAGAGGGTTTTATTACAGAACGCCATGCTAAAATAAATGTACCTTATAATGTAGCTGCATTTCCTGTTGAATTAATGTCTTTGTCTAAACAGAATGGAGTTCGTCTACGTGCTACAGTTTCTGAATTTGGCCCTGTACTGTTTTCTCGAATTTTAGACCTAAATGATACCCAGGCAGGAGTTGTAGCGGTTATCTTTAAATATTGCGATGATAATCAAATGCCTTTATTGGATTTAAAGGACATCAAAAAAGTAATTAATTATATTACTGAGGAAGGTAAAGATGAAATTGCTGCTAGTTATGGTAAGATCTCAACTGCCACAACAGGAACCATTCTTAGAAAAATTATAGAACTAGAGCAGCAAGGCGGTGATTTGTTTTTTGGCGAATTGTCTTTTGAAACCGATGATTTAATGCGAATTGATGAAAACGGAAAAGGCTACGTTAATATCATCCGCTTAACGGATATTCAAGATAAATCAAAATTATTCTCGACTTTCATGTTAAGTCTTTTGGCTGAAATTTATCAGAAAATGCCCGAAAAAGGAGATGCAGAGCAACCAGAATTAGTCATCTTTATTGACGAAGCGCATTTAATTTTTAATGAGGCGAGTAAAGCGCTATTAGAGCAAATCGAAACAATAGTGAAATTAATTCGTTCTAAAGGTGTTGGAATTTATTTTGTAACGCAAAACCCAATGGATGTTCCGAGCGGTGTTTTAGCTCAGTTAGGACTAAAGATTCAGCATGCGCTAAGAGCTTTTACAGCCAATGACCGTCAGGCAATTAAAAAGACAGCCGACAACTACCCTACTTCTCCTTATTATAAGACAGATGAATTGTTAACGAGTTTAGGAATTGGAGAGGCTTTAGTTACGGCGCTTAACGAAAAAGGTATCCCAACCCCTCTTGTTGCGACCATGATGCGCGCACCAATGAGCAGAATGGATGTTTTATCTCAAAGTGAAATTGATGAAATAAACGGCAAATCTAAACTAGTTAAAAAATATGCCGAAGAAATTGACCGTGAAAGTGCTTTTGAAATTTTAAACAAAAAACTGGCAGAAGCGACAGAAGCTGCAGCACAACAAGAAGCGCAAGCTCCTACCAAATCTGCAAAAACAGGACCAAGCACTACAGAAGTTGTTACAAAGTCTGTTTTAAAAGTCGTAACAAGCGCTACTTTTATAAGAGGTGTATTTGGAGTTTTGACTAAAATCTTTAAAAAATAAAAGGACTTAACCAACCTAAAATATAAAACCCGACAAATTCTTGAAAATCTGTCGGGTTTATTATTATGTGTAAAGATTATATTTACTTATATAAATAGGTATAAAAACTTAAGCCTGCTCTAATAATGCTAAAATCTTGTTTTCAACTTCTGGGCTGTCCCAGATGTTTTCTATATTTTCCATTCTAAGAACCTCTTCCATAATTCCGTTTTGATAATCTCCGATTGCCAAAGCTTCAGCATACGGGCGATCACTAAAAGTAACGCGGCTATAAAGCGGAATCCATTTGTCTGGATGTTTGTCTGAAAAGACTTTTTCTATTTTCTTTTGCAGTAAGAATTTTTCATCTGCTGTTTTGGTACTCATTTCTAAGAAATTTCGATATGAAAGTTCTGCAATGGCATCTGCATTTGGTTTTCTTGAGATCTGATATTCTGAAAATATTTTTTTCCAATCGTCTTGGTACTTTTCAATCATTTCGCTCAAAACAGTGATATCTTCAAAACCCGCATTCATTCCTTGTCCGTAAAATGGAACTATGGCATGGCAAGCGTCACCAATTAAGGCAATTTTATTTTCGTAAGTCCACGGAAAACATTTCATGGTAACCAGAGTACTGGTTGGATTTTTAAAGAAATCATTTGCCAATTCTGGAATTACTTCAATCGAGTCTGGAAAATTTTTCTCAAAGAAATCTTCTACCATTTTACGGTCTATTAATGATTCAAATGAGTTTTCGCCTTCAAAAGGCATAAACAAAGTACAAGTAAAACTTCCGTCAAGATTAGGAAGTGCAATTAACATGTACTCGCCTCGTGGCCAAATATGAAATGAGTTTTTATCTAATTTATGTGTTCCGTCTGGATTTGCTGGAATATTTAGTTCTTTATATCCCATATTCAAAAATTCCTGAGAATAGTTAAACATGCTCTGGCGCTGCATTCTGTGACGAATTCTAGAGAAAGCGCCATCGGCGCCAAAAACCATATCGAACTTTCTTTCTTCCCACTCGCCTCTTTCACTTTCGCCAATATGAAGCGTAGCATCATTCAAAGTAACGTCCCAAACTTTCTGTTCAAAATGAAATTCAGCTCCAGCTTCTTCGGCAAGATCGATCATTTTTCTGTTTAGTTTTCCTCGTGAAATAGAATATATTGATTCTCCTTCTTGACCGTAATTCTGAAAATTTAGTTTGTCTACCAAGTGAATGGCACGTTTATCCATCGGAATTGCAATTTCTCGAACCGAATCGCCAACACCAACTGCATCCAAAGCTTTCCAGCCACGGTTGGACATTGCTAAATTAATAGAACGGCCAGAAAAATTTATTTTTCGGATATCTGGACTACGGTCATAGACATGAACAGAGTGACCAGCTTTTTTAAGATAAATTGCCAGTAACGATCCTACAAGTCCAGAACCAACAACAGCAATTTTTAAAGATGTTTGCATCGAGGGAAAATCTAATATTGGGTCGTAAAAATAACTAATAATTGTACATGAGCCTTAAAATAAATGAACAAATTGTTTGTAAATAGTGATTCACAAAGATTATCCTGTTTTTTGATGTTTTAAAAATATAACAAATTGTTATTTTGTTCGATTTATTCACAAAAATTAAACAACTAATTTTACTTTCGATTTAATTCATTCCATAAAAAACAAAATTCATGAACAGCGAAATTATCCAATCGGAGATTATTTTAGAAAACGAGAAAGTGCTTTTGATTCCTTTTGAAAACGAAAGAAATATAGAACTCAAAGAAATCATATTTGACGATGAAATCTGGAAATATATGGGAATGTATGTTCGAAACGATCAAGATTTCGAAAACTATATAAAAAGTACATTAAAACAGAAAGCAAACGGGATTTGTTATCCTTTTTTAATAATTGACAAAGCAACTAACAAAGTTGCCGGAAGTACACGCTACGGCTACTTAAATCACGCAAGTCAAAAATGCGAAATTGGATGGACTTGGTACGGCAAAGCTTTTCAGGGAACGGGATTAAATCAAGCATGCAAATTTGAATTGCTGAATTTTGGTTTCGAACAAATTCAATTTAGAAGAATACAATTCAGCGCCGATCTTGAAAATATAAGATCGCAAAAAGCAATTGAAAAACTAGGCGCTGTAAAAGAAGGCGTTTTCAGAAACAATTATGTCGATTCTGAGGGAAAAAGTAAAGATGACGTTTATTTTAGTATTATTTCTGAAGAATGGGAAAATACTAAACAGGATTATTTTAGAGAATATAGTAAAAATATATTTTAGGAAACTAAAATCACTATTTTTGACTTTTAACATAACTAAATCCCAATGACTTTTAGAAAATTAATGCCTGGATTATTCATATTCTTTTTTTCCATTTCTATAAACTCTCAAAACACGCTCAAAAGCGTATATGATATAGAAGACAATTTTCCTGCGGAGATGAAAAGAGCTAAAATGTTTATTGACAAATTATGTTCTGACATCCTTATTTATGATTTGATTGTTGGCGGCAATAATACTTACAGTTCGAATTATCAATTTAAATTAAAGTCTACATCAGATTTAAATTATGAATTGCCATATACAAATGGATTATCGCTTTATTTTATAGATTTTAAAACTAAAAAACCTTTAAAAGAGCACACATTATATGTTGATTATTCTTTTGATTATTTAAAATATAAACCTGAGTTTGTTTTAGACAAAAATACCTTTTCGGCTTTCTCTTATTTTAATCTAGCGACTGAAATCAATGAGTATTCGGATAAGGAAATCGTAAAGCAAATTTTGACAAATTTATTTGTTGAGCCTTCTTTTGAAAAAAGATTTTCGCTCTTTCTAAAAAAAATAAACGGTAAATATAAACTTGATAATCCTTCGCCTAAAGAGGTTTTTGGAGAAGAGGAAGAACTAAATACTGATGAAAAAATTGAAAAAATAACTGAATCTTTAAAAGACCAATTTGACGAAGAGTTTCACCAAGTGCTCTTTAATACTTTTATACTAGAGAAAACTGATGACAAAAAGACTTTTGAAAATTTAAGTAAATTATTTTCTAAAAATATTACAGAATCTGTTGATGACGTTTTGCAACAAAAAATTCTTATCAATACAAACAAAAGTTGCTTTCTAAAAGTGCCTAATCAATATCTAAATATTCTAAATGAAGAACATTCATTTCCAGTTAATTCGATTGAAATTAAATTAGATTTTAAGAATAAAAATCTAATACTAAATTTTTCTAATGAAGGTACTAAACTAGTTTTAAAAAACAGTAAATCGGTCAGCATTAATAAAATTTTAAACGAAGTAAACGTAACTACAAATAGTTTACAAATAACTATTTCTGAGTTAGATACAAAATTAATTGTTAGCGACAAATACAATAAAGACAATTACACCATTACATTATTAAAGTAGCACACGATTATTTAAAGAATAAAAAACACACCCCAGCCATAAAGCTGGGGTTTTTAATTGAATTGAACTTTTACTAATCATCATTCTCTTTCCAATTAGATTGTATTAAAGTGAAACAAATTGAACAATTGCGCGTCTTACTTTTTAATCCATTTCACACTAATCAATCAAAACCATGAAAAAATCAATTCTTTTACTATTAATGGCCTTTTTATCTGCAGCAGCTATTTATGCTCAAACAGAACCAATAAAATATGGCAACAACAAGGAAGCTGGAAATTATAAAGAAATTAACGGTTTTAAAATGTACTACGAAATTTATGGAACCGGAAAACCTTTGGTTTTACTTCATGGCAATGGCGGTTCTATTAAAGGCCACAGCAAAAGAATTGAATATTTTAAAAAGCAATATCAGGTTATTGCAATTGACAGCAGAGGGCACGGAAAATCTATTGATCCTTCTAACAAGCAATTGAATTATAACGAAATGGCAGATGATGTGAGCGCTTTACTTGACTCGTTAAAAATAAAAAATGCCTACATCTGGGGACAAAGCGATGGTGGAATTTTAGGTTTATTGCTTGCTATTCATCATCCGGACAAAACCGAAAAAATTGCTGTTTTTGGAGCTAATTTATATCCTGGAAAAAAAGCAGTTTACAGCGAAATTGATCAATTGGTTTTAGACACCTTAAAAGCCACGAAAGATCCTCACACAAAAAACTTATATACTTTATTGGCAAAACAGCCTAATATTTCTAAAAAGGATCTACAGAAAATAACATGTCCTGTGTTGATAATGTCAGGAGATCGAGATGCTATTAGACTAGAGCATTCTATAGAAATATTTGATAATATTCCGAATTCGAACTTTTTTGTAATGCCTGGCGCAACACATTTTGGAGCTTATGAAAAACCAGAATTATTCAATTTAATTGTTACGAGTTTTTTTAATGATCCTTTTAATAAGACATCTACTGTGGATATATTTACAGGAAAAAAATAAATCTAAAACTAAAAACCCAGCTTTACAGCTGGGTTTTATATTGAATTAATTTACCTTTTAAAGAACTGACTTATTTTACTTCTTCAAAATCTCCTGGTTTCCAGCTTCCATCAAAAGCAGCTTTTTCAGGCCCATAAATACGTATGTAAACAAACCAACCTTTATTTGGAATTGTTTTTATCCATTGCCCTTCTTTGCCTTCAGGCGCTTTTGGTCCAAAATACAAATCAATTGTTTTACCACCTATTTTATCTTTAAGCTCAAACATAGAACGAAGTGCTGCCTTATTTTGATCTGTAGCAATCTGACTTCTTGTTTCGGCATCATAAACTGTGGCAGACCAGAAAAGTTTTGCTGGTACAGGTGTTGGAAGCGTAAGTTTATAGGTTTTACTTCCATCAACATAATTCCCTGTATTGTCTTTCAATCCTAACCAATATAAAGACCCAGAGCCTTCCTGACGTCTAAACATTGCTGGAGAAGCACCTATTGCTTGGTAGAACCAAGTTTCTCTCGCGTCTATATCAACATAATTCTGCGTATTAAAATCTCCATTTTCAGGACGAAGCCCAACCCACTCCCATTGGCGGTCTTTCCAAACTATACGATCTGGACGACGATCGGCGAACGATTGCACGCGCATTTGAGCATTGGCAATTTTTGCTGCTTTTGAAAGTATATTTTTCATACGTTCATCCGGCGTAAAAGGTTTTCCTTTTGCAATTCCTAGCACTGCCAATTCTCCGTAATAGTTACGATATCCATCATAAGATGGTTCACGATCAATAACTTCTTTTAAAACTTCCCAGTATTTAAAAGTTGTCTCATATTTTAAAGGCGTACTATTTTGCGGTTTGTCTGTTAATGGAAGCCAAGTTGGCTCTTTCCAGTCGGAAGTTTTATTAAACGGATAAACTTTTACTGTTGTTAAGCGTTCCAAAGCTCCTTTTACATCTCCGCCAACAGGAAGCGAACGAACGCCAACAGTTAGATTGTCAGAAGAAGCATGCCAAACATAATATCCGGCAGATGGTATTGCTCCTTTATATCCAAACGGAAGAATTAAGTGTTTCCCTCCCTTTCCTGCATCTGGCCCTGGAATTCCCATATCGGCAACCCAGCGCTGATTAACGTCCATAGCCACTACGATAAGTGGGCCTGTCGGAATTTCGACAACCATAGGGCCTTTGGACAAATCCAAAACTACTGGAGCATAAGGTGTGTCTGAATTTAAGGTATAACCTATTTGTCCTGGTTTTGTATCCAATGTTCCAAAAACGGAATTGGCTTTTACTCCAATTTCAAGATTTCCTAGACCAATTGCTGCGCCAGAAACTGTTGGATAGAAAAATTTATAGGTTTGTATAGCACGATTAAGATCGGCATCATAGTATGCTTTTTGTATAGTTGCCTCTGTTGGATATCCACCAACAAATTCATAGCCATCTACACTTGAAAAATCTGTAGCAACGCTTTCATTATTTATTGTGGTTTCTTTCTTGCAGGCAGTTGAAAAAAGAAATAATGAAAACAAACAAGGAATGATTTTTTTCATAATAATTAAATTTGAACTTGAATTAGGGATAAATTTCCAATCAAATTTAAATCTACTCTATACAATATTAACCACTTACATTCTTCAAATAGGTTTCAAGTTATAAAATGAAACCTGTTTTTTATGTGCATTCATTTTTACTTCATTCTATTTTTAGTCTAAATTTGAAATCAAATTGGCAAATAAAATTTAAATATGCAGGTATATTCAGAACATTACGTCAGTCATAAAACCGAACGGTTTGTCAATAAAATCTGGTGCTTAGACAACAGCATCGGCGAAAGCCTAATCGAAAATAAATTGGTTTTGCCAAACGGCTGTTTTAATCTTGCTATTGTTAACGGCAATTCGATTGAAGTTCATACGAGTAAAAACAAATACGAAATGAACGAAGGTATTTATTTCTGCTCTCAAATGACTAATAAAGTGCTCGTTAATATTCAGCCGAAAGCAAAAGTTACCATAATCCAGCTTCATACTTGGACGCTTTCTCTGTTTCCTAAATACGATTTGAGCAATTTTACAGATTCGATTATTAAAATTAATTCAGCAGAATTGCCTTTTAAAGTGGAGATTCAATCTGATATTGAAATACTATTAAAAACAATTAATGCTTATTTTGAAGCATTAGCAGATTCGCATCAAAATGTAATTGAAAAAATCTGTGAAATTATACGACTTCGCGAAGATGAAATTTCGGTTTCAGAAATCGGAAAGTTGTTGAATTCTTCACAGCGTTTACTTCAAATAAAATTTAAAACGACGACTGGACTTACGATTAAAAAATACATTCAGATTTTAAAATTCAGAAAATCGGTCGATCAAATGCTGAACGCCGATTTAGAGAAAATGAGTTTAACCGAAATTGCACTTTATAATAAATACTTCGATCAATCGCATTTTATCAGAAAGTTTAAAGATGTGACTAAAACAACTCCAAAAATGTTCAATCCTGATTTGTATTTTCTTTCGCAAAAAAGATAAAATTTCGCTTTTATACAATTTTGGTACTTTTGATTGAAGTATTCTTGCAGAATCAATAATCATCAATCAATCATCAAAATGAAAATTATCAATCCCTTTTTGTTTCAATTAAAAAGTATTTTAGTTGGAATTTTATTCTTTCAAATACAAATTGGTTTTTCTCAAGAAGAAAAAACCTCTGCTTTGTATAAAACTATTATGTCAAAAGACAGTCTTTTATTTGATATTGGTTTTAATACTTGCGATGTAAAACAATTCGAAAATTTATATACTGAAGATTTCGAGTTTTATCATGACAAAGACAGCGTTTCGGATAAAGCGAGATTTCTAAAGACTTTTAAAAGTGGTATTTGTTCTCCAACTAGAAAATACAATTACCGCAGAGAATTAATTTCTGGAACTACCGAAATTTATCCGTTGTTTAAAAATGGCATTTTATACGGTGCGATTCAAATGGGAACGCATCGCTTTTATGAAACTTCTGCTGGTAATCCTGAACAAGCAGGAAGCTTTGCTAAATTCACTCATCTTTGGCTCTTAAAAAATAAAGAGTGGAAATTGGCAAGATCGCTAAGCTACAATCATCAAATGACTAGTTCTACGGCGGGCTTAACTGGTCTTTTTGACAATGATCAGGTAACGGAAAAATGGCTAAAAGAAAATAATGTTCCTGCTTTAGGAATTGGAATTATTTCGGATGGAAAACTGAAGCAAATAAAAACTTTTGGTAATCTGAAACGTGATGTTCCCGCACCTTATAACACGATTTGGAATGTTGCTTCGCTAACCAA
The DNA here is from genome assembly GCF_034044945.1 of Flavobacterium sp. CFBP9031. NCBI lineage: Bacteria > Pseudomonadati > Bacteroidota > Flavobacteriia > Flavobacteriales > Flavobacteriaceae > Flavobacterium > Flavobacterium sp. CFBP9031. The sequence continues at coordinate 20,224 of NZ_JAXCWF010000009.1, forward strand.
ACCAGTAACTGCAATTGTTGCTTTGAAATTGGTTTCGCAAGGAAAATGGAATTTAGACGAACCGCTTAATAAATATTGGATTGATCCAGATATTGCTAAAGATCCGAATCATAAATTATTGACGACAAGAATTGTTTTAAGCCATCAAACTGGTTTTCCGAATTGGAGGGATTTTAATGAATCTAAAAAATTAGATTTCAAATTTAAACCGGGAACGCAATACCAATATTCTGGAGAAGGTTTTGAATATCTGCGAAAAGCATTAGAGAAAAAATTTCACAAAACATTAGATCAATTGGCTTCAGAATTAGTTTTTGATCCTTTAAAGATGAACGATTCTCAATTTATATGGAATGATAAAATTGATCTTTCGAGATATGCCGTTAATTATGACAAAGACGGTAATGCTTACGACCCGACTAAAAATAAAACCGCAAGCGCTGCAGACGATCTTTTGACTACAGTTGAAGATTATGGCAGATTTTTATCTAGCATAATGAATAGCGAAGGCTTAAGCAAAAAGGTTTTTGACGATATGATTTCGCATCAAGTCCAGACGAAAAAAAACAAATATTTTGGTTTGGGTTTTGAAATCTATGATTTAGGAAACGAAAATTATGCGCTTTCTCACGGCGGAGCTGATAAAGGTGTTCAGACTATTTTTATTCTTCTTCCGAAAACGAAACAAGGTTTAATCATTTTTACCAATGTTGATGATGGCTACAAAGTTTATGAAAATATAGTCGTTCATTATCTAGGAGAAAATGGCCGAAAAATAGTCGATATCGAAACCAAATAATTGCTATCGCCATCAGATATTAATTTTAATCTGAGTAACATGTTCAAATTATTTATCCTTTTATTAGTATACATAAGTAAAATTTTAACTGCTTAAGAGCACTAAAAATATCTGTTAGTTATGAGCATAGGCCTACTTTTTAAGTAAATGGTCTGTGCTCTACTTTTTTATATTCCGAAAAAAAATAAAAATTTTGGATTAATCTTGAAACCAAATCACAAAACAATCGTCTAACCTTTTAGGACATCTGTTTATTTCATTCAAGAAGTTTCAATCATCAATCAAAAACAAATTTCATTAATCTAAAACCATAATCAATCCCTTATGAAAAAATCAATCAAACTTATTGTGCTTTTTGTCGCTTTTCAGCTTTCGTCATTTAGCACATTTGCTCAAGATAAAGCACAGCAAATCGAACAGCTTTTAAGGAAATACACCGAATACGGACAATTTAACGGTTCGGCTTTGGTGGCGGAAAACGGAAAAGTAATTTTCAAAAAAGGTTTTGGTTCTGCCAACATGGAATGGAATATTCAGAATCAACCTGATACCAAATTCAGATTGGGTTCTATTAGTAAACAATTTACTGCTCTTTTGATTGTAAAACTGGCAGAAGACGGAAAAATAAAACTAGATGTGCCTATTACCACTTATCTTCCACATTATCCAAAAGAAAACGGTGATAAAATCACCATTCATCATTTATTGACTCATACTTCAGGAATTCCAAATTATACCAGCGCGCCTAACTTCTTTAAAGATAAAGCAAGAAATCCTTATGCTCCAGAAGCTTTTGTAAAGACATTTTCTAGTCTGCCTCTTGAATTTACTCCAGGCGAAAAATTCAATTACAGCAATTCGGGTTATTTTTTATTGGGGTACATTATCGAAAAAATTACAGGCAAAACATATGAGCAGAATTTACAAGAAACTATTTTCACGCCTTTAAAAATGGTTAATTCTGGTTACGATCATAGTGACATAGTTCTAAAAAACAGAGCTTCTGGTTATGAAAAAGAAGGAAAGAAAATTGTAAACGCCGCTTATATTGATATGAGTATTCCGTACGCTGCAGGATCTTTATATTCTACTGTAGAAGATTTGTATTTGTGGGATCAGGCGCTTTATACCAATAAATTGCTTTCTGAAAAATCAATGGAATCTTTATTCAAACCTTACATTAAAGCATGGAATGGCTTTTATGGCTACGGATGGTCAACTTACGAAGTTCCAAACGGAAATGATAAATTAACTGTTATTGAACACGGTGGCGGTATCAACGGATTTAACACTATTATTTCTCGTATTCCGAAAGACAAAAATCTTGTGGTTTTATTGAATAATACTGGAGGAACTGTTTTGGGAGAAATGAATACTGCAATACGTTCAATATTATACAATCAGCCTTTTAACCAGCCAAAGAAATCTCTGGCTCTTGATCTATTGGATGTTTATAACGAAAAAGGTGCAGTAGCAGGAACAGAAACTTACAAAAAACTGAAAAACGATCCAACTTATGCCATTAAAGAAGGTGATATGAACAGAGTTGGATATCAATTGCTTCAAACTGGAAAAAAGAAAGAAGCCATCGAAGTTTTCAAAATCAACGTTGATACTTTTCCAAAATCTGGAAATGTTTATGATAGTTTAGGTGAAGCTTATTTGGCTGATGGAGATAAAAAACTGGCAATTGCTAACTACAAGAAATCGGTGGAATTGGATCCTACAAATGAAGGTGGAAAAAAAGTTTTAGAAGAACTTTCTAAAAAATAAAGACAGCGTATTCTAGATTAAATTCTTATAATGGCTCCGATAAAACAGCTCTAGCAGATGTTTTATCGGAGTTTTTTGTTACAACTTGGGACATTCAAAATTGGGAAATTATTTTTTAAAAATAGTATTTTAGCCTCACCCAAAATAATTGAATAACCTATGAAAAATCTAAACCAACACCATTTTCTGGTTGCGTTCCTGTGTCTTTTTATTTCTTCTAAATCTTTATCTCAAAGTAATCAGCCATTGATGCCAAGTCAGCAGAACAAAATCATAATCGATAAAATTGTTGAAGCAACTCGGTATAAAAACTATGTTATTGATTTTTGCCTTTCAAAAATAAATGAAGCAACAGCAAAAGAAGGTTGGAATGACCAAAAGGCAATGGAAATTACCCAAAGCATTAATTACAAAAATTTTAGAGATGCGATTTACAACAGTTTTGTTGTATTTGACGAAGTTGAACTAGAAACTTTATTAAAAGCCTATGAAAAAGACCCAACTTATCAAACCCAAAATGTTATGACCAACAATAAAGTTTTAATTAATAATCTAAACATTTTTGCAAATGATATTGTACTTGGGAAGTATATTTCTAAGTAAGGTGCTAAGGTGCTGAGATGATGAGATGCTGAGATTTTTAACCTTTGTCAAAATTTAAAATTTGACAAAGGTTGTAACCTGAAACTTCAAAAATGAAACTTGAAACCTGAAACAAAAAAACTACTTCTTAGGTTTCAAAATCAGTTTCGTCGATGTTTTTATGATTTCGTCTTTGTTCAATTTCATTTTTCTGAACTTTCCTGCGTTGTACATTTCAGCTTGATCGTCGTAATGTTTGCTGAAAGGATTTCCAGATTGTCCTGTTGGCAAAATACTCCAGCTGTTTTCTACATCGGCAAAATCGACAATTCTTCTGGTTGAAGGTCCGCCTTTCGTGTAATACTTTCCTTCATCATTAAATCCGAAGAATAAATTATTGATTACTTCATTTGAACCTGGAGAATTAAAAGGCCCCACATTAAACAATCCGCGAAGCGCTTTGACTTTTCCTAGCGGATGCTCGTGTTCTACCGTATGTACTTTTCCCCAATTCCATTCTGAAACATTTTCTCCTAACTGATTCTGCAAGGCAGCAACAGCATCATGAAAAGATTTTGAAACAATGTCTGTTCTGGTTTCTTTTACATTTTTTGTTTTGATATTATCCCACCAAACCGAATTTTCATTTTTTATCTGATTGGCAATAACTTGTTTTCCTAAAGAAATTCCTAGAAACAAATTGAAGTTGTCTTTACCCATTTCGTCTTCAAACGTATTTTTCAAATACAAATAAATCCATTTGTTGTAAATCGTTGGCGCAACATCTTCAACATTTGTTGTTCCTTTCCAAGATTTTAAAACTTTTAAAACTTCTTTTTCATTATTAGAAAGTGGCTTATTATCTAAACTTGCTATTAAATTATTCGAAACTTCAACTGCAACATCCGAAGTATTATCATAAATCATTTTACTGATAGCTTCTTTATCCCAATCTGATTTTGCATCTAAAATCCCCGAAATTCTTTTGGCGCGATCTTCTGGCAAATAATATCCAGGATATAAATAACCATTATCTATAGCTTCTGGCTGATTATTGGCTGAATAAACATATCCCCATTCTGGATTTTCAGCCGACGGGTTTTGCTCGAAATCTAGAAATTTAGTGATATCATCTTTACCGCTTGAGCCGTCCAAAATTAAATGCGTGTTAACGCCTTCATTATGTCGGTACAATCTCCCGCTCGCCCACCAAGCCACATTTCCTTTTGCATCGCCATACATTACATTTAATCCCGGTGCGGCAATTAAACTCACTGCCTTTTTAAAATCGTCAGTATTTTTGGCATGCGAAAGTCCATAAGCCGCGTCTAAAATCTGAATTGGCTCTCTGGTATAAGTCCAAGACATTGCAATTGGATTTTTCTTTTCTAAACGATCTATAAAATCATTCATAACTGGACCATGACGTGTAATCTTAACTGTCAAGACAACATCTGAAGAATCTTTTACTTTTATTGTTTTTTTTCTGATTTCGTATTTACTGAAACCTGTTGGGGTCTGATAATGAGAAGCATCGTCTGCTTTATTTTTTTCTTGATAAAAATCGATATCATCATTTTCAAACATCGTTAAACCATAAGCATAATCTCTATTGTGTGCCAAAAGCGGAAATGGAGTTCCAGCCAAATAACACCCGTATAATTCCTGTTGTGGCGTTACAATATGTGCTTCGTACCAAGTTGCGGGTTGCGAAAACCCGATATGCGGATCATTAGCAAAAATAACCTTTCCTGTTTTCGATTTATGCGGCCCAACAACCCAGCTGTTGCTTCCAACAAATGGAGGAATCGGAGACTGATCCAGCATTGCAGTTATAGATTTTGAAATCTCGCTATATTCTTCTGTTTTCTCTTTTGAAATTTTGATTTTCGTATTATTAAATTCTCCTTCAATACCTAAGTCTTTCAAATAAGCAGCACCATATTTATTTTTAATATCTGTCAATAAAGGATCTGTTTTCTGAGCCATAGCAAAACTGAAAGACATGTAGCCAAAAATATTATAAACGTCATTTATAGTAAATTTTTGTTTTTTTACACCAACCAAAGTAAATTCTATTGGCGTCACTCCTTCCTCCAGATATTGATTAATTCCGTCCAGATAAGCTTGAGTCAGTTTATAACTTTCGCTGTTTTTATCCAATTTGGCAATGGCTTTCGCCGAAGCTTCTTCGATTCCAATCCCAGCAAAAAAGGTATCATTTTTAAGCGCAACACCTCCAAAGATTTCAGACAAACGTCCAGGCGCAATTCGGCGTAACAATTCCATCTGCCATAATCTTTCCTGCGCGTGTACATAACCAAGTGCAGTCATAGCATCTTTTTCAGAATCTGCATAAATATGAGGTACTCCAAAATCATCAAAATAAACTGTGGTTTCTTTTTCCAGATTACTCAATTGTACAGAACCTTCATATTTTGGTTTTAGATGAAAAATATAAGCGCACAAACCAATCGCAAGAATTACAATAACCACCAATAATGTCAGCAGGATTTTTTTAATTATTCTCATATTCTAAAAAAGTAAAAAAAGATGAAATTCGTAATAATGTAACTTTTCTTCAAAATCTTATAAGAGACAACAGTCTTTAAAAGTCTAAATTTATGTATTTAAAATTAATCCTATAAATGTCTGTATATAAAAAAATAGCGATTGTTGTAATTTCTCTTCTTGCACTTGTAATTCTTGCCAACATCGGGCTGAATTACTGGATTAAAAAACAGCTTCCAATCATTATTCACGAAAAAAATAAAACCGCATATAATATTAACTATGAAAAAATTGAAGTCTCTCTTTTTTCTAGAAATATTCATGCACAGACTTTATTGGTAAGTCCGAAAAATGAACCTAAAGACAGTAAAAATGGGCTTTTCGCCAAAATTGAGTCTATTACGATTAAACATTTTAATATTTGGGATTTAGCATTTCGCGATATTATTCAAGCCGAAAGCATCATCATCAATAAACCTCGAGTGATTTTGTACAAAAAAGGCGAAAAGCTCATAAACAACAGCAAAAGTATTAGAACCGAAATTGTAGATCCTTTTCGTAAAATTATAGCCGTTTCCAATATTTACCTGAACGATGGAACGGTCGATGTGGTTTCTCTGGATACGGACAAGCCGATTTTCAGCATTAAAAAAATTCTTTTAAAACTGGAAGGTATATTAATTACTGATGCTACACTAAAAGAAAAAATTCCGCTTCAATATAAAAGCTATGCCTTGGTCTGTGACAGTTTGTTTTACAGACCAAATATTTTCTACCACATCAACATCGGAAAAATAAGTACCGAAAAGAATTTTTTAAAGATTAATAATTTCTCTAATCTTCCTCAGTTTAGCCGAAGAGAATTTACAAAACGTCTTGAAAAAGAAAAGGATATTTACAATTTAAAATTTGACTCAGCACAAGTTGAAAAAATGGATTGGGGCTTTAAAAACGACCGCTTTTATTTTAAAGCCAATTCGCTGGTGATTAATCATTTTGATGCTAATATTTACCGCGGAAAAATGGTAAAAGACGATCCAAGCAAAAAATATCTTTACAATCATTTATTGCGAAATCTAAAATTCCCTCTTCAAATTGACACTTTGCAAGTTCTTAAATCGAAATTGGTTTATGAAGAAGAACTTGATTTTGCTAAAGGGCCAGGAATGCTAACTTTTGACAAATTCAATTTACAAGCAACGAATCTGCGAAGCGGTTTTGGTCTGAAAAAAACGGATGATGTAAAAATTAAAGTCAAATGTATTTTCATGAAGAATTCTCCGCTTGATGTCGATTGGCGTTTTAATGTTCTGGACAAAAGTGACGGATTTCATATTCAAGGCATGATTTCAAATTTTGATGTTGGAGCTATGACAAAATTCACTAAACCCTACATCAACAGTACTTTTACCGGAACTTTCAATAAATACCGTTTTAATTTCTACGGAAACGACAACGGATCGAAAGGAAATGCTTCATTGGATTATGAAGATCTGAAAGTAAAATTATACCAAAAGAAAAGCCCAGAAAAAGAAGCCAAACTCAAAACGGCAGTTGCTAATTTATTAGTTAAAAACGATTCGAAAGAAAAACCCAAAACCGCCGAAGTCGAAGTTGAACGGCTTCAAGATCGATCGTTCTACAATCTTTTGTGGAGAAGTATTGCAGAATCATTGAAGAAGATTTTGATTTAGAATATTATTTTTCAGCCACAAATTGCACGAATTGGCACTAATTTTTTATTCGCAGTGTAAAAAAAGAAAAATTCGAGAAAATTTATGCAATTCGTGACAATCTTTTTACACTATCCGCAATCCCATTCAAACCTGACAATTATCAGGTTTTAGGAAAATTTATTTTTCTTCATTTGTTCCTATTTTAATCCGAATACAAATGACAAAAAATAACCTGCATACTTTTCATATTCCAGTAATGGGATTGGCTTATACCATAGACAGCCCTATTCGAGTAGCGCAGTACGGAATTTCATCTGTTGTTGCTTTAGCAGACGATGATCTGATTGAGAAGATGCGTAATTTTTACAGCACAAAATTCAATATTCCTTACGAAGAAATCACTCAAAAATTTCACGACTACCGCGCTGAAAGAATTACCTCTTATTTAAATTTAATCGATAAAATTGTAAAAGAGAAATTCGAAAATTTCAAAACAGAATTGGCAGAAAGCAAAACAGCTTTAGAAAACTTTATGTCAATGCTGCCAAATACTTCTGACATTAAAAAAGGATTTCAGAATTTATTGGATGACGGAATTGCTTTTAAAGAGAACATCCAAAATTATATCGAAACCAATCTTTTTCCAGGAGAAATCGATGTTAACATTATGACCAAATTGGACAAAGATAATTTTGTTAAAAATGAACAGCTTCCAATTGAGTTTAATGATGCACATGCTGCTTTAAGAGGTTTTGCCAAAAGTAATCTAGAATCTTCTGTAGTGCTTTCTGCTGGAATGAATCCGAGATTGTTTGGTTACTTCGAAAACTTCAAAGATTTTTTTCCAAATGAAAATAACGAACTGAAAAAGAAAATTATCTTAAAAGTAAGTGATTTTAGATCGGCTATGATTCAAGGAAATTTCTTGGCCAAAAAAGGGCTTTGGGTTTCAGAATATCGAATAGAATCGGGATTAAACTGCGGCGGACATGCCTTTGCTACCGACGGACTCTTATTGGGCACGATTTTAGAAGAATTCAAGCAGAAAAAAGAACAATTGGTACAATCGGCCCACGATTTAATGATTAAGGCTTTACAGGCAAAAAATCAGCCTATTCCTGAAAATCCGTTAGAATTAAAAATTACGGTTCAAGGCGGCGTTGGAACTGCAGCAGAACATGAGTTTTTATTAGACGAATATAACGTTGATTCTGTAGGCTGGGGTTCGCCATTTTTATTAGTTCCAGAAGCGACATCTGTCGATAAAGAAACTCGTAATTTATTAATGAATGCCAAAGAAGATGATTTTTATTTAAGCAATATTTCTCCTTTGGGAGTTCCTTTTAATACTTTGAAAGGAACTACAAATGAATTTTTAAAGCAAAAGCGAATTCATGAAAACAAAGCAGGAAGTTCTTGTCCGAAGAAATTTTTAGCTTTAAGCAAAGAATACGACCCACACGGAATTTGCACAGCTTCAAAAAAATATCAGGATATTAAGCTGGAAGAATTAGAAGCAAAAAAGAATTCGATTTCTTCAGATGAATTTGAGAAAAGCAAAATCAAAATCACCGAAAAATCCTGTCTTTGTGTTGGTTTGGCCAATGCTTCTTATCTAGAAAATGACATTAAAATAAAAGGTCAGGCACAAGGCGTAGTAATTTGCCCTGGGCCAAACTTAGCTTATTTTGATCAGGAAGTTTCTTTAAAAGAAATGATCCAGCATATTTATCAAGGCAAATCGGTTATTAGAACTGAGCGCCCAAACTTGTTTATAAAAGAGCTTAAAATGTATATTACCTATTTTAGAAATGAAATTCAATCTATTTCTGGAGAACTTACAGCGGCTCAGCTTAAAAAATTGAATTCTTTTAAATCTAATCTGTTAGATGGAATTGAGTATTATAAAAATTTATTTGAATCGACGTCAGTCTTTAAGGGTCATCTTGATCAACTCGATTCTTGTAAATCAGAATTAGTTGGTATTAAAATTCCCGTTTCAGAGTTGGTTTAAAATTGAAAACCCCAAATTATTATCTAATTTGGGGTTTGTTTTTATTTATAGAATAACTATTCTTTCTTTTTGTTTTTACTGTCAATAACAGCTCCTGTTCCAGTTCCTACCGCAGCTCCAGCTAAACCTCCAATAATCGCACCTTCTCCTTTTTTCTTACTGACAATTGCGCCAGTTGCAGCACCTACTCCAGCACCAATTACAGCACCTTTAGCGGTTGCACTCCAACCTTTCTTTTTAGCTGGTGCAGCTGTTGTTGTAGCGGCGGCTTGCTGATGCACTACTACAACTTTCTCTTTTTGAGCTTCGATCTTTTCCTCGTTTAATTTCGCCATTTCAGTCTTCATCGAATCGATAACACGCTGTTTGTTAATCTCAACTTTCATTGAATCAATGCTGGCTTGTTTAGCTTTATTTATATCTTCTTTGCTTTGATTTTGGCAAGAAGTTAAAAATATCACGGTCAATAAAATATATAAGCCTTTCATGATTGTAATTTTTTAAAATTATACATTACAAATTAAGGAATATCTGCTATAATGTTTATTACAGAATTCTTATGAAAGTTTATAAGATTTGAAGATTGATGTTTGTTTCTCGCTGTGTTTTATTTTTCAAGCTGAATGATTTATGCTCGCAAAGTCGCGAAGGCGCAAAGTTTTTATTTTTAAGTTTAATAGCATTCAGCTAAAACTTGGATGAAAAAGTCATCAAAAGAAAAGGCTTTAGCTAAACTGAACTCGTTTGGCTAAAGCCCTCTTAACTTCATCTTTAATACCTCCAGCTAAAGCTGGAGGCTATTGAGAAAAAAATCTTTTTAATCTGTGGCTTAAAAAAACTTTGCGCCTTCGCGCCTTTGCGAGATTAATTTTTTACTTCCCTAAAATTCCTTTTTTCAGAATTTGCCCGAAATCATACATATCTTCATAAGAGCAATATAACGGAACTGGTGCTAGACGAATAACGTTTGGTTCGCGCCAATCTGTAATGACACCATTTTTCATTAAATAATCAAACAAGGCTCTTCCTTCTCCGTGAAGGAAAACAGATAATTGTGAAGCTCTTTCTTCTGGGTTAGAAGGTGTAATAATTTCGAAGGTGCTTTCTACTTCTTTATCAATTTCATGAAGAATAAATTCCAAGTAAGAAGTAATATGATCGCGTTTTGCAATTAAAGTATCCATTCCAACCTCAGCAAACATTTCTACTGAAGCCAAATATGGTGCTAAAGATAAAACCGGAAGATTACTAATCTGCCATCCATCTGCACCGTGAACCGGATCAAAATTAGGTTCCATTTTAAAACGGCGCTCTTTGTTGTGTCCCCACCATCCTGCAAATCTTGGCAAGTCTGAATTATGATGTTTTTCGTGAACAAAACAACCCGAAGCATTTCCTGGGCCTGAATTCATATATTTATAACTGCACCAAGCAGCAAAATCTACATTCCAATCATGAAGTTCTAATTTGATATTTCCTGCCGCGTGTGCTAAATCCCATCCTACTTTGGCTCCAGCTTTTTGTCCGGCGGCAGTGATGGTTTTAATATCAAAAACTTGTCCGGTATAATAATTAACTCCACCAATTAAAACTAAAGCCAGTTCGTCTCCAACTTCTTCAATTTTTGCTAAGACATCTTCTAGACGAATATTGTGTTCTCCTTCACGACGTTTGATTTCTACAATTGCATCTTCAGTTTTATAACCATGAAAATTGACCTGACTTTGAAACATATATTGATCTGACGGGAAAGCTTTTTCTTCGCATATAATTTTATAACGCTTCCCTTTTGGCTGGTAAAAAGAAACCATCAGTAAGTGAAGATTTACAGTCAAAGTATTCATCACCGTAACTTCAGATGGAAGCGCACCCACAATTTTACTCAAAGGTTCTGCAAATCTTTCTTGATAATCCCACCAAGGTTTTTCGGCATAAAAATGACCTTCAACTGCCAAATTTGCCCAATCATCCATTATTTCATCAACATAAGCTTTGGTGCGTTTTGGCTGTAAGCCTAGTGAATTTCCTGTAAAATAAATTACTCGTTTGTCGTTTACTTTTGGAAAAATAAATTGTTCCTGATAGTGGTTTAATGTGTCTTTCGAATCTAGCTCTCGTGCAAATTCGCGTGTATTTTGAAAAGTCATTGTGTTTTTGTTTTGTCTGCTAAAATAACAAAATTTGTTTGTTTTGTTTCAGGTTTAAGATTTCAAGTTAATAGGTAGTGTGTCTTTTAACCGCAAAGTTCGCAAAGGTTTTCTTTACTCAGTTTGTGTTTGCCGAATGTAAAAGAACGCAAAGCTTTGCGAACTTTGCGATTTTAAACGCAAAGGTCACAAGGTTTTTTTACTCAGTTTGTGTTTGCCACGTGCAAAAGAACGCAAAGCTTTGCGAACTTTGCGTTTGTAAACGTTAGCTTAGATAAAAATCCTTGCGAACTTTGCGGTTAAAAGACACAAAGTATATTAACTTGAAGCTTGAAACCTGAAACTTGAAACCATTAAAAAACAGAAAACCCGACAGCTTCTAAAAAACTGTCGGGTCTCCTTTATAATATAAATTCTAATTAAAGAATTAACATCGCGTCTCCGTAAGAATAGAATTTGTATCCTTCTTTGATCGCTTCATCGTATGCTTTTTTCATTAAATCGTGTCCACAGAAAGCAGAAATCATCATTAATAATGTTGATTTTGGTGTGTGAAAGTTTGTAATCATACAGTTTGCAATACTAAAATCGTGAGGAGGGAAAATAAATTTATTTGTCCATCCTTCGTAAGGATTCAAAGTATTAGCAGAAGAAACAGAACTTTCAATTGCACGCATAGAAGTTGTTCCGACTGCGCAAATACGTTTTTTCTTTGCTTTTCCTTCGTTTACAATATCACACGCTTTTTGAGTGATGATCAATTCCTCAGAATCCATTTTGTGTTTAGATAAATCTTCTACCTCAACTGGGTTAAAAGTACCTAAACCAACGTGTAAAGTTACCTCAGCAAAATTTACTCCTTTAATTTCTAATTTCTTCAAAAGGTGTTTTGAGAAGTGTAAACCAGCAGTTGGTGCCGCTACAGCTCCTTCTTCTTTTGCATAGATTGTTTGGTATCTTTCAGCATCTTCAGCAGTAACTTCTCTGTTGATGTATTTAGGAATTGGAGTTTCTCCAAGTTCTGTCAATTTGTTTCTGAATTCTTCGTAAGACCCATCGTATAAGAAACGTAATGTTCTACCACGAGAAGTTGTATTATCGATTACTTCAGCAACTAACGAATCGTCATCACCAAAATAAAGTTTATTTCCGATACGGATTTTTCTAGCGGGATCAACCAAAACATCCCAAAGGCGTTGCTCAGAATTTAATTCTCTTAATAAGAAAACTTCAATTCTAGCTCCAGTTTTTTCTTTGTTTCCGTACAAACGTGCAGGGAAAACTTTTGTATTATTAAGAATTAAAACGTCTCCGTCATCAAAATAGTTGATCACGTCTTTAAACATTTTATGTTCGATAGTGTTTTTTTTACGGTCAATTACCATTAAACGAGATTCATCTCTATTTTCTGCTGGGAATTCAGCCAAAAGTTCTTTCGGTAAATTGAAATTGAAGTGTGATAATTTCATATTTGAATTGTTGATTTTAGAGTGTAGCTTTTAGATTTGTTTATCTAAAATTTTAAATCGGTTGCAAATATACGATTGTGAGATAGGCGTTGTCAAGTCTTTTGACGTTTATTTTCAAAAGTCCTTGATTTTGTGAGGTTTCGAGATGGCTAAAAAATGCTTTTTTTCTACAAAAAACATTTTCAACCTATTATTGTCATTTTGACGAAGCAGAAATCTCCGCAAGTAACTCCATTCCAATAAGCTAATCTTTGTAGAGCTTCTTGCGGAGATTTCTCCTTCGTCGAAATGACAAACTTTGTGAGTACAATCAAATTCACGCATAAAAAAACCTCTCGTTAAAACCAGAGGCTATGTTTTATTGAATTTTAATTGAACTTACTATTACTTATATGGTTCAAAAAAATTTACAATTCTGTTATTTGAAAGTTTAAAGCTTTTAAATCGTTCCAGAAATCTGGGTAAGATTTAGAAACTACTTCGGCATCATCAATAATAATTGGAACTTTTATTGCTAATGGTGCAAATGCCATTGCCATGCGGTGATCGTTGTATGTTGCAATATGCACATCATGATTAATATCGCCAGAACGCAATAAAGTCAAGCTATCATTAGTAACAGAAATATTAGCTCCTAATTTTGTAAGCTCAATTCTTAAAGCTTCTAGTCGGTCTGTTTCCTTAATTTTTAAAGTATGAAGTCCTGTTAGATGACATCCAATTCCTAAACCTAAACAAGTAACTACGATAGTTTGAGCGATATCTGGCGTATTGTTCAATTCAAAATTTACATCTTCGTAATTGAATCCAGAAACTTTTTCCAAAGTCATTTTGTTGTTTTGGAAAGTAGTCTTCACCCCCATCTTCTCATAAAGAGAAACCAATTCAGAATCTCCTTGAAGACTGTTTTCTTTATAACTGCTTAAAGTAATTTTAGCCGCATCAGACAAAGCTACAAGGCTAAAGAAATAAGAAGCCGAACTCCAGTCTGACTCTACCACCATTTCTTTAGTTTCAACTGATTCTTTAGGGAATACCTTAATCACATTTCCTTCAAAACTCGTTTTAATATCTAAATCAGCTAGCAAAGCTAAAGTCATTTTGATATACGGAATCGAAGTAATTTCTCCTTCTAAAGTCAGTTCTAGACCATTATCTAATTTTGAAGCGACTAATAAAAGTGCCGAAATATATTGGCTGCTTACATTGGCTGCCAAAGTTACTTTTGAATCTGTAACTTTTTTTCCTTTAATTCGAATTGGCGGATAACCTACTTCTTTCTCATATGAAATCTCAACACCCAATTGTGCCAAAGCTTCCACTAAAATTTTAATCGGACGCTCCTGCATTCTGCTAGAACCTGTCAAAACCACTTCTCTACCTTCGTTAACCGAAAAATAAGCAGTAAGAAAACGCATTGCTGTTCCTGCGTGATGAATATCTACAATTTCATCATTTCCTGCCAATGCTTTCTGCATTACTTCGCTGTCGTCTGAGTTGGAAGTATTGGCTAAAGTAATATTTGGAAATAATGCTTTTAATAACAATAAGCGGTTCGTTTCACTTTTAGAACCGGTGATATTTAGTTGCGAATCATCAATAGTGAATATTGAATTCGTGCTTAATTTTAAATTCATTTTTTTAATTGTAAGTTGTGCATTATGAATTAGGAATGATTAGAAACATAATTCAGCCCCGCAATTTACCACTCCCCATTCATAATTCAAAATTCAAAACTCATAATTCAGAACTTATGAATGATATTTCACAATTATTTCAATTTATCATTGTTTTTGTGACGATCTTTATCTCTAACCGATTTTAGATCCATTTTTTTATCGAAAGATGCTTGTAAATCGATTCCTGTTTGATTGGCTAAACACAGTACAACAAAAACAACATCGGCCAATTCTTCTCCTAAATCTTTGTTTTTATCACTTTCTTTTTCAGATTGTTCTCCATAACGGCGCGCAATGATTCTAGCAACCTCGCCAACTTCTTCTGTCAGCTGTGCCATATTGGTCAATTCGTTAAAGTAGCGAACACCATGTTCTTTTATCCAAGTATCAACAGCTAATTGTGCATTTTTCAAATCCATCTTCTATATCTTTTTAAGAATTATTTTTTCATTTTGGCTTACGATCATCTTCTGAAAAAACTCTTTTATCATTCCGTAATACTCGGCTACAAAAATACTACTGTTGATTTCTTTTTGGCTCACAATTTGAATTTTGTTTTCAGAAACCGAAAAATTTAAAATAAAAGACATCAGCTTGTCCTCTGAAGATATTCTAAATGGTTTAGGAAGTGATTCTACAGTATATCCCTGCGGAATTTCAATATTCAAATTAAACTTTTCTATGTTTTTATATCCAAAATAAACAGGCATTTGCCTTTTTTCTTGATTGAACGGATTTTTACTTTGGGTAAAAAACAATAAAGGGTTTACAAAAATCTTCCCATCAATAATATCCGAACGGTTGCTTGAAGCAAAAGAAAAAGTTTCTATGACCGACTGATCTAAGTTTGATTTCTGATTTTCGATTGCATAATTTGAAATCTCTAAACCTCCCAATCTATTCTCTAATTTTTCAAGATAAGCGTCTTCCGTTTTAGTATTATTTTCTTCTCTAAAACTGTATGCATCATAATCTGTTCGTTGAACTCGAGCCTGACCATTCATTTTTCCGTCAGGATTTATTTTGACTATAAGACTGTAAATTTCTTTAGACTGTTGTGTTGGATCTAATTGAATTTCTTCAGAACTGCCATCTTTTTTGATTAATCTTCCGTTCCAATTTAAAACATTTAATGGTAAAATGTTTGGCGCCGTAAGTTTATGACTTGCATCCAAAAGAGTTTTTTTACCATCAATTTCGGCCGCAACTATTACATAATTGAATCCCGTTCTTGTTGGATACACTGGAAGTCCATTTTGTATAGTACTTACCAAAACAGGATTGGCTTCTATACCAGCCGCACGAAGCATATTTATCAGAATAAAATTGATTTCTGCGACATTACCAGTTTGATCTTTATAAGCTTTTTCGACTCCTTTTTCTGTATAACAGCTATTAATCTCATTCCAATTCATTCGATTTTTAACATACGTAAAAATCAGATTTAATCTTTCCGTTTTATCTTCTACATTAGACAATAATTTATTCAGATCATCTGTAAATAAACTGCCTTGATTTAATTGTTTTCCAAAGCTGTCATCTTTAAAAATAGTTTTTGCCACACCTTCCCAAGTTAAACTGTAATCTTTTACAGGCTGATCAGGAAGACGCACTCTTTCTAATTCTTGCTGAATGCTTCCGCGATAATTTTCAAGATTATTAATGTAAGGTTCCTCTTTTAATGCCGGAACATCTTTTCCTTTATAAAAAGTTTCAATCTGTTTATAATTAAATGAGCTTGTCTGACTGTAAGCATTATCAAAACTCTGACTAGCGCCTGTAAATTTAGATTCTGTTTCTAACGGAATTCCTCCAATTAAAATGGGTTTGTAAATATAAAATTCTGGAATCTGTGTTTTGTAATAAAAATAGTCAACAGGAATACTGAACTGAACATCAAAATCGGGAAACTTCACCAGATTTTCAGATCTTAAAACATATTTATATTCAATAATAGAACCTACTTTTACATTGGGCAAAGTAATCGTCTTTTCTTTCCAATATTGATTGATTTTGTTTTTAAACTCGCCCTGATTATTTAATTTAGTTTTTACGATGTTGCCATTTTCTAAATTATAGGTCACTGCATCTGAAAATTCCAAACGATCTTCATTTAACTTATCATAACCGATATAAAAACGCACTTTCTGGTCGGCCCAGCTTAAACCTTCTTTTTTATAAATTTTGATTTTCACTTCGCAGACATGGTTGGCATAAAATCCAACATCTTTATTATAGCCAAAATAAGTTCTTCCTTTTTTAAACAAGATAGCAGCGGGTGCGCTACTATCTTTAGGATGAACTTTTTCATTTAACTCTGCAATAGTTACTTTTCCCAAGTCATAATTTTGAGCTTGAATAGTTATTGTACTTCCCAAAAGGGTGATACAAATTAGAAGGAATCTCAGCATAATTAAATACGTTTCAAAACGATTTTTTCCGTTTCTTTTTCTACCATTGTTTTATAATACTCTTTCAGCATCTCATATTTTTCAGCAGATACGATAGCTTCATTTATTTGATGCAAAATAGACAACTGAAGTTTATTATCATTTGCAGCTATATTAAATTTAAAAACACCCAAATTATCTTCCATTGTTACAGCAGCTGGGGCTGGCAATGTTTCAACCACAAAGCCTTCTGGTATTTCAATATTAATACTGTACTTATCTGTGAATGGAAAACTAAAATCTACTGGATATTCTCTACTTTCCTGCTTAAACGGATTATTATTTGTCGCAAAAAACAACATTGGATTCAAATAAATTTTACCTCCAATAACTTCGCACAAGTCGTTTCCTGTAAAAGAATAGCTTTCTATAATAGGAAGAAGAATATCCTTTTCGTTTGTTTTTGAATAATCGCTGATTTCGATTTTTTTATTCTTGTTTTCTAGCTTTTCTAAATATTCTTCTTCTTTTAAACCTTCAATATTGCCACGCGTAATCATGGCGTTATAATCCATGTATTGTCTTCTTGTTTTTCCGGTAACTTTTCCAGCGCTATCGATACTGTAATTCATAAAAACATTATCAACAGAAGTTTTCTCTGGCATTAAATTAATTTCTTCTGATGAACCATCTTTTCTAATTAATCTTCCTGACCAATTTAAAACTCTAAGTGGCAAAACATTCGGAACCGTAAATTTTTCTGACGCATCTAGTAAAACATATCCGTTTGGAGTTTCTACCGCAGCAATTACGTAATTGAATGCCGTTCTGTTAGGAAACAACGCTATTCCGTTTGAACGTGTACTTACCAAAACTGGATTTGCTGTTAATCCTGAATAACGAAGCATCGCTGTAAGCATTAAATTTATATCGGCAATATTTCCCGTTTTTTCTTTGTACGCTTTTTTAACTCCATTATCACAGCCATAACCGTAATATTTATTCCATTTTACGTTTGATTTTACGTGATTTAAAATAACTAAGATTTTCTCTTCAGGCGTATTGATTCCTGAAAGTATTTTTTTCAAATCATCTTCAAAATAACCTGTTTTATTAAGCTCAGGACCAAAATCATCATAATCATAAATTGTTCTTACAACCGAAGCCCAATCTGCAGAATATTCTTTAAGCACCTGATTTGGAAATTTCGTCATTGATAATTCGTGAGCAACAGACGATGTATAATTATCAATATTGTTAACATAAGCCTCATCTTTCATTGCTGGAAAATCTACCGCTTTGTACGTAACTTGATCTTCCATATAACTTAAATAATCAGTAGAAAAATTAGTCGATGTCACACGTCCACCCGATCTTTCCTTGTTATTAAAAGTGATACTTTTGGCAACCCTTGCTGTTGTTGCCTTAGGAAAAAAATAACCTTTTTGTCTTGGACTGAAAGTGTAATATTCGGGAATGAATGTTGAAAATTCAGAATAGTTCACTGGAATACTCGTTTGAAAATCCCAATCTCTTATTATTTCCTGTGGACATTTAATACTATATTTAAATTCAATAACAGAACCTTCTTTTACATTAGGCATTGTTATTTTTTTTAAGCTTTTATATTTATTTAGTACTTCCTCAAAAACGCCATCACTTTTAAGCTTCGTTTTTTCAATTTTACCGCCAACTATGTTGTAAGTTACAGCATCCGAAAAAGACACTTTCTCTCTTAGACCAGAATAATTATAGAACCAAACATCCTGGTTTGCCCAATCTAGGCCTTCTTTTTTGTAAATTTTAATTCTGGTTTCTACATCTGTCACTGTGACAAAACCATCATTAACATCATACTCAATTCTTGCTGTTCCTTTTTTATACAAAATAGCGGCTGTCGCTGCCGAATCTTTCGGGTGCGTCTTTTGTTCTAATTCTGCAATGGATACTTTTCCTAATTTAAATTCCTGCGACATCGCTTTTGAAGCGATCAATAAAAGCACAGTGAGACTAAATAATTTAATAATTTTCATTGGTAATTTTTGGTTTACTTTGGTTACACTTGTTAGTTTTTGGTTAATATTATTTTAGCGTTATCGTTTCTCGAGACTTGTTCCATAAATAGGCGATACTCGTCATATTCTTTGTTCGAATATTTTCCTTTATTTAAAAACATCGATCTTTTGTAAGTCAGTTTATTACTGTCTTTTTTAATGATTTCGGTTTTGTATTCGCCAAATTTGCCTTTTAGCTCATAATTGGAAGGCAGGAATTCGATACTGAAACCTTCTGGAAGATTGATTTCAATTTCATCGGTATCTAAAAAACCACGTTGTATTTGAAAAGGATTTTTTCGGTTTCTAATCCGTTTTACGTTTCCTGTATATTGATTGAAAGCATCGACTACAAAAATCATTTTGTTACCCGTAATAGCTCCATAATTTACAGCACTTATCTGAACATCTTCAGTAAAACGAATATTTTCTTTATCATTTGTAAAAGTAATTTTACCTAGTTTCAAGTTGTTGATATTATCCCAATACTCTTTATAATGTTCCTCTTTTTCATTTGGCTGCATGGTTTCTACTCGAGATTTAGAAGCATACACACTTCCTTGAGAGGCTATTTTTAAAGTGCCAGAAAAATTTCCAGTTGGATCAATTGTGTAAACTCCTTTCCCTACTTGCGTGTTTCCTTTATCATCGTAGATTTTAGTTCGTACAATTTGCCCTCCTTCAGGTTTTACAACCAAAACATCGCGATCGTCAGTAAAAATTCCTTGATATCCAAACGGATCGTCCTGACTTGTACATTCTAACCAGATATAATTATCTTTATTAGGAATGGCTAAAATCATATGATTCCCTTGCATCGAAACAAAATCAGATTGAATATTTTCTTTGTAACGATCACCATATAAAATAGTATTATAAGATGGAACATCTACAACCTCTAAAAGCGCTTTTGTATAGTTTGACAACGCTTTGCAATCTCCATATCCTAAACGGTCAACATCGTTGGCTAGCATAGGTTTCCAACCGCCAATGCCAATTGCAATGTTTACATATCGCGATTTTTTTTGTACATAATCGTAAATGATTTTAGCTTTCTTGATAGGATCTTTTTCATCTCCAACCAATGCTTTAATTTTTGCTTTGGTATCTTCTGTCAAAACAGTCGTACCGGTTAAGATTTTATCTTCATACCATTTCCCAAATGCTTCCCAAGTAGTAGCATTTCCGTCCACTCCTTCTAAGTGAAAGTTTTCTAATCCCATCATGACTTTAGGAAAAAGATCTGAAGGAGAAGGGCTAAGATCTTCTTGTTTTTGAGCCGTGATATTTGTTGCTGTATAACTTAGATTTGTATCTGTATCGGCTGTTTTGGTTATGTTGAAGTTATCAAATTGGAACTCTTTTTTCTTAAAGCCCAATCCTTTCGGGAAAGTTACATTCAAAACGCATTTTTCTACGCTCAAATAATAACCTCCAATAAAATACCATTTTGGTATAAATGCAGTATTTGAAGTTTCAACTTCGCTGGTATAAGCAATTGTAAAAGGATAGGAAATGGGTGTATAATTTAAATAAAGCACTCGATTGTCAGAAAAAAGAGTACTTCCGCCTACAGCGCTCTGATCTTTAAAATCTTTTCTTTTGATTTTTTTTATCTCATTCCCCAATGCATCATAAACTACAGCTTCGATATTTTTTATTGAAGTTGTTTTATCATAATGACAGTATGCGTCAATATCATTTAGACCCTTTTCATTTAAAACAGAAACCACTCTTTGGGTCTTAATATTCATACTTCTTTGCGAAGCAATAACAATATCCATTTGGTCTAAACGAAGAACAGCATTGGCATTATGTTTTAAACTATCTGGAATAGAAAGAATAGGATAATTGCTCTTTTGGGCGAATGAATTAAGGGTTGTTAAGAATAAAAATAACGCAAAAAAAAGGTTTTTCATTAGTAGGGATTTTCGTCAAATATATATTATTTTCAGAAATCCTTAACAAATGTTTAATAATATTTTTACTCTCTGTTTTTGCTATCCATTACAATGGTAACGGGCCCGTCATTGAGAAGACTGACTTTCATATCGGCACCAAAAATTCCTGTTTGCACTTTCTTGCCCAACTCTTTTTCTATTGCTTGAACAAAATTCTCGTACGTCGGAATTGCAAAATCTGGTTTTGAGGCTTTTATATAAGAAGGACGGTTTCCTTTCTTAGTGGATGCATGAAGTGTAAACTGACTTACAACAATAATATCGCCGTCAATATCCTGCACCGAACAATTCATAACATCATTTTCGTCTCCAAAAATTCTCATTTTAATTATTTTCCCAGCCAACCAATCAATATCTTCTTGTGTATCGGTATCTTCAATTCCGACTAAAACCAATAAACCTTTTTGAATGTTGGCAACAATTTTAGAATCAACTGCTACTGATGCTTGGGAAACTCTTTGGATAACTACTCTCATAGAAAATTGTGAATTGTGAATGGTAAATTGTGAATTATGTAGTGCTTAGTTTTTGCTTGGAGGTTATAATAATTGAAGCTAAAATTTTATTTATTTCCACAATATCAGACTTTACAGATTGAAATTGAATCTCATTTAAGTAATTGGATTGAAAAAGCAATTCAAGCCAATAATCTGTTTCATTTGCTTCTTTTTGTGCAATTGCAAGTTTATGAATAAAGTCTTTTTTACTTTCTGCTTGCTCAGATTCTCTAATTAATGCACCTATCGCCGTACCACTGCGAAGTAATTGTTTACTCAAAACATACTCCTTTTTATCATCTTTTAAAAATTGAAAAAGTTTAATAATTCTAAGTGCAAAATTAAAAGACTTTGTTTTAATTATGTTATCAGCCATAATTCAAAATTCAAAATTCACAATTTACCATTCACAATTACTTACGTGTTTCATCACTAGCAGCGCGATCTTCACCATACGTATCGGTGCGGTAATGCTCTTCGTCGCCTTCAAGAATTTTAAGGTAACTATTATATCGTGACCAAGCAATTTCATCTTTTTCTAAAGCTGCTTTTATGGCACAATGAGGTTCTTCTTTGTGTAAACAGTTGTTAAACTTACATTGATCTTTCAGTTTGAAGAATTCAGGAAAATAACCACTAATTTCTGATGGTTCCATATCAACAATTCCGAAACCTTTAATTCCCGGCGTATCAATAATTCGAGCATCAAAAGACAAATCATACATTTCGGCAAAAGTTGTAGTGTGCTGCCCTTGCTTGCTTTGTTCTGAAATTACTGAAGTTTTTAAATGAAGACTTGGTTCTAGTGCGTTAACCAAAGTTGATTTTCCAACACCAGAGTGTCCAGAAAACATACTTACTTTACCAATCATCATTTCTTTTAGCTTGTCAACGCCTTTGTTTTCTGTCGAAGAAATACGAAGACATTTATATCCAATTTCAGAATAAATATGCTGCAAATAAAGCTGATCGTCTAAAGTCTGATCTGTTAAAGTATCAATTTTATTAAAAACAAGAATGGCTTCAATTCCGTATGCTTCTGCAGTAACCAAAAAACGATCAATAAAACTTGTCGTTGTTGGCGGATTATCAATTGTAATCAATAAAAAAACCTGATCGATATTAGAAGCAATAATATGAATCTGTTTTGATAAGTTAACCGATTTACGAACGATATAGTTTTTTCTTTCGTGAATAGTATGAATTGTTCCTGTAATGGCATCTGAAGTTTCATCCAACTCATAATCAACAATATCACCTACAGCAATAGGATTGGTACTTTTAATACCTTTTATTCTGAATTTCCCTTTCATACGGCATTCCACAAAATCTCCATTTTGAGATTTTACGGTGTACCAGCTTCCTGTAGATTTATAAACGGTTCCTGTCATTCTTTAATTTTAGATTGTAAATTTTAGATTTTAGATTACGCTTTAAAACCTAAAAAATAAAAGGCAAAATTACGTTTTTAGAATGGAACAACGCAATTTCGCCTTTTAAATTTGAAAGACATATCCTTAATTTGCAGACTTTACCAAACTATTTCGGCTAAAGTTTCATTCTCTTTTACTTTTCCTAGTTGAATTGTTTTTAAAGTTCGCGATACTTTGCCCGCTTTTGTGGTATAAATTTCAACCATAATTGTTGCTGGGCCATTTTCGGTTAATTCGCTTTCGCCAAAATAATCAGTTTTGATTTGATATTTTCCTTTTACCGCATTTCTGATGATATATTGCTCTGGGCCGTAACCTTCTGTGAAATCTTTTGAAAATCTTCCTCCAATTTGTGTTGAAGTATGGCTGTAATAACATTCTTCATTTGTTGGCTCAATTACATGTAAATCTAAATCAATATCCATTTGGTTCCAGTTCATAATAATTCGGATATCAACCGGCATTTTAGCAAGGTATTTTTTGTCTAGTTTTCCCGTTTTTAAACCAGAATGCTCAGACATTAAACGATTAACATCCATCAAAACAATATCTTCAATACCTTCGTATTGTCCGCTCATTTCTCCATAATAATTCACTTCAAGCGATTTTACCAATTCATCAAATGCTTCTTGATATTTTCCGGCATCTTCAAGCGCCAAAGCATAATCTCTTAGGCTCTGAGGTTCGTGAGATCTCCATTTTTCAACTTGTTTTGCAGTAAACAAGGCATCGTCATAATCTTTCCATTGTCTCAAAGTATAAGTCAATGTTTTATAAAGCTGATGATTTTCTAAACCTAAATCGGCAATATTACTGATAACTAGCAATGCTTTCTTAACATCTCCCTGATTGTAGAAAAAGTGCGCCACATCAAAATAAAAGCTTGGATTTCTTTCCTGAGCTTTTCTCAATTCGAAATACAAATCGTATTGTTTTTCTTTTGGTGCAGATGCCAATGCTTTTAAATACAATCGATCTGGATTCCAACTTTTTGTTTGAACGACTCCATTATTTGAAGACTTCTTTTTTGTTGTTATAATAATAACTCCATTTACTCCCCTGCTGCCATAAGCAGCAATTCTTGCGGCATCTTTCAAAACATCCACTGCTTCGATATCATCTGATTTTAAATCCGCCAATTCTCCCTCATAAAATTGACCATCAACTATAATTAGAGGCTTTTTTGAATCTCCAGATAAATAAGCTCTACTGAAATTTGAATCTTGCGAAAGATCCTTATTTTTTGAAGTGTCTTCTTCGAGAGCACCAACAACATCAGATTTTTTTTGCATTCCGAATCCTACTACAACTGTTTCATCTAATTTAGTAGAATTTGAATCTTCCTTAATTACCTCACTTCCAACTTTCTTATCTTTTAATTCAACAATTTTTGGTACGTCATCAGTAACCTCTTCTGCTTTTGCAACAACTGGCGAAACAAATTTTACCTGATCCACTTTTGGCGCAGATGGCGGAGGAGGCGTATTATATACAGCATTATCTTCTTCAATTACTGTTTCAACTGGTCCTTTTCCAACAGGCTCATCAACTGTCAGTACTGCATCAGGATCTCCTTTTATAGTTTCAGATGCTACTCTTCTTTCCATATTTCTAGCTCTATTTCTACCATTTGGAGGTGGAGGTGGCGGTGGAACTTGTCTATTGTACTTATATTTAGATGCGATTTTCTGCCCTGCGTATTTGACGTCTTTTTTCCACCAGGCGTTTATACTGGCAAAATAACTTTCAATACTTTCCCAATTATTTTTTTGCTGTGCTAATGTAGCATTATGCTCCTGTTTTTTAATTAAATCAAATTCAGCACGTAATTCTGCTGGCGGCAAAATATCGTACATAATATAATCCCGAACATTTTCGAGAACAATCAATGATGTGTTTTTGGTTACAATTCCGAATTTCTTTCCAAGAAGCTCAATTTCATCTGCGTTTTTAGTGTATTGCAATTCAAGATTGGCAATTTTTTTCTGCGCCCAAAGTTTTTCAACATTTACGTCATTAGAATTTTGAACCGCTACATCAAGCGTAATTTTCTTTTCTAAAGTAACTTCATTATCATAGCCAAATAACAACGTAATTTCATTTTTTGGATTCAAAGAAATACCAGAAAAACTAAAATTCCCTGAAACCGAAGTTCCTTCCATAGGAAATAAATCGGTTACGGTTAAATTCTCTTTTATGCCTAGAAACTTCAAATTTGTATTTGTCAATTTATCCAAAGCAGTTTCTGCATTTATCTGATTTAAATTGATAAAATTACCTCCCGTTTTCATCGAAGAAAAATTCAAAAAGGCAAAATCTGCAGAAACAGAAGAGGTAATGGTATAAACAGGTTTTTTAGTTTTTGGCAGAAGATTTTCACTCAATGATGATAATCCATCAGAGAAAAACAAGTATTCACTCTGATTTTCAAAACTAATCTGCGAATAACGTGTTCCTCCATCATATTTTGTTTTTTCTAAAACGGCTTTTAATTCAGACCAATTTCCATTTGAAATCACAAATTCTTTTTGTTTTTCGAAAGTATAATTCAGAAAGTATAAAGTCACTTTCGTATTTTTTATTTTCTGAAAATAAGCTTCTAACAAATCCAATTCTTTTTTCAAATCACGCGTTTGACAGCTCAATGAATTGTCCCAAATCAAACCAATTGAACTTGGAATTTTCTTTGCCATTTTAGCTCCATCGACAAAAGCATTTCCGTAGAAATAATATTGCCCACCAGCATTCTGCATTACAACACTCGGAATATCTTGCTGAATTGGAATTTTAAAAAGTAATTTTTCAGCAGGTTGATAGTTTTCTTTCTTTTCAGAAGCTTCAAAAGATTGATTCCATTTTGAGAAAACAATTTCTTTTTCAGAATCTCCCGTCACAACAGGTTTTGCAGCGGCACCTAAAACCGAAACATTAATTTCAAATTTATCTAACTTTTTAGGATAACGGCTCAAAAGCTGATACGCCAAATTATCTTTGTCTGAAGCCGAAAGTTCTTCTTCGTAACCAATAACAACAATTCGTTCACCATTTGGCATTAACGGATAAATTCTAGTTTTAAAATTGTTCCCATCGACTTTTTCCAACAATCCTGGATCGACACGACGATGTTCGATGGCTTCAAAAACTTGTTTCCCTTTATTTTTATTTACCGGAACAGCTTCTCGCAATTTTCCATTAATATCAATCGCATATCTAGAAACCGAAACATTTTCAGGCAACGGAAAAATAAGCTCTGCTTCCATTTGACGATTTCCCGAATTAAAAAAATGCATTTCGGCTGTAGTGTAAGCAATATTGCCAACGATTTTCACATTGACTTTCAATTGACTCATTCTTACTTTCTCAGCTTCCTCTCCTTTAACGGTAAGCTCCGGACTTTGTGCAAAAGTTTTTGTGCCCGTAAAAACGAGAAAGAAAAACAATACCTTCAAATTCATTTGAAAAATGCGCGGCATAGACGAAAACAATTTTAATTTCATGATACAAAAATTAAGGTTCATATTGTTATAGAGAACAAAAAACGATAAAAGGTTGGGAAGATATTACTTATTTTCAAAAAAAAATCTCCAAAGCCCGAAAGCAATGGAGATTTAATATAAAAAACAATCTAATTTTAAATGTGTGATATAATTGAACCCAATAACAAGTTTTTTTCAAAACTTAATTTAACTTATATCATTTATATGGTTTGAAAGAAAATTATGCGTTGAAAATTTTCTCTTGGTGACCAATACTTTCTTGGTGAATTGCTTTGAACATTCTTAAAACAAATTCTTCAGTAAGACCTTTTTTCTCACCTTCCAAAATCATTTTTCCTAAGATTTCGTTCCAACGGTTGTTTTGAAGAATCGCAACGTTTGCATCTTTTTTCACTTGACCAATTTCGTCAGCCACTTTCATACGTTTTCCTAGCAATTCTAATAAGTTAGCATCCAAAACGTCGATGTTAGCTCTTAACTTAGTCATTTTTTGGCTGTACTCGTCTGTAGTATCATCCGTTTTTCTGATCGTCAAATCTTTAATGATTTGTTTCAAAGAATCTGGAGTTACTTGTTGCGCAGCATCAGACCAAGCATTATCTGGATCGTAGTGCGTTTCGATAATCATACCATCATAGTTCAAATCTAAAGCCTCTTGAGTTACTTCAAAAATCATTTTACGATCTCCTGTAATGTGAGATGGGTCGATGATTAATGGCAAATCAGGGAATTTATTTTGCAATTCGATAGCAATCTGCCATTCTGGAATGTTTCTGTATTTTGTTTTTTCGTAAGTAGAGAAACCTCTGTGAATAACACCTAATTTCTCAATTCCAGCCATGTGTAAACGCTCAACACCACCTAACCATAAAGCTAAATCTGGGTTTACTGGGTTTTTAACCAAAACAATTTTATCTGTACCTTTCAACGTATCAGCAATTTCTTGAACTGCGAAAGGGTTTGCAGTTGTACGAGCACCAACCCATAAAACGTCGATATCGTGTTCTAAAGCTAGTTTACAATGCGCTGCAGTTGCTACTTCAGTTCCCATTAATAAACCAGTTTCAGCTTTTGCTTTTTGCAACCATTTTAATCCGATTTCACCAACACCTTCAAATCCTCCTGGACGAGTTCTTGGTTTCCAGATTCCAGCTCTGAATACACTAACTTTTGAATCTTTTAATTCGTGAGCGATTTTCAAAACCTGATCTTCAGTTTCTGCACTACAAGGTCCAGCTATCACAAGTGGGTGATTTAAATTGAAATCTTCTAACCACTTTCTCATTTCTTTCTTATTTTCCATCTTAATTCTAATTTACTTTTTAGTTGTTGTTAATCCGTTTAGTATTTCTTTTATTTTATTTGTGCTTTCCATTTCTTCAAAAATGGCGTTGTAATCTTCTTCTTTTAGCAAATCTCTAAACCGACTCAGGTTTGATATATAAGCTTCTAAAGTTTCCAGAACGTATTCTTTATTTTGTTTAAATATTGGTGTCCACATTGCGGGCGAACTTTTTGCCAAACGAACAGTGCTTTCAAATCCACTCCCCGCCATATCAAAAATATCCTGTTCGTCTTTTTCTTTATTCATTACCGTTTTTCCTAGCATAAACGAACTAATGTGCGATAAATGCGAAACATAGGCAATGTGTTTATCATGTGAAATGGGATCCATATATCGAATTCTCATTCCGATTGAAGTAAAAAGATTTAATGCTTTTTCTTGTAATTTAAAAGCTGTCTTTTCGACTTCGCAAATAATGTTTGTTTTTCCTTGAAACAAGCCTCTTATCGCTGCTGATGGTCCCGAGAACTCTGTTCCGGCAATTGGGTGCGTTGCAATAAAATTTCTTCTTTTTGGGTGATTGGCTACTGCTTCACAAATTGGCTTTTTAGTCGATCCTACTTCAAAAACAATTGTTTTATCTCCTACCGAATCCAAAACTTTAGGCAAAACCGTCAGCGCTACATCTACTGGAACCGAAACAATTACAAAATCTGCTTTTTGCAAATCTTCAAAACTTCCAGCTTCATCAATAACTCCCAACTCAATTGCTTGCTGCAAATGCTGTTCGTTACTATCGATTCCTAAAATAGTCGCATCAGGATAACGTCCTTTTATCTCTAGCACCATCGAACCGCCTATTAACCCTATTCCTATTACGTATACTCTCATATCTTTTTTAAATTCCAAGTTTTAAAATTGCTTCGTCTATTCGCTATCGCTCGGGTCCAAATTCCAGATCTTACTTTTCAATTTGTCACCCTGAGCGAAGTCGAAGGGCGTTCCAATTGCCAAGGGCTTCGACTCCGCTCAGCCTGACAATCTGGATAAAATCTTAATACTTAATTCTAAAGTCTTAATACTAAAATCGATCTATCGCTTCCTGTACTTTTTCTTCTTTCACACACAATGAGAATCTGATATAACCTTCGCCGTTGCTTCCAAAAATGGTTCCCGGTGTAATGAAAATATGTTTCTCATATAATATTTCGTCAATGAACTTCTCTGCTGATTCTATTCCTTCTGGAAGTTTTGCCCAAACGAAAAGTCCAACTCCTTCTTTATACACTTTGCAGTTTAATTTTTCTGCTAGTTTCTCCGTCAATTCTCTACGGCGTCTGTAAATTTTGTTTTGATCTTCAAACCAAGATTTATCACATTTTAAAGCGGCGATTGCTCCTTTTTGAATTCCGTAGAACATTCCGCTGTCCATGTTGCTTTTTACTTTTAGGACTGCATCGATAATTTCAGGATTTCCTAAAACCATTCCTACTCTCCATCCGGCCATGTTGAACGTTTTACTAAGTGAATTCAATTCTAAAGCCACCTCTTTCGCTCCTTCAACCTGCAATAAACTCATCGGATTATCATTCAAAACAAAACTATACGGATTGTCGTTGATTAATAATATGTTGTGTTTTTTAGCAAAAGCAACCAATTTTTCAAATAACGCTAAACTTCCTCTCGCTCCTGTTGGCATGTGTGGATATCCCAGCCACATAATTTTTACTTTCTCCAGCTCTAATTTTTCTAAAGCTTCAAAATCTGGTTCCCATGCGTTTTCTTCTTTCAAATCATAATAAACCGGAACTGCTCCAACCAAATTGGTTACCGAAGTATACGTTGGATAACCTGGATTTGGAATTAAAACGTGATCGCCTTCATTTAAAAATGCTAACGAGATGTGCATAATTCCTTCTTTCGAACCCATTAATGGTAAAATCTCATTATTCGGATTCACTTCAACACCAAACTGATCACGATAAAAATCTGCCATCGCCTGTCTCATTTCTGGTAATCCCTGATAGCTTTGATAACCATGCCCGTTTTCATCTTGAATTGCGGCAGCGACTGCTTCAATTACTGCTTTTGACGGACTCAAATCAGGGCTTCCAATTCCCATATTGATGATCGATTTTCCTTCAGACATTAACTGACGAACTTCTCTTAGTTTTGATGAGAAGTAGTATTCTTCAACTGTGTCTAATCGTTTTGCTGTTGTAATCATTTCTATTTTTTATTAAAAAATGCTTTAGGCTTTAGGCCGTAAGCTATATGCTTTTTCTTTTTTGTCCTCCTGAGCGAAGTCGAAGGACTTTCCAATTGGAACGTGGGCTTCGACTTTGCTCAGCCCGACAATCTAAAATCTTAATTCGTTAATCTTCAATCTAAAATCAACTTTCCAACTTTAAGACTCACTTAAAGGTTTTGTATTTTTATATTCTCCCAACACTTTAAAATATTCTGCCATGATATTTAATAAGGCTTTAGCTTTTGCAAAATCTTCGTATTTCTCGAATGTTACGTCAACGAAGAATGAATACTTCCAAGGCGTTTCAATTTTTGGAAGCGACTGTATTTTTGTCAAATTCAGTTTACAGTCGCTCATTACATTTAAAACTGCTGCTAAGCTTCCTCTTTTGTGATCTAATTCAAATTTTACAGAGGCTCTGTTGATTTCGCTTTCTGGCAAAAATGAATTTTGTTTTTTGATGATTACGAAACGGGTCATATTGTTTTTGATCGTTTGAATCGATGACGCAATAATATCCAAATCATACATTTCAGAAGCCGTTACACTTGCAATTGCTGCAATACCAGTCAATTGTTTTTCCTGAATTCTTCTTGCCGTTTCGGCTGTATCTTTATCCTCAACCAATTTGATATTTGGATATTGTTTCAGGAAATCCATACACTGCAAAAGTGCCATTGGGTGCGAATGAACTTCTCTAATATCTTCAATTTTCTGACCTTTTAAAGCCATTAAATTCTGCTGAATGTTTAAATAATGCTCTCCAATTATGTGCAAATTATTCTTGTCAATCAATGCATAATTCGGGATAATCGGCCCTGCAATCGAATTTTCAATCGCCATAACAGCCTGATCAGATTTTCCGGCAATAAGGCTGTCGATCAATTCTTCAAAAGACAAACACTCATCAATATCCACATTTTCAGAGAAATACTCTTTTACAACCTGATGATGAAATGATCCTTTAATACCTTGTATTGCAATTTTCGTTGTCATATAGTCAAAAAAAAATCCTGATTTGCATCAGGATTGTATATTAGTTTTATTTGTCTTAAAATTTTTCTCAAATAACCATAGCACAATCCTCACTTCTACTAAAGAAGAAATAAAAAGAGTTGCTAAAATAAAAACGGTTACTTGCCATTTTGTTTGTGTTTTGTTTTAAATTCTCTGCGAATGTATAAATTATTTTTAGTGCACCAAAAAAAAGATTGCATTTTATGAAACAAAAAAGGATTTCTTAACAAATTTAGCAGGTTTTGTATGATAATATAAAAATATCGGCTTAAAATGAGAATATTAAAAAGAGATTCTGAGGTTTTAAGTTGCTGAGATGCTAAGTTTTTTTTGCCACGAATTCACGGATTAGTGCAAATCTCTGTGAAATTAGATTCTAATCACACAGATTACTTAGTGTTATTGTCATTTCGACCGAAGGGAGAAATCACACTCGTAAATCGACAAAGATTGGCGATATACTGTGTGGAATTTCTAGTGCGATTTCTCCCTTCGGTCGAAATGACAAAGATTGCGATTATGCAAACAACCCTGAAATTGGTTTATTTGCAATTCCAATTTTAGAATAATCGAAGTTCATTTTTTCTTTTAATAAAGAAGCATAAACACTTCTGAAATCTATTTCGTATTTCAAATCGCCATTATCTAAGTCGGCTAAATTTGGGTTTTTTCCTAAAATGGTTCCTTTATTATTTCCTCCTATAATAAACATTGGCGCTGCAGTTCCATGATCGGTTCCGCTTCCGTTGTCTTTTACTCGTCTTCCAAATTCGGAGAAAACTACGACTGTAACATTCTGCAATAATTGCGATTGTTTTAAATCATAATAAAAACTATATAAGGAATCATTTAAATCTGTCAATTTTCTTTCGTGAATTGAGAGCTGATTATCGTGTGTATCAAATCCGTTAAGCGATGTGTAATACACTTTTGAATTTAAGTTCCCTTTTATCAATCGAGCAATCCATTCCAAGTTTTTCGATAATTCTGTTTTTGGATAACTGATTTCCGTTTTTGATTTTGCTAAAGCTTTCTGGATTTCATCTGAACCTTCGGTAACCGAATTGGCAATTTTTCGAACAAAATCCAAATGCGGATTTTTAGATAAAGTTACATCTTCATCTTTTGATTTTACCTTAAATCGGTCTGGATCTTTTACCGTTATAAAATTCGGCTCCACTCCTTTTAAAGCCAAATTATCAATCGAATCTAAATTGATTCCAGCCGTCGCTTGATGTCCGTTGCATTGCAAATCCAGAAATCTTCCAAGCCAGCCTTCATTTATATATTTATTAGAATCGGTTGCCGTCTGCCAGATTTCCTGACTTCTAAAATGCGAACGAATAGGTTCTGGATAACCCACATTCTGAATTACCGTTAAATCTCCATTTTGCTGCATTTGAGCAAAATCTTTTAACGAAGGATGAAAGGCCATTCCTTTATTCTTTCCAACAACCAAATCTTTATTTAAAGCAATCTTCGTTCTTAAATCGTAATACAACGGATCATCGTACGGAATAAAAGTATTTAAACCATCGTTTCCGCCATTCAGCTGAACAAAAACGACACATTGCTCTCCCACAACCAAATTGTTCTGAGAACCAAAAGCATGTAAAAAATCAGGAAGCACCAGCAGTCCGCCTGTAAAAGTTCCGGTCAGTGTTAGAAAATTTCTTCTGTTCATGATTACTGCTTTTTAGATTAATTGATATTCGGGAAGTTTTGTGATATAATTAAAAAGTCGAACCACAGCAAAATCAGCATGCGGATCTTTGGGATCAAAATCGTATTTCAACAGATTCTCCATATCCTTTTGTTCCGAATCATTAACGGCAAATAATAATCGGTCTGACAATTCAGAAATAATCGTTTTATTATTTCCACCAGAATCAAAAGCGACTTTTACAGCCGTTTTTTCATATTCCGATTTTTCCTTTTCAACTCCATTTATCATCGTTTTTAAAACCTTTCGGTTTAGACTTTTCCCACTGCACAATAAATCGGCTGTATTATTTCGTTGGAGATAAATTTGCGAAGTCAGCCAAGAATTTCCGCCGTCCCAACCTTTTACATTTACCTGATTATACAAATCCATTCCCTGCTGTTTTATAAACGCCATAATTGCCGCATCATCAACATTTTCAATTTGCAACTCGTCGCAAAGCTGTAAAATATAAACCAGCGGATTTTTGATTTTATTTCCAGAATTTTCTTTTTTGAATTCTTCCGTAAAGATTTTAGTCAATAAAGGTTCGATCTCAAACTTTTGCTTTCGGAAATAATCGCCATAATAAACTACTAAATCTTCGGGCGGATTATCATAAATAAACCATTTCAGGATTTTTCGTGTAATGAGATACGGAATGTTTTTCTGTTCGAAAATAATATCGACTAAATCATCCGCTTTCCAATTTCCGGTTTTTCCGAAATAGATTTTATCGCTATTATCTTCTATATTTTTTCTGTAAACTGCACCTTCATCTCCGACATTTAAACCGGCCAAAGCTTTTGCGCCGTTTTTAATATCGTCTTCGGTATAATTTCCAATTCCGATTGTAAACAATTCGAGTAATTCACGGCTTAGGTTTTCATTCACTTTACCTTTTTTATTATCTCCATTATCGAGATACCGAACCATGGCATTTGATTTTAGAATCTGTTTGGTTAATTCTTTAAAATTTCCAAAGGCATTTTCGCGCAAAATCATATTATGCTGATAAATCCAGTAATTGATTTTTACTTTTTGAGAAGTCGAAACAAAATGATTGTGCCAGAAACAAACCATGTTTTCGCGAAGCGGTAATTCGTCATTACGCATTTTCGCAATCCACCATCTTTTAAATTCGGCAGTGGCTTGATTTTCTTTTTTCTGAATTTCTTTCTTGGTTTCGGGACCGGAAGTCTTGATTATTTCCCGAACTTGTTTCAGCTCCAAAGTGGTTTTAGGCTGATCTTGCAGAAAGTCTGGAACTGTTGTATCAAATTTTGATTTATAGGATTGCTTTAGAAATTTTTCTAAGCCGAGTTTTTCAATTTTTGAAGTTTGTTTTCCTGAAAAACCTAATCGAAGGGACCAAAGACTGCTTTTTTTCATTGTTCAGAAATTATTACAATAAGACTTGAGTTTCTTTTAAAGGTTTAATTCTTTTAAAGATGCTAAGTCGCTGAGATTCTAAGGTGCTGAGTTTTGAAAAGTCTTTGGTAATAATTAGAACGGGGAATTTTTGGGGATATTGTTTTCAGAATATTAAACAATTATAATCAAACATAGCCTGTGGTTTCAACCACGGGCTATATTATTAGAAATTCATCTATAAATTTTTTATTTTCATCAACATAAAGAAAATAATTACCAATCTTTTTTTCAGCTTTAGAAAGTTCTAATTTGATTTCAATACAAGGAGTAGGAATAAAACCATGATCAATTAAAATTGAAATAGATTTTGAAAGAATGTCATCATAATTAATATCTCCATATTCCGCGCGATTTATATTTTGAAAATATTGCATTGCCAATTGATAATATTCATTTTTATTATTAGTGACATGTAAATTAGCATTCATAATTTTTTGATTAAAAAATTGACCTATTATCTTTTAATAGAATCCAATGTTTGTTGATTAATTTGCTTTCTTTCTATCATAAACTTAAACCAGTTTTCTAATTTTTGCTTATCCTTTTTTTCCATTTTACTAATATCAATTTGAGGAAAATTGGTATGATCTATTGCATGTTTCTCTAAAATAGCATCGTAATAATCATAGTAAGCTCTTTCATAATTAAAATTCTCCGCCATAATTTTCGCGTACACCATTACACTATCTGTACTTTCACGAAAACAACAATCTTTAAAACTATAAAAAAGTTCATCATAAGCATCAACATCACCATGCTTTTTAACCCGATTAATTAATGTATCATAATTTGTTGTCCTAGAACTTATAGTTCTAACCTCATCTTGATTAATTTCCTCTATATTATTTTCTTTTTGAGTTTGCACGTGCTCCACCTTTTCTTTACATGAAATAAGGCACAATAAAAAAACTAACCCTAAAATCTTATTCATACACATTGTTTAAATACAATTTAACAAAAAAAGCAGCTATCATTACAATAACTGCTTTCTATTACAAAGAATAAATCTTTCCTCTTTACTCTATTTTCTTTCTTCTAAAAAAGATTAAGACCCACACATCTCACAATCTTCTGGATCTGCCGCTTGTGCTTTTAAAAGCATTGCTTTATAATCCTCAACACTGATTGCTTCCGTTTCTGCAACTAAAGATGGAGCTGTTTCTTCTTTTTTATCGTTGTTCAATGTGAATTTAATCGCATCTACAGCCGCTTTTGTTCTTAAGTAATACATTCCTGTTTTTAAACCAGACTGCCAAGCGTAGAAGTGCATTGAAGTCAATTTAGAATAGTTTGCATCCTGCATGAACAAGTTCAAAGATTGAGACTGGTCAATAAAGTATCCTCTTTGACGTGACATGTCGATAATATCTTTCATCGACATTTCCCAAACTGTTTTGTAAAGATCTTTTAAGTCTTGCGGAATGATATTGATGTTTTGAACAGAACCATTATGACGCATAATTTCTTGTTTCAAATCTTCGTTCCATAAACCTAGTTTTACTAAATCTTCTAGCAAATGTTTGTTTACCACGATGAACTCTCCAGACAATACACGACGTGTGTAAATGTTTGATGTATATGGTTCAAAAGCTTCGTTGTTTCCAAGAATCTGTGAAGTCGATGCAGTTGGCATTGGCGCAACTAACAACGAGTTACGAACTCCATGCTCTACCACTTCTTGTCTTAATGAAGCCCAGTCCCAACGGCCTGATAATTCTTCATCTTTCATTCCCCACATATTGTATTGGAATTCTCCTTGTGACATTGGAGAACCTTCAAAAGTTGAATATGGTCCTTCTTCTTTTGCCATTTCCATAGAAGCGGTTACGGCTGCAAAGTATAAAGTTTCAAAAATCTCTTGGTTCAATTTTTTAGCTTCATCGCTTGTAAACGGCATACGCAACATAATGAAAGCATCTGCTAAACCTTGCACACCTAAACCTACTGGGCGGTGACGCATGTTAGAGTTTTCAGCTTCTTGAACTGGGTAATAGTTTCTGTCGATTACTTTGTTCAAGTTACGAGTTACACGTTTTGTAACATTATAAAGTGCTTGGTGATCAAATTGTCCATTTTCGATGAACATTGGCAATGAGATAGAAGCCAAGTTACAAACTGCAATTTCATCTTTAGAAGTAAACTCCATAATCTCTGTACACAAGTTAGAAGAACGAATAGTTCCTAAATTCTTGTGGTTCGATTTACGGTTTGCTGCATCTTTGTACAACATATATGGCGTTCCAGTCTCGATTTGAGATTCTAGGATTTTCTCCCATAACTCACGAGCACGGATTGTTTTTCTTCCTTTTCCTCTAAATTCGTAGTCGGTATATAATGCTTCGAATTCATCTCCGTAAACATCATATAATCCTGGACATTCGTTAGGACACATTAAAGTCCAAGTTGAATCTTCCTGAACACGTTTCATGAATAAATCTGAAGTCCACATCGCGAAGAATAAATCTCTCGCACGCATTTCTTCTTTTCCTGTATTTTTCTTCAAATCCAAGAAATCAAAAATATCAGCATGCCAAGTTTCGATATAAATCGCAAAACTTCCTTTACGTTTTCCACCACCTTGATCTACATAACGAGCGGTATCGTTGAAAACTCTCAACATCGGAACAATTCCGTTTGAAGTTCCGTTTGTACCACGAATGTAAGATCCAGTTGCACGAACATTATGAATAGAAAGTCCGATTCCTCCCGCAGATTGCGAGATTTTTGCTGTTTGTTTTAATGTATCGTAAATACCATCAATACTATCATCTTGCATTGCCAAAAGGAAACAAGAAGACATTTGAGGTTTTGGAGTTCCTGCATTAAACAACGTTGGCGTTGCATGCGTAAAGAACTTTTTAGACATTAAATCGTAAGTTTCAATTACCGATTTTAAATCGTCTAAGTGAATACCAACAGAAACACGCATTAACATGTGCTGTGGACGCTCCACGATTTTTCCGTTTATTTTAAGAAGATAAGAACGCTCTAAAGTTTTAAAACCAAAGTAGTCGTAATTAAAATCTCTTGTATAAATAATATGAGAATCTAAAAAAGCAGCATTTTCTTGAATTACTTTGTACACATCGTCAGCAATTAATGGAGCGTCTTGTCCATTTCTTGGATTCACATAGTTGTACATATCTTTCATCGTTTCAGAGAAAGATTTTTTAGTATTTGAATGTAGATTAGAAATAGCTATACGAGCTGCCAATTGAGCATAATCTGGATGCGCAATTGTCATAGAAGCCGCCGTTTCTGCTGCAAGATTATCCAACTCAGAAGTCGAAACCCCATCATACAATCCTTCGATAACTCTCATCGCTACCTTAACTGGATCTACAAGCTCATTTAAGCCGTAACACAATTTTTTGATTCTTTCTGTAATCTTATCAAACATTACGGGCTCTCTGTGGCCATCTCTTTTTACTACATACATAAGCTTACCTTTATTAGTTATTGAAAAAATGAAAGTATCTAGAGAACGAGCCCTAGTACTTAAACATTGCGTGTTTTTAAATTAATTTTGGAGAATTACCAAATTCTCAATAGTTACTCATTTCAAATTCGAAATTCGAATTTAAATGCGTCAAAAATTGCTATTGAATCTGCGACTTGGGGAAAGAGATTCAACCTTTAAAATATTCCTGTAATCTTTTTTTAGCGTCTCTAGAAGATAGACGCTAAAAGTATTTTTTGTTGTCTAAAAATCTGCATCAAATGAAATTTTTTGAGCATCACTGTCATTGTTCATAACACCTGACTTTTGATACTCTGCAACACGTTTTTCAAAGAAATTAGTTTTTCCTTGAAGAGAAATCATGTCCATGAAATCAAATGGATTTGCCGAACCGTATACACGCTCGCAACCTAACTCTACTAATAATCTATCGGCAACGAACTCTAAATACTGTGTCATTAACCCAGCGTTCATACCAATTAAACTTACCGGAAGAGATTCTGTAACAAACTGTCTTTCGATATCTAAGGCATCTACAATAATTTCTTTAATTCTGTCTTTTGGCACTTTGTTTACCAAGTGATGATTGTGCAGGTGAACCGCAAAATCACAATGTACGCCTTCGTCACGAGAAATCAACTCATTAGAGAATGTTAAACCTGGCATTAAACCACGTTTTTTCAACCAATAAATGGAACAGAAGGCTCCTGAGAAAAAGATTCCTTCAACAGCAGCAAAAGCGATTAGTCTTTCTGCAAATGAATCTGACTCGATCCATTTTAAAGCCCATTCTGCTTTTTTAGCAATTGCTGAGAATACTTCCAAAGCATTAAATAATTCTGCTTTTTCTGCTTCGTCTTTTACGTAAGTATCAATTAATAGTGAATACGTTTCACTATGAATGTTTTCCATCATAATTTGGAAACCATAGAAAAACTTCGCTTCAGCATATTGAACTTCGTTTACAAAGTTCTCAGCCAAGTTTTCGTTTACGATTCCGTCAGAAGCAGCAAAGAATGCTAAGATATGTTTAATGAAATATCTTTCGTCGTCATTCAATTTGTTATTCCAGTCTGTCAAATCTTGGTGTAAATCGATTTCTTCTGCAGTCCAAAAACTTGCTTCCATCTTTTTATACCACTCCCAAATATCATGATGTTTAATCGGAAAAATAACGAAACGATTTTTATTTTCTTGTAATATTGGTTCGATTTGTGACATGACAGATTCTGTTAATTTTTTTATTGAATTTTTACACATTCAGTGCACTACAAAGATTGTCAATTAACGGCAAAAATAAAAGCCAAACTTATTCACAATCGGACGTAGTTTTTAACAAAGCCTAAAATTTGAAAAACTTTTCAGACAATAATTAATTTACTGCAAATGAATGATTTAAAAGCTATTTTACACTTCAAAAGCCCCGTAAAATATAGACTTTTTCGAATAAAAAGCAAGAAATTTTAAAAAGTTTTAAAAAGTTTTTTTTGAGTCAAAACTTTATTTTTTTGAGTTAAAAGATGTAGTCAAAAAGACTATAATTTTAACTGTAGATTTTTATGAATTTTTAAGTTCTTCGGCTACTTTTTCTAGCTCCAAATACCAATCTTCGCCAAAGCGTCTAATAAGCGCTTCTTTTACAAATTTGTAAACTGGAACTTCTAATTCTTTACCTAACGAACAAGCATCATCACAAATATCCCATTTATCATAATTGACCGCAGCAAATTCTGTGAAGTCTTTTACACGAATTGGATATAAATGACAAGAAACTGGTTTTTTCCAATCAACGAGTCCTTGATTATAAGCTTGCTCGATTCCGCAAAGAGCCGTTTTTCCGTCAAAAATTACGTAAGCACAATCTTTATTATCGATAAGCGGAGTTTCGAGATCTCCATCGGCTCCTTTTACCCAGGTACCCTGAGCTTCGATTGCTTCGATTCCTTCTTTTCTTAAAAAAGGCTTTACTTTTGGATAAATTTCTTCTAAAATTTTTGTTTCGGCTTCGTTTAAGGGCGCGCCGGCATCTCCATCAACACAACAAGCTCCCTTGCACGCTGATAAATTACACACAAATTCTTTTTCGAGGATATCCTCTGATACTATGGTTTTTCCTAATTGAAACATTTTGCAAAGGTAACTAAAGATTCAGGAAATAAAAACCGCTACCAAATATATGTTCTTAGTCTAAATAACTTGACTTACAAACTCCTTGTTACATGAATTTATAGTCTGATTTATTAAAGGTAAAAGCGCTCTTTTCTAAACTAACACATTTCATCGTTGTTACTTTTTTGCTTTTTAGATCTTTCATAGTCATATCCATTAGCAAAGTGCGTTCATCGGGTTTGAAATAATTAAGGAACTCATCTGGCATTTTCCAGCCTTTTTGATTTTTAAACATATCGCTAAAACTCACTTTTGCTTCACTTGTGTAATAACAGATAATATCGTGTTCATCATTGGTCATTTGCATTCCTTTGCAATTGTATCCTAAAAAAGTTTTATTTGGCAATGTCTTAATCGTGTATTTTGACTTTTCTCCCTCTTTCTTTGCTATTGATGAATAATCAGGCATTTTTGAAGCCGTTGCCATTTTACTTTTACCATCACCAAAACCGGTCACCGTTATGCTATTTTTAGAGTCCATAATCATCAGCATATTTTGGCCTTTTCCCTGATCAATATTCATTGCAAAATAAGAAGCATTAGGTTCTAGAAAATAATTTGCATTCATAGTCTTGCCTTCATCTGTTTTAATTTCCATAATATATTTCCAGCTAAAAGAATAAGAATCTGGAACCGCCGACGGATCAACCTTGTTTTTCCCATAATTTAAAACAGCATTTTCTATACTTGCATTTTTATCCGCACTTCCGCTGCTATTTTGCGCTTTTTGCTCTGCTGCTTTTTTAATTTGCTGCCAGATTTGGGCTTGTGAACTATTGTAAACCAACAAACACAAGAAAACTATAACAAACATCCTCTTTTTCATAACCCCTCCTTTTTAAATTACAACAAATTTAGTAATTGATTTTCAGTAAGTTATACTTTTTAACGTTTGATTTCATGAACCTTACAAAATGGAGAATGCAAATAAATTAAGTTCAAAAATAAAACGTGCTTTTTTCCTCAATTCAACAACTCAAACATCATATTGTTACAAATATCACATTTTACATATATAAAAGATGTTTTTATAACAAAAATACACTGTAACGAAAAAACACCTAACTTTATTAACTACTTTTGCAGCAGTTTTTTAAACCCTAAAAATCAAAGCGATATGTTAGAAATCGATTTTAAAGAAATCATTACCGTTAGTATGGTGCTTTTTGCCGTAATTGATATTGTTGGTTCAATTCCGATTAT
Source organism: Flavobacterium sp. CFBP9031 (assembly GCF_034044945.1). Taxonomy (NCBI): domain Bacteria; kingdom Pseudomonadati; phylum Bacteroidota; class Flavobacteriia; order Flavobacteriales; family Flavobacteriaceae; genus Flavobacterium; species Flavobacterium sp. CFBP9031. The sequence continues at coordinate 61,227 of NZ_JAXCWF010000009.1, forward strand.
TGTGAATTTAAGAGCTAAGGTCGGACACATAGAATCTGAAAAAGCTTCTATCGTTGCAGGAGCTATTATGATTGTTTTTCTCTTTGTTGGAGAAGGTTTACTAAACTTAATTGGTATCGACGTTCACTCGTTTGCCGTTGCTGGATCTTTCGTTTTATTCTTTTTGGCGCTAGAAATGATTTTAGGAATCAGAATCTACCGTGACGAAGAACCAGGATCTGCCTCTATCGTTCCTTTGGCTTTCCCGCTAATTGCTGGAGCAGGAACAATGACGACTTTGTTATCGCTTCGATCTCAATTTCACACCATTAATATCATCATCGCGATTGTTCTAAATATTATCTTGGTTTACATCGTTTTGAAGTCTTCTAAAAAAATCGAAAATCTATTGGGAGAAAACGGACTTGGAGTAGTTCGCAAGACATTTGGAGTAATACTTTTGGCGATTGCTGTTAAATTATTCGCTGCTAATGTTAAAGGTTTGTTTGTCTAAATTTTATTTTTATAAATTTACCCCGTAAAATTTCTAAAATACAACTTTAAGGCATTTTCCCCATTAAAGTTCTACTTTATTATTTTAGGCAAAAACAAAACAACCTTATGAAAATTTTCACTTCAATCTTAGTGCTTTTGGCACTAGCTTTAATTGTTTTTAATATTACGCTATTAGACTTTCAGAACCCTTTTCAAGGAGATAGTATGGTAGCTTTTATTGGAATCGCCGCTTCATTTTGCGCTGTTTTGATTCTTTTGATTTTTAGAATTTCAAAAAGAATTGAAGAAAAAATGAATGACAACAGATAATATGTTTGATGTTTTAATTATCGGAGGAGGAGTATCAGGAATGTCATGTGCTCTTGTCTTAGGGTCCGCAAAAAACAAAACTTTTGTTACTGATAAAAAAATCGGAATTTTTACCCACCAGAAAAATTCTTCTTTACAAGAAGCAATATTTTATAACGCTTACGGAATTACACCAGGAAAATTAGGTTCTGAACTTTTAACTGAAAGCACACAGGATTTAGCTACAGCTTACCCACACATTGCTCAGATTCCAAATGAAAAAGTAATGAAAATTGAGGGCAGTTATCCTGAATTTACTGTTGTAACCAACAAGAATTCATACCAAACAAAAAATATCGTAGTCGGAATTGGTTCTGCCAATACTTTCGACATTGAAGGTTTAATGCAATACATTGAACCACATAAAAAAGCACTACCAGAAAAACAACGTATTCAGCTTAAAAATGAAGACCATAAAGTTACTGACGGCATTTATGTAATCGGAACTTTAGCGGGCTGGAAAAGTCAATTGGCAATTGCTGCCGGAAGTGGCGCTGCAGTAGCAACAGATATTCTTACTTTATGGAATAATGGCGTGCAAACTCACGCTCACGATAGTATTCGATAAAATTACTATTTGAATTTCACTTTATTATAAATTGGCAATCCTGGTAAAGGCATTGCCAACGTATCTTTATGCATTGAAAAAGATATTATCGCTTTCTTTTTTTCAGCAAAAGAAAGAGTGTCTTTTATCTTTTCATATTTTCTCTCAATCTGATTTGTTTTTAAAGCGACATATAATTTCTTTATAACCGAATCTATATTGTTCTTTTTCTGAAAATAATATTCATAATACTTTTCTTCGTTGTTAGAACAAACCACTTTTAGCCTAAACGTTGGAGAACTTTCCATACATCCATCTTGTTTATACGAACTTATAAGAGCTTTGTTTTTATCAATTTCAGGTAAACACTTCACCAAATCAGTTATTAATTTCGCATCAACCTTCGAATGAAAATAAAATTCAGTTTTATTTGGAGAGAATTCGCAGACATAAGTTTGATTCTCCCCATTTAAATTTATAATCGAATATAATTTTGGCTGAATATAAAATTTCCCTCTAAAAGACTCTGTAGGATATTTTAAATCCCAGTTATAACAGATAAGTTCAATACTTCTAATATCTTTCTGATTTGAAGAACATCCAAAACTAAAAAATATCAAACCTATCAGAAGTTTTTTCATACAATAAAACTAATCTCTCTTTTAATTAAATTCAATCTTTACTTCACTGAAACGATTTGAGTTACTTTAATATGATTTTCGTCTTCACTTTTCCATTTTTCTCCTTTTACAGATACCACATCTCCAATTTTTAATTGTTTGTAGTTTTGAGGACCGCCAACATTTACAATGCTAATAGTAGCAAAATAGACTTCTTTGGCGTCTGTAGTAATTTTTGCTGTGTAACCGTCTTTTCCTGCCTCAATAGAATCTACTTTTCCAGAAACTGCAGTATTTGGATCGTTTTTCATTGTTTTACAAGAGATTACAAAAGTTATTAAAATCAATAATAAACTTATTCTTTTTAGATTTTTCATATAATTTATTTTACCGCAAATTAAGCTCTTATTTACACTCAGATTGCTTAATTACGTTTTAAGTTAATATTATTTTTCCAGCTTCAAACTTTATGCCAGCTGAACACAGCTTCCTGCAATAACTTTTAGATTTTTTCCTATTTTTTTCCAAACTCTTATGTATTTGAAAACGCCATTAATCGGAGTGTTATCATAAGTCCCATTTAAAGCGACTGTAACAGTAACTACAGCCGAATCACCAATTATGTTAACGATTTGATCAGAACCTTCCAAAGAATCTATTTTAATCTTTCCAGAACGATAGGTCTGCAAATCAAAATCTTTAGTGATGGTTTGTCCGTCTGGCATGTTGAATAATAAATCATCATGAAGGATGGTATCCAAAGCCAAAACATCCGATTTTTTAATGGCAGTTAAAAGTTCGATTTCTGCATTAACAACGGTTTCTATTTTCATGATATAAAGATTGAAGTTATTTCTTCGGAGTCAGAATTGTTTTTATCATGGCGTCTTCTTTTAAGATTACATCATAATAGTACAATTCTCCATAAAGCTGTCGAGCAAATTCAGCCGTAATATGACGGTTGACAAGTGCTTTTGTTTTATCCATTTTCAAATCCAGACCCGTCATCAAGATATAATTCTTAAATTTTTTGAAATATAGGTCTGAGCTTTTCATTTTAGCTAAAAAATCAGCAAAACTATCCCCTGCAAAAGCATTTCTGTTTTTATCTAATTCTTCAAAAACAAAATGCCCCACAATTCCTGTTTGCAGCAAATAAGCAACATTTTCATTCCCGTGCTCTGCTTCTAAAGGCACAAAAACATCTGGAACAATTCCGCCACCGCCGTAAACTATTTTACCCTTTGGAGTTTTGAATTTTAAAGAATCTGCCACTTTTATGCTGTCTTTTGCATAAAATTCTCCAGTAGCAATTCTAGATTCAGATTCTTTAAAATATTCTTCGTTTCCTTTTTTATATGGTTTCTGAATTGATCTTCCTGTTGGCGTATAATAACGCGCCACGGTCAATCTCACGGCTGATCCGTCGTTAAAATCCATTTCTCTTTGAACTAATCCTTTTCCGAAAGAACGACGACCAACGATAGTTCCGCGGTCATTATCTTGAATAGCACCTGCTAAAATTTCGCTTGCAGAAGCACTATTTTCATTAATAAGAACATACACTTTTCCAGTTTCAAAACTTCCTGCTTTTGTAGCATATGTCTTTTCAGTAGAACCGTTTTTGCTTTTTGTAAAAACAATCAACTGTTTGTCTTTCAAAAATTCATCGGCAATAGCAATAGCTTCTTCCATATAACCACCGCCATTATCACGAAGATCAATTACAAGCGACTGGATTCCTTTTTGTTTTAATCTTGTTAAACCCGTTTTGAATTCATTAAAAGTAGTTTCTGCAAAACGGTTAATTTTGATATAACCTACATTGTTGCCAATTAGCAAAGACGCGTCTACGCTTTTAATTGGAATAATATCTCTTTTTACTTTAAACTTGAGTTTCTTTTGTTCTGATTTTCTAAAAACAGTCAGCTCGATTTCTGAACCCTGAAGCCCTTTTAATTTAGAAAACAAACTATCTGAAGGCAGTTTTCTACCGTATAATTTCGTTTTTCCAGCAAATAAAATACGATCGCCAGATTTTATTCCCGCTTTTGCCGAAGGTCCATTTTCAACTGGTTTTATAATCGCAACCGAATCTTTATACATATAAAAATTGATTCCGATTCCGACAAAATCACCTTTCATGCTTTCGGCAACCTCAGCTTGTTCACTTGGCGGAATATAAACCGAATGGGGATCTAATTTAGAAAGAATATTATCGACCGTAAGATTTACAATCGAATCGGTATTGACGCTATCAACATATTCTGTATTAATAAAATCAATAAGTTTGTTAAGCTTGGTTTTTGAGTAATTTTTAGCCAAAAGCTGGTCGCTTGCGGGAGCATTCATAACGCTTCCGGCAATTGTTCCAAGAGCAAAAGTGGCTCCTATTACTATGGGTAAATATTTTGAGTTAAATTTCATTACTCTTCTAAAACAGGAATATGTTCTACTTCTATGCCTGCTTTTATTAAAAATTGAATTCCAGAATCATCACGATATCCATCTTTATACACCACTCTTTTTATTCCAGACTGATGTATTAATTTGCTACATTCTTTGCAAGGCGAAAGCGTAATATACAATGTTGCGCCTTCGCAAGACTGCGTTGATCTGGCTACTTTCAGGATCGCATTTGCTTCGGCGTGTAAAACATCCCAGCGTGTTAATCCGTCTTCGTCTTCACAACAATTTTCAAATCCAGACGGCGTTCCGTTGTAGCCATCAGAAATGATCATTCTGTCTTTTACGATAATTGCACCAACTTGTTTACGTTTACAGTAAGAAAGCAGGCTCCACTCTTTTGCAATTCGCAGATATGCTTTATCGTATTTATTCAGCTTTTTTACTTCCATTTAATTTATCTGTTCCAAATTGGACTTTCAATAATCATCGGAATTACAACTCCAATAATGAAAGCCGACATTACAAGTGCCCAGTCGCGTTTTGAAAAACGAAAAACCGTCTGCACTATATATGAAATTACCAGAACAACAAAAACCACTACAAGCTGAGCAGCTTCTATTCCTAAGGCAAACTCTCCCAAAGGTAACAATTTTGAGGTTGCAGAACCGCCTAAAATTGTTTTGAAATAATTAGAAAAACCTAGTCCGTGAATAATTCCAAAGAATAAAGTTATGAAAAATACCAGATTTACGCCATCATTTTTTGAGGTCTTTCCGGCCGTAAACAAATGATAAAGAGCGGTTACGAGAATTGTAATCGGAATCAGGAATTCTACAACATCTACTTTTATGGCAATGATACCGTAAACAGAAAGCACTAGAGCCAAAGTATGACCAATTGTAAAAATAGAAACCAGAAGAAAAATCTTTTTCCAGTCTTTAAAAAGATACGGAACGGTTAAGGCGATTAAAAAAAGAACGTGATCGTAAGCATTGATATCTAAAACGTGTTTTAATCCTATTTGAAAATAAATCCAAAATTGTGACATAGGTATATTGTAATTAAATAATTAGGGGTTGTAAACTTACGATTAATTTTCAAAATTAAAGATTCAAGTTTCCAATTCCTGCAATAAAAATAAGTTAAATTTTATGAGAAATTTAAAATCGTTAATGTAAAATAAAATTTATATTTGTGATATAAAAACTTAATAATTATGTCATTTTCAGAATTATTTGATAGCGAATTCAAGCAAAGAAACAAAGGACACTTTTCTGCTATCGTTCGTGTAGCATTAGCAGATGGAGTTGTATATCCAGAGGAAAAAGCCTTTTTGGACAAACTTGCTTCTCGTTTAGAAATTACAGAATCGGAATACGAAGAAATTCTTAGCGATCCATTAAAATATCCTATCAATCCACCTTATTCATATGTTCAACGTTTAGAGCGTTTATATGATTTAACAAGAATGGTTCATGTTGATCATCATCTTGAAGATAAACAAGAAGTATTATTGAAAAAAATAAGTGTTGCGCTAGGATTCACACCAAGCAACGTAGATTACATTATTGCAAAAGCATTGTCATTGGTTGACAAAAAAGTGGATGCAGATACTTTTATCTATGAAATGCAGCACATGCATAAATAAAATTCAGTGTTCAGTTTTTATGCTGAAACTTGACTGATAATGAAAATTAAAAAACAAAAACCCGACAGGTTTTAAAAAACCTGTCGGGTTTGCTATTTATAGTCCAGACTGAAAACTGCGACTGTGACTGAAAACTAAAAACTGATCACTCACTCAGCCGCCATAAATTCCTCTGCTTTTTCTACCATATTATAGCTTCCGCAGAAAAAAGGAACTCTTTGGTGCAGTTCAGTTGGCTGGATTTCTAGAATTCTTCCAAAACCATCTGTTGCTTTTCCTCCTGCCTGTTCTGCTAAAAACGCCATCGGATTACATTCGTACAATAAACGTAATTTTCCTTTTGGAGCTTTTGAACTTGTTGGATAAATATAAACTCCACCTTTAATCATATTTCGGTGAAAATCGGCTACTAAACTTCCGATGTATCTTGAAGTGTACGGCCTGTCTTCTTCTTCACGCTGGCAATATTTAATGTAATTTTTTACCCCCTGCGGAAAATGAACATAATTCCCCTCGTTTACCGAATAAATATTTCCATTTTCTGGAAATTTCATGTTTGGGTGCGAAAGGTAAAATGTACCTATCGCAGGATTTAGTGTAAAACCATTCACCCCATGTCCAGTCGTATAAACCAGCATTGTAGAAGTTCCATAAATTACATAGCCTGCTGCAACTTGATTGATTCCCGGCTGTAAAAAGTCCTCGCTAGTTACCGGAGTTCCTATTGGAGTAATTCTTCTGAAAACAGAAAAAATAGTTCCGACAGAAACATTCACATCAATGTTTGAAGATCCGTCAAGCGGATCCATTAAGATCACGTACTTATTATTATGACAGTTGTCGCTCCCCTGAACTGTAATAAAATCGTCGTTTTCTTCAGAAGCAATACCACAGACAATCTCACGGTTTATTAACGTCTGGATAAATACTTCGTTTGCATAGACATCTAATTTTTGCTGGTCTTCTCCTTGAACATTCTGCTCGCCTGCGGCGCCAATAATGTCTACTAAACCTGCTTGATTAACTTTATGATTGACAACCTTTGCTGCCAAACGTATCGAGTTAATAATTCGGGAAAGTTCTCCCGACGAATACTGAAATGCTTTTTGGTGCTCAATAATAAACTCTCCCAGTGTTTTATTGCGTTCTTCCATTGCTAAATCGTTATAGTTTTATTTTTAAGTCACAAATATCGTCTATTTTGTGAGAATGATTTAAAAATTATTTTGTTAGTTTGTTACTATTGTATATTTGCTAATAATCTGCAAAAAGCGACCAATAAAATGAAGCTTTTTTAGATATTAAATAGTTAAAAATAGGAATATATGAATATTAGAAAAGGAAATCCTGAAGACATGAAATCGGTGTTAGAGCTTATTCAGGAGCTGGCTATATTCGAAAAAGAGCCTGAGGCGGTTGTCATTATTGAAGAAGATTTAATACGTGACGGTTTTGGTGAAAAGCCATTATTTCACGTTTTTGTAGCAGAAATCGAAAACGAAGAAAAACAGAAAGAAATTGTTGGAATTGCATTGTATTATTATCGCTATTCTACCTGGAAAGGAAAGACAATTCATCTTGAAGATTTGATTGTAAAAGAAAAGATGCGTGGCACAGGTTTAGGTTCTGCTCTTTATGCTGAAATCATGAAGCAAGGAAAAAAAGATAATGTGAGAAGAGTTGAGTGGAATGTTTTGGCATGGAACACGCCAGCTGTTAATTTTTACAAGAATTCTGGCGCAAGAATTCTAGAAGACTGGCAAGTGGTTCAAATGGATGAAGCAGGAGTTAATTCGTTCTTAGAAAAATTATAAAAAAACAGTTTGCAACAGACTGTAAGGATTAAAAGGATTTTAAAATCTGTCTAAATCATTTTAATCTGTGGCAAAAAACAAAATACTAGGTTTCGATTTGAATCTGAAATCTAAAATCTAAAAATCTATTAATTAAAAATGAGAGTATTTAAATTTGGAGGAGCATCGGTAAAAGATGCAGATGGAATTAAAAACGTATACGACGTTTTACAAAAAGTAGGTTACGAAGACGTAATTCTTGTAGTTTCGGCTATGGGAAAAACAACAAATGCTCTTGAAGTAGTAATCAAGAATTACTTTGAAAAATCGACAGAATTGAATTCTTCTGTTCAGGAAATCAAAAAATACCACAATCAGATCTTATTGGATTTGTTTGAAGATGAAAATCATGCCGTTTTTGCAGCTGTAAATGCACAATTTGCTGAACTAGAATATTTCTTAGCACATAATAAATCTCCAAATTACAACTTTGTTTACGATCAGGTTGTTAGTTTTGGTGAGTTGATTTCGACTAATATTTTAAGTCATTTTATGAATTTCATGGGAATTCAGACGCAATGGCTTGACGTTCGCAATTTCATCAAAACCAATGCAAACTACAGAGATGCAGAGGTTGATTGGGAAACAACGCAACAAAACATCAGCAAAAATGTACCTAGAAAACAATTAAATATTACACAAGGATTCTTAGGTGCCGACGAAAATAACTTCACTACAACTCTTGGCCGTGAAGGTTCTGATTATACTGCCGGAATTTTTGCTTACTGCCTAAATGCTGAAAGTGTAACGATCTGGAAAGACGTTCCAGGAGTTATGAATGCCGATCCGCGTTATTTTGAAAATGCAAGTTTGTTAAACCAGATTTCATATCGTGAAGCTATCGAATTAGCATTTTACGGAGCAACGGTTATTCACCCAAAAACATTACAGCCGTTACAGAAAAAAGAAATTCCATTATACGTAAAATCATTTATCAATCCGTTATTAAAAGGAACTTGTGTTTCTAAAGGAGTTGACTTGGAACCGCAATATCCATGTTTTATCGTAAAAAGAGAACAGCTTTTAATTTCACTTTCATCAATTGATTTCTCTTTCATTATGGAGGAAAACATCAGTGAGATTTTCGGTTTATTCCACGAATTCAAAATCAAAGTAAACTTAATTCAGAACTCTGCCATTAGTTTCTCTGTTTGTGTGGAAGATAAATTTGGAAATTTCAACGATTTGAATGCTATTCTTTCGAAAAAATTCAAAGTTGACTTTAATGAAAATGTAACATTGTATACGATTCGTCACTTTAATGAAGATGCCGCACATACTGTTGAGGCCAACAAAGAAGTTTTATTAAAACAAGTTAGCCGCGAAACCATGCAGATTGTGACTAAGGAACTAAATTAATTTTCTAAGCGTTAATTATTCAATTCATTATAAAAGGTTTCATCTTAATTGATGAAACCTTTTTTATTCTCTATTTCTTCTTAAATCTTTAATTGTTTTTTTTAATTCTTTTATGCGTGCTTCATATTGCTCAATTATTTTTTCTGATAACTGATTTACAATTTCTATCGAATCTGATTCTTTCTCTTCATTTAAAAATTCCTCTTCATTTTTACTTAATAGATTTTCGGGTTTAATTTCAAAAAGATTACAGATTTTATTAAAATGAGTTGCCCAAGAAGTACTTACTCCTCTTTCCATTCTAGCATAAGCTGATTGCGAAATGTTTAGATAATCTGCTATTTCTTCTTGTGACATATTTTTTGCCTGACGAAGTTTTTTAAGCTTATTTCCTATAATTATATTCATATTTAACATTTTTACAAATATAAATATAAGAATTATTTTACAATTATTCGAATTTAGATTTTAAAAAACCGATTTTAGACTAAGAGTTTTTTCCTGACCAATTTACATTTGTCATTATAACAATTAATCAATATCAAACTCTAAATTTTAAAAAGATGAAAAAATTAGAATTAAATCAAATGGAAAACTTGTCAGGCGGAGCCCCTTATACCAACAAAGTTGATCAAGAAGCAGCGGACCCCCAAAACGGCGGAGGTTTTCTAACCAACTGTGCTGGCGCATCTGTAGGTCTAGCATTCGGATTTGCAGGTTTAATTATGGGTGCGACTTCAGTAGTAGGAGCTGGATTTGGCGCTGCAGCATTCATTTACACTTCAGCCCAGTGGGGGGCAGCTTGTCGTTAATATTACAGGAACTAAAAGAAAAAGAGATTAAAGTAATGCAAAATTTTATTTCTCTACTGAGAATAAAAATCTACAAACTCACTCTATCATGAAAGTTAAAAAAAACATATTACTCATTGTGCTTGTCTTTTCCTTATTCTTTTTAGGCATCAACTTAAGTTGGTTATTTCAAAAAGAGAATTTCGACAATATTACTTTTTTTGACTTTAAATATGCTATCGGACCTTTTTTATCATCCGTAGCACTTTTTATAGCTTACGTTACAGCCATTAAAAAGGAAAATAAAAATAACCGCTCTAACAATTAATCTATCTACTTATTACTAAAAGCATTATTCTTATAGAATAATGCTTTTTAAATATCAGAAAACATTAACAAAATGAATAATACTTTTTCAAAGTATCTATTACTCTCTATAGCTTTTATCATAATAGCTGAAATTTCAGAAAAGGTAATTAATATGAAGAGCTTACTACGTCATTACCTAGCCAATAGCTTAAGCTCAGATCAATTAAACACTTATCTTGAATTTCAAGATAAATGGCACTGGTGGACTTATTTTTACATTCCTGCTAGTATTTTAATTAAAACCTTAATAGTTGCTGCCATACTCTATATTGGTATATACTTTTCTAACAAAGAGATAAAATATAAAAACTTACATGATATTGTGATAAAAGCAGAATTTATTTTTTTGCTAATCCCAATAATTAAGACTCTATGGTTCTACCTAGGCCAAACCAATTATGCATTAGAAGATATTCAAAATTTTTATCCTCTATCAGCTTTAAATATTACAGGTTATAAAGGATTAGAGCCTTGGTTTATTTATCCATTTCAGGCACTTAACTTATTTGAACTTACTTATATAATATTTCTAGGATTTGAAATTGGAAAATTAACTAATACAAACGCAGATTATGGTTTAAAAATAGTAGCCTTAAGTTATGTTCCAGCGCTCATTTTATGGGTAGCAACAATAATGTTTTTCACTCTTACTTACAGTTAATATGTCAAAATTTAAAAAAACACTTTTCGTGTTATGCTGTCTAATGATTATATGGTATGCAATCAATTATTTCTTTTATAAGGCTGATTTAATTCAAACCGTTCTGGGAATTATTCCTATGATTTTATTAATTATAACAACCCAATTAAAAGAAAACAAAGAGAAATGAAAAACGCACTCAAAAATATACTTGTTTTATTATTTGCGAGTACTTTTCTTTTTCTAAGTTATCGAATAATCTCTAGAATAAATTATATAGAAGAAGTTCAGAAAAATATAGAAACGATTCCTAAATTCAATTATCAAAATATAAAAGGAGGAGTTTTTACGAATCAAAACTTAGAGAGAGAATCTTCTACTATTTTTATATATTTTAATACGGAATGCGAATTTTGCAATGAAGAAGCTAAACTGATACAAGACAATATAAATAGATTTAATAAAAGCCAATTAGTCTTTGTATCGTTTGAAGAACCAGAATTAATTAAAAAATTTGCTCAAAAACATCAATTGACGACTTATGATAACGTTTATTTTTTATGTGATAACAAAGTTACTTTCGCTACTACTTTTGATGTGAATTCAATGCCTTGTTTAGTTCTTTACGACAAGAACCAAAACCTAATTGAAAAAGTAAAAGGGCAAATTAAGGTTGAGAGTTTAATCAAAAAAATGAATGCAAAATAAAGTTGTAATGAATTTAAAACACATACAAAAAACACATACTTTACAATTAGACCAATCAGATTGTGGTGTAGCTTGTCTATTATCAATGATAAAATTATACAACGGAAATAATTCTATCGAAAAACTTAGGGAGATAAGCGGCACAAACAAACTAGGCACAACAATGTTGGGTTTGTATCAGGCAGCAGGTCAGCTTGGGTTTAATTCAGAAGGTTTTGAAGCGGATATTAAAGCTCTTATTAATTACAAACAACCTGTTATTTTACATGTTCTAATCGAAAATCAATTACAGCATTATATTGTTTGTTATAAATATAATGATGACAAAAGTTTCCTGATTGGCGATCCTGCAAAAGGCATTTATACTTTATCCGTACAGGATTTAGAAAAAATATGGGCTTCGAAAACATGTTTAACTCTCGAACCAAACGAACACTTTGTAACAGAAAAACTAGAAAAAAATGCACAGCGGAAGTGGTTTCTGGAAATCTTAAAAGAGGATTATAAACTTATTTGGATTTCTATTTTACTTGGTGTTTTTATTGCCGGTTTAGGAATGTCGATGGCATTATTTTCTCAAAAACTGATCGATGATATTTTACCTTCGCATAATATTAATAAACTAATCTCCGGAATCTCTTTATTAGCCTTATTACTTCTTGCAAGAATTGGACTGAGTATTTTAAGACAATACTTTTTATTACAACAGTCTAAAGATTTTAATAACCGAATAAATAATTCCTTTTTCTCTTCATTGCTGCATCTTCCAAAATCTTTTTTTGACACAAGAAAAACAGGAGAACTTATTGCGAGATTAAATGATGCTCAACGTGTGCAAAGCGTAATTAGAATGCTTACAAGCACTTTAGTAATTGATATATTAGTCGCAATTATATCGTTAGTTTTCTTATTAGTTTATTCTTGGAAACTAGGCTTAATTTCTTTACTAAGTTTACCGATTTATTTTTTTATAATTTACAGTAATAATAAAAAAATAATCAAATCACAAACAGAAATTATGCAAAGTAATGCAGTTAACGAAAGCAACTACATTAATAGCATTCAGGGAATTTCGACTATAAAAAATGACAATAAACAAGATATTTTCACGAAATTAAACGAACATATATTTTCAAATTTTCAAGAAAAAGTATTTAATCTGGGAAAAGTCAATATCACATTATCCTGGCAATCCAGTTTAGCAAGTGTCGCCTTTTCTATAGGAATCTTAATCTACACTTCAATTTTGGTTTTTAACAAGCAGATTAAAATTGGCGAATTAATGGCGATTTTAGGAATATCTGGATCTTTATTGCCTTCAATTGCTAATCTCGCATTAATTTCAATTCCAATAAACGAAGCTAAAATTGCTTTTAGTAGAATGTATGAATTTGCATCTATTGAAAAAGAAAATGAAGAAGGTTTGGAGATTTCCGAAATAAATAAAATATCCATTCAAAATCTCTCTTTTAGATTTGCTGGTCGAAGTGTTTTATTTCACGATATCAATATAGAAATTGAAAAAGGAAAAATTACAGCATTAGTTGGAGAAAGCGGTGGCGGAAAAAGTACAATTGGGCAAATAATACAACGCTTTTATCAATTCGAAAATGGAAATATTATAGTAAACAACAAGCTTAAACTTCAAGAAATTGGACTCAAAAGTTACAGAAATTTATTATCCGTAATTCCTCAGGAAATAACAATTTTCAACGGAAATGTACTTGACAATATTTTATTAGGTGTTGAGGATTTACCAGAAAACTTAATGAAATTTATTCAAGAATACGGCTTTGAATCTTTTTTTAATAAATTACCTCAAGGATTAGCAACCATTGTTGGTGAAGAAGGGATAAATCTCAGCGACGGACAAAAGCAAATTATTGCATTAGCAAGAGCTTTGTATAAAAAACCTCAATTTTTGATTATGGATGAAGCGACATCAGCAATGGATCGTAACACCGAAAACTTCACCATTAAATTACTTCAAAAAATAAAAGAAGATTGTGCTGTATTTTTCATTTCACATCGTTTAAATAAGTTAAGAAATATTGCTGATACTATTTATATTTTAGAAAATAATACAATTTTTAAATCTGGTAATCATGAAGAGTTAATGCAAAGTGATAATTTTTACAGTGAATATGTGAGAGAAAATTAGTAATTTTAATTTATGACTAACCACGAAACTTCCGAAGAAACAAAAAACAATTGGCACAATGATCCGAGTAATTGGGTTTGGGAATTTTCTATTTTAATCCAAAAGACGAAAGACTGTTTCCTCCAAAAAGAATCAAACAAATGGGATGGACGATTAATTTTGCCAACCCGCATTCTGTTTTTTTTGCAGTAATAATAATACTTGTTTTACTTATATTATCACAATACATCAGGTAATTTACCTCGCCCTATTATTCTCCGTCTGCTCAATTTCAGCCTTTTTATAAGTTGCCTTTTCTGAATTCCCGAAATTATATGTGGCTATTAATTTAAAGTAATTTGTGGTGTAAGTTCGATGGTAGTAAATCTCGGTTTGACCGACTTCGTAATCGCCTGAAACCATAAAATCGTGAAAGATGTCGTTTGCTGTAAAATTCAATTTTAGCGCATCTTTAAAAAAGTTTCTTTCAACACCTAATGTCACCGTCGAACGGCTATTATCTGTTCGTAATCCATAACTTTTATTACCTAAATACCAAGCCAATAATTGAATCTTGAAAACATTTGGAATCGTAAATGTATTATTCGAATAAAGATAGAGTTGCGGTGTGATTGGACCTAATTCGTATTCATAAAAATTATCAATAGCTTTAGTCAAATTCATACTTACAGTATTTGTCGAATTCCACCATTTGGCTGTAAAGGATTTTGAGAGTGAAGTAAAAAAAGTATGTTCTTTTTCTAAATTCAACGATCTTAAAATATAACTATTTGGCGTGTCACCTCTCAAAGCCGCACCAGAAATAGGATCTGTTTTATAGGTATATCCTATTTTAAAATCAAATTTTTTATACATCGCACCAATTTCAAAAGCATGAATTTTTTCTGGCAGCAAATTAGGATTTCCTTCTATGGTCGTAAACGGATCCTGATAAATAACATACGGATTTAGTGCCTGATATCGAGGTCTTGTAATTCTGGAAACATAAGAGAAATGTCCTTTCCAATCTTCTGAAAGATTAAAGTTTAAAAGTGCATTGGGGAAAAAATTGCCGTACGATTTATCAAATTTCTGAATTCCATTGGCATTTGTAAATAAATCATAACTTGTTTTTTCGCCTCTTACGCCAAGCGAAAAATGAATCTTTTCGTTCAATGTCCCGATATAATTAAAGTACGCAGCAGCAATTTTTTCGTTGTATTCAAAATCGCTTGAAAGTTCGTCATCCAGCTCAAAATTAATCTCATCATCAGAAATCAAGAAATCTGTTCCAGAATTTATTGTCGCGTGGCTAAACTTCGCTCCTATTTCGAGTTTTGTTTTTTCATTTATTTTCTTAGAATAATCGGCTTGAACTGCAATTATATTAATCCGGCTACCCACATTATTCTTTAAAAATCGTTCGGAATCTGTTTCCTCAATCAGACTATTTTCGTCAATAAAATCTCTTATAGTTTGATTGTAATTTGAAAATTGTGATCCTATAAATAATGTCGAACCTTTAGCCGTTGTCCAGTTATAATTCAAATTAACAAACTGATTTAGCAAGACATCATTTCGGTCAACGTCTGTGGCATAAAAACTATTTCCAAAATTATTGGTTATCGAATTTCTGCTTTCTGTAATTCCGCCCAAATCATTTACATTTCCACTGTAAGCCAATGAAATATAATTGCTTGGAGAAAAACTATACTGAAGTCCGAATCCGAAATTAGAATAATTGTTAAATCTTCTTTTCCAATCGGTTGTCAATTCAGATTTCATAAAATCATCAGGATCTGGGCGTGTTCTTGTGGTGTACAACAACTCGCGATTTCTTCCTAACTGCAAACCGTAATTGGTTACAAACGAGAACTTTCCTTTAGAATAATTAAAATCAACAAGCGTATTATAAATGGTTCCACCAAATTTAGAAACGGTTATATGCTGATTGACAGTTCCCATTACACCGCTTTCTATATTTTTTTTGGTTATAATATTGATAACCGCTTTTCCTTCGGCATCATATCTTGCAGAAGGATTAGAAATAACTTCTATCTTTTGAATTTGCGAAACAGGAATTGCAGCAAAACGTTCATAATTAATCAAAACTCCGTTGAGATAAATTATAGCTTCTCCTTTTCCGACAACGCTAATTTCTCCATCTGCAACTACAACATTGGGCACTCTTCCTAACAATTCATTTACCGAACTGCTTGTTGCCAGAACAGTTCCGTTTACATTGACATCAATATTACCGTTGGCTCCGTATTTTAATAATGAAACTTGGCTCTTTATAACCACTTCATTTAGCTCATTGTGCTCTTTCTCTTTGTCTTTAATAATTACAGTATCTTGAGCAGACTTTAATGTTTTTTTTCCAAGGATTACATCATCGCTATAATAACTTTTGTCTTTAACATTTTTGAAGCGTTGCGCTTTTATTTCTATTGATGAAAAAATCAGAAGAAAAACATTAAGGGTAACCAATTTTAGAAATCTCATAAATTTTGACATTAGCAGTTTGACTTTTATTTGAAACAAAAGTCATCTGAAAATCAATAAATGAGATTGCAAAAAGCGAAATCAGGAGTACGAATTTATAAATCGATACCCAATTAGGATTGTAAAGCCTGAAGCTGATAATTAAGCGGGGTCGTTCCAGTGTGTTTTTTGAATGCTGCGAAAAAGGTTGATTTGGAATTAAATCCGACATCGTAACCCACAGATTCTAATGTCAATTTATCGGAAGAAGTGATAATTTTACACGCTTCGTTAATTCGAAATTCGTTTACATAACTGGTAAAATTCTTTCCTAGATTATTATTCAGAAACTGTGATAATTGATGGCTTGAGATATTAATTTCCTGAGATAAATCTTGAAGCGTTAAGTTCGGATTTTTATACAAACTTTTTTCAAACATGGCGTTCTCCAATTTATCTGACCACATTCTTGCATCTGCTGATTCTATTTTTTTATTCGAAATCTTTCCATTCAATAAAAACAAATCGTCTGTTTTTTTTCGGTACAAAAGAATAGAAATTCCCAAGTATAAAATAAACGAAAAAACAACCGCGCCACTTATATAGGTAGCTCCTGACGCTCCCATGATGGATAGAAAATAAAATAGAAACAAGAGAAAATTACCTAAAAACAACATTCCAAACCACATTTCGGCTGGAGTTGTTTTTTCTTTTCGACTCAGGATTTTTTTCAAAACTCCACGAAGTTCAAAACCAGCAGAAACGATATAAACAAACCATTGAAAATAAATGATTCTTATTAAATAACCTCCCCAAAGTTTTGGATATGCTTCGTACGGATATAAAATACCTACAGCAACAATTAAAGTTGCCCAAAATGCCAAAATAAATTTCCATGATTTGGGCATTATCTGCACTTCTTCAACTGCCGATTTGATGAAATAATACAAAAATGGTCCGATAAAAAAACAAGCCGTAAGTCCAAACTGAAGATACATTTTTGGAAGTTCGGGATGAAAATAAACAAACACAGATTTTCCGATACGAATACTCAGAGCAAACAAAAGCGCCCCCAGAAAATAATTCGTCAGGTATTTTTTCTTAGTAAAAAAGAAGAAATACACGCCCAGAATAATTCCGTTGAAAACTCCTAAAGCACTAAAAAAGAATAAAAGTTCTTTGCCAGTATCCATAATTTAAATTTGTCATATCACTAACAAAGCTAAAAAGATTATTTCTAAATGAAAATCAATTAACTTTATAATAGCCAACTAATACAAAAAATTATGAAAAACACTAACGAACCAAGTGAAGAAACAAAAAACAGATGGCATAATGATCCTGAGAATTGGGTTTGGGGAATGTTTTATTATAATCCAGAGGATCCAAGGCTCTTTCCTCCCAAAAAAATTAAAGAATTTGGATGGACTACAAACTTTGCAAACCCAAATTCGGTAACTGTGATGATAATTTTAATTTTAGTATTGTTAATCTTCATACTGTTTCTTCGCTAATAGGTCACAAATTAGAGTTATTTAAGAACTTAAAACTAAAGTTGGACAAACCACAATTCCCAATTATAAATACTACTTTTGACTTTTTAGAGTTAAAGTATTTATGTTGAAAAAATTACTGTTTTTGACGGTTTTCTTCTGGTTTTCTGCGCTTCAGGCTCAGGAAACTGAATCACTGTACAAAACCAAAAAAGTAATCGTTTCAAAAGACACTATTCGTCTGGAAAAAGTCTCTATAAATTCTGGATTTTTTCAAATTCTAAACACAAAAAACCAACCGATCGATTCGACATCTTATAAAGTCGATTTTCAAAAAGGATATTTGCTTTTAAATGAAAATTTCCAATCGGTTTCAGATACTTTAATTGTCAATTATCTTAATTATCCCGAGCTCTTAACCAAAGAATACAGTCTTTACAAATCGGAACAAATTGTAAGTGGCGATGTTGGAACAGAAAAACTTTACCGAATAGACAACAATTCAAACGCCAAAAAAGTAACTCCTTTTGACGGCCTGGAAACTTCTGGAAGCATTACTCGAGGCATTACGGTTGGTAATAATCAAAGTACGGTTTTAAACTCCAATTTAGATTTGCAGATTACAGGAAAACTTTCAGACAAGGTAAGTTTGAGAGCTTCGTTGCAAGACAATAATATTCCGTTGCAAGATGGCGGTTATTCGCAAAAACTTGATCAGTTTGACAATATTTTCATCGAACTTTTTAGTGATGATTGGAACATTCGCGCCGGCGATGTATTTTTAGAAAACAGAAAAACTCAATTTTTGGGTTTTAATAAAAAGGTTCAGGGACTGTCTTCCAACTTTGATTTTGATACCGGAAAAAGCAAGACCAATGTTTTTGCTTCGGTCGCTTTTGTAAAAGGGCAATATGCCAAAAGCACTTTTACGGGTCAGGAAGGAAATCAAGGTCCGTATAAACTAAAAGGCCAGAATGGCGAATTGTATGTTCTCGTTATTTCGGGTTCAGAACGCGTTTATGTAAACGGGGTTTTATTAAAAAGAGGCGAAAACAACGATTATGTGATTGATTACAATGCAGGAGAAATTGTCTTTACTTCACTTTTTACCATTACTTCAGAAATGCGTATTAATGTGGAATATCAATATTCGGAACGAAATTATAACCGATTAGTTACCTACGCAGGCGCGACTCACGAAAACAAAAACTGGAGTTTTGGCGGTTATTTATATTCTGAAAATGATATGAAAAATCAGCCTTTGCAGCAAAATCTTTCTTCAGAACAAGTTCAGATATTAAGTCAGGCGGGTGATGACATCAATTTAATGAAAGCGCCTTCTGCTTACGAAGATACTTATGCCGAAAATAAAATTTTGTATCGAAAAATACTCGTCAATTCTGTTGAAGTTTATGAATATTCGAATAATTCTGCCGATGTTTTGTACAATGTAAGATTTAGTCAAGTTGGTGCAAATGCTGGAAATTATATTATTCAAAATAATAATTCTGTTGAACGAATTTATCAATATGTGGAACCTGTTAACGGAATTCTGCAAGGAAATTATGAGCCAATTGTACAGCTTGTCGCGCCAATGAAACTTCAGGTGGCTACTTTTTTAGGAAAATACAATCCTGATGAAAAAACGTTGGTTGATTTTGAATTAGCGGTTAGTAATAATGACCAGAATTTATTTTCTACAATTGATGATGCTAATAATGAAGGAGTGGCTTTTAAAACCAATCTTAAAAAACGTCTTTTTTCTAGAGACTGGAGTTTAGACGCTTTCGCAAATTATCAATACGTGCAGCAGAATTTTAAATCGGTTGAACGTTTATACAATATTGAGTTTAATCGCGATTGGAATTTAACTGGAACACTTTATGGCAATCAGAGCCTTTTGGTTACGGGATTAAATTTTGATTTATTTTCTAAAAATAAGACTTCAAATATCGGTTTGCTAACGTATCAATTTGAAAAATTAGATTTTAGCGAAAGCTACACAGGCATTCGACATACCACAAATGCTTTGTTCAAATTGAAAAATTGGACGATAGAAAACAACGGAAGTTTCCTGAATTCTGATGCTACAGCTTCGACTTCAAAATTTATTAGAAACCAGACCAGAACCAAATATCATTTTGGTAAAAACTGGATTGGTGGCACTATGCAACTAGAAAACAATCAGGAAAAAGACAAAGTGACCAATCAGTTTTCGGCTTTAAGCCAAAGATTTACAGAATATGGCGTATTTACGGGACGTGGCGACAGCACCAAAGTTTTCGTTGAAGTTGGTTTTCTGCAAAGACGCAACGATAGTTTGCAAAACGGATTATTGCAACATGTAAACAATTCGCAGACGTATTATTTAAAGTCGAAATTAATTCAGACCAAAAAGACCGATTTAGCAGTTTATGCAAGTTATCGAAACTTAGATTTTACAGACAAATCGAGACAGAACGAACCTTCTTTAAATTCGAGAATTCTGTATAACGATCGTTTTTTTAATCAGTTCATGCAAATTGGAACAGCTTACGAAACGAGTTCTGGAACTATTGCCCAACAAGAATTTACATACGTAGAAGTTCCAACTGGTCAAGGAGTTTACACTTGGAACGATTATAACGGGAACGGAATTCAGGAATTGGAAGAATTTGAAGTTGCAGTCTACCAAGATCAGGCGAGATATGTTAGAGTCTTTTTACCGAATCAGGTTTATATAAAAACCAACCAAAATAAGTTTTCGCAGTCTTTAACCTTGAATCCGCTGCAATGGCAGAATGAAAAAGGCTTCAAAAAACTGCTGTCTTATTTCTATAACCAGACCTCTTTTATAATGGATCGAAAGGTTAAAAGCGAAGGCGAAAAATTAGAACTCAATCCGTTTGATTCCTCAGAAGAAAATATTTTAGGCTTGAATTCCAGTTTTAGAAACAGTTTGTTTTACAATCGAGGCAAACAAAAACATTCTGTAACCTATTCCTATTTGGTAAATAAAGGAAAAAGTCTGCTTTCTATTGGTTCGCAAAACGTACAGAATTATTCGCATCAAATTCAATACACCCATTTGTACCAAAAAAGCTGGCTGTTTAATCTCTTTACCAAAACCATTAAAACCGATTTGGTTTCTAAAGATTTTACAGAGAAAAATTATGATATTCAAGGCTGGCAGCTGGCACCAAAAATCAGTTATTTATTTTCTAAAAACACCAAATTGGATTTCTTTTATGAACTTCAAAACAAGAAAAATCAAATTGGAAATCTGGAAACTTTAGACCAAAATAGACTTGGAACTTCCTTTTCTTATGCAGGCGAAAAGAAAGTTACGGTTAATGGAGAATTCTCTTTTTATAAAAATAAATTTAACGGAAATGAATTTTCATCAGTAGGTTTTCAGATGCTAGAAGGACTTCAAGCGGGATCAAATTTGGTTTGGAAACTGCTTCTGCAAAAGAACATTACATCTTTTTTGGATGTTAATTTAAATTATCAAGGAAGAAAAAGTGAAACCGGAAATACGATACATACAGGAAATATACAGCTTCGTGCATATTTTTAATGTAACACGAAAAAGATGACAATAAATTGTTTAATTTTAATTGAAATTTAAACTTTTAGCCTTATGAAAAAATTAGTATTGCTCTGTTTAATGGTTGCTTTCTCTTCTAATTTTTATGCTCAGGAAACAACTGCAAAGACTACAAAAAGTAAAACAGAAACTTCGGCAAAAAAAGCCAAAGCAAGTGCGGACAAAGCTTCGGCTGACGCAAAAAAAGAAGCCACAAAATCGAAAAAGGCCGCTGATGATGCAAAAGCTGCTTCAACAAAAGCCAAGAAAGAATCTGCTGACGCTGCAAAAAAAACCGCTGATAAAGAAGCTGCAAAAGCTAAAGCCGATGCAAAAAAAGCTACTGTAGAATCTGATAAAGCAAAAACTACTGCCGACAAAGCAAAAAGCTCTGCCGACAAAGCCAAAGCCGACGCAAAGAAATCGACCGCAAAAGCTGACGCCGCAAAGAAAGATGCAACTGCTGCTAAAAAATCGGCCACAAAAACTTTAAAAGAAACTAACGAAAAAGCACCATCTGTTCCAGACAAAGTAACTGGCGAATACAATGGTAAAAAAGTATATACTGGACCAAGAGGCGGTAAATATTATATTAACAAAAATGGAAATAAAACCTATATTCAAGATTAAGTTTCTAAGATGCTAAGACGCTGAGATTCTAAGATTAAGCCGAACTTATAGTTCGGCTTTCTTTTTTAAATAGAAAATCTTTGAGCTTAGAGACTTAGCATCTTAGTAGCTTAGCAACTCCAAAACTTAGAACCTTAAATTAATAATTTAGTAATACCCTCGAAATAACACAGAAAACATATTTGTCTATCTTCGTTTTTAAAACGTGTTAAAAATGAGCATAGATTATTCTGCGAATAAAACTATTTTAGTAGCTCCATTAAATTGGGGACTTGGGCATGCCACTCGCTGCATTCCAATTATCAAAGCGCTTCAAGAGAATAATTACATTCCGATTATCGCCTCAGATGGTGTTGCGCTGGCTCTATTACGAAAAGAATTTCCTTATATACAAACTTTAGAATTGCCTTCTTATCATATTGAATATGCAAAGAATGGTAAAAACTTTAAATGGAAACTGATTAAGAATCTTCCGAAAATGATTACTGCCATTTTGGATGAGAAAAAAATGGTAAATCATTGGATCAAAAAACATGGCATTGACGGAATAATCTCAGATAACAGATTGGGGGTTTTCAGTAAAAAAGTGCCTTCGGTTTTTATGACGCATCAATTGAATGTAATGACAGGAAATACGACTTGGTTTACGAGTAAATGTCACCAGCATATTATTAAAAAATACAATGAATGCTGGGTTCCTGATACAGACGGAAAAGTTAACTTAACGGGAGATTTAGGTCATTTAAAATCGAATGAACTCAATCTAAAATATATTGGCCCGTTGAGCCGCATGAAGAAAAAGGATACTCCGAAAATATATGATTTGATGATTATATTGTCTGGCCCTGAACCTCAGCGTACTTTCTTGGATGAAAAACTACAGAAAGAAGCAGCAAACTATCCCGGAAAAGTGGTATTTGTACAGGGAATTGTAGAAAAATCGCAAGAAAAATGGCAGGCTGGAAATGTTACCTATTATAATTTCATGAACTCGAAACAGTTGGAGCAGACTTTTAATGAAAGTGAATTTGTATTGTGCCGATCTGGTTATACGACTGTAATGGATTTGGCAAAGCTGGGCAAGAAAGCTTTTTTTATTCCAACACCTGGTCAATATGAACAGGAATATTTGGCCATAAAACTTCAGGAAGAAAATCTTGTACCTTATGCCATGCAGGACGACTTTAGCATTGAAGATTTATCAAAAGTAAAATCGTTTCAAGGATTGTCTCAATTTGAAAACAATATTGACTGGGATTCTTTATTTAAGGTTTTTGAAGACAAAACAGCATAATTGCAACAAACTAATTTGGCTAAAGCCTTATTACTACAATAAAAAAACCTCCAGTTAAAGCTGGAGGCTTGAATTTTTTCTCAAATAAAAAATCAGTTTTTATCCGCGTCTTCGCGAAAGCGAATCTGTTTTCTGCGTACTGATTTTAGAAATTAAACTGTACCTGCATTCTAAGAACATTTCCTTGCTGTCGGTTTACTGGCAAGGCGCTGTCTTCAAAAGTTCGGTCTGCTACTACATATTCTGCAGTTAGTTCTAAGGCTTTAATTGGCTGCCATTCTACACCAAATTCAAAATCTCTTACTACATAACTTCTAGCATCTTTTTCGTATTTTTTTCCTCCGTCATAATATTGAAATTTGGCGAAAGGATAAATATGCTGTTTTTTAATATCCCATTTATAGTTTAACAAAACATAACCTCCGTTCAAATCGGTTTGGTCTATTGAATTGGTAATGGTATTGTAACGAGGCCCAGTACCAATGTTGTATTCGGTTTGGATTCCGAATGGTCTTGGATATAAAACGAAAGTCGCTCCAACGCGCTGATCTTTTACATATTGAGGATCGTTAACCGTAACCCCAGGCGAAACTTCTCCTGTAAAAGCCCATTTACCAGTGTAAGCCTGAATTCCAGGTTCTATAATTTGGCTTCCAATAACAAAAGGATAGGTTACTCTAGCCACCACATTTAAGTCTCTGTTCCCATCTAATTTATTTGCGATTTGACCATTGTAAACACCTAAAGCAAAAACACCAAAATCTCCAGAACCTTTGTAACCATCTCTAACCAGCATTTCAAAACGCTGTCTGATTTCAGCTGGAGCCCAATAAAAGAATATTCCTAAATCACGTTCGTTTAAAATAGAAGAGTTGATTCCATCGGCACGGTCTAAAGTTAAACGCTGTGAACTTGACTGCATATTCTCAAATCCGTATGGAATTTTACTTTGTCCTACACGCACACGATATTCTCTTTTTTTATCAAAAGAAAGATCAAAATACAAGTCACGAATCTGTACGAAATTATTAATTCCACTAGAGGGTGAACTCGCGAAATCGGGCTGAAAATAAAAGAATATATTCGGATGAACTTGACCAGAAAATACTAAACGAGCACGGCGAATAAAAAGTCCGTTGTTTGCTTTTGCATCTGGAGCTGTAGAAGTTGTTCCCCAAGATCTATCACATTGTTCGCAAGACACTTTATCGTTTGTAGAAAGCAAGCCATTGTATCTAATTTGTGCGTAACCTCTTAAGGAGATTCTATCGTACCAATGTTCTTCAACTCCTCCTCCAGATTTTGTCTCTGGAAGTTTAGCTTTGTTTATAGAATCTAAAATACGTATTACTTCGTTTTTTACATCCTGTTTATTTAATTCTTGCTTATTTGTTTCCTGTGCATTTGCAACACAAGCTAACAGTAATAAAACGGCTAAAAGTTTTCTTTTTATCATTAGTTCTGTAATTCCCTTAATTTCAGGATGCAAAGATGGAGCACCTATGTTAAGAAATCATTAACCAGATGTTACTATAATAAAAATTTAATGTTATGACCTAAATCACTATGTTTATTTATTGTTAAACACCTTTGTTTTAGGGCTTTCAGCAAAACCGCCGTTACGATTTTTTAACGTCGATTTTTGATGCTTTATTTGCTTTTTCGAGCGTAAAAGAGAATTCAGAACCAATTCCGAACTCACTTTCTACATAAACTTTCTCTTTATGCGCTTCAATAATATGCTTTACAATTGCTAATCCTAAACCAGAACCACCTTCCGATCTTGTTCCGCTTTTATCCACTCGGTAAAAACGTTCAAAAAGCCTTGGAATATTTTGCTTTTCGACACCTTCTCCGTTATCACTAATACGAATTAATACTTTTTTCTTGGTTAGGTTTACTACGCCAACTTCTGTCAGACCGCCTTCTTTTCCATACTTAATAGAATTTACAATCAGATTTTCTAGCACTTGCTGTATTCTGTCCTGATCTCCTCTAATTATTACCGACTGTACATTTTTACTTTCAAAAGCCAATTTAATTTTCTTTTTATCAGCTTTCATTTCAAGCAATTCAAAGACATTCTGAATTAATTCGACAACATCAAAATCAGTCATATTCAAATCTAAATCGCCCGATTCCAATTTGGTAATCATATCCAAATCTTCTACTATATAGATAAGACGCTCTACTCCTTTTTCGGCGCGTTTTAAATATTTTTTTCTGATATTTTTATCATCCATTGCTCCGTCAAGTAAAGTTGAGACGTAGCCTTGAACGGTAAATAAAGGGGTTTTTAGTTCGTGCGAAACGTTTCCTAAAAACTCTCTTCTATATTGTTCACGAATTTCGAGCATTTCGATTTCGAGTTTTTTATCGGTGGCAAACTTTTTTACTTCACGCGAAAGCGTTTCCATATCGGTATTAATCGGCTGATTGATTAATGTTGTTGATTCTAACAGCGAAACCTCATCATAAATTTTCTTTACTCTTCGGTAAATAAATCGTTCTACACGATATTGCAAAACCAGAAAAGAGAAAATATAGATTACGATAATGAAAATTATTCCAAACGCAACTTGATGTTTTAATTGATTTTTATAAAATAATGACATTAACATCAATACAAATGCTGTTGTAAAGAGACTGATATATAATGCCGATTTTATGGCGAATTTGTATGTTTTTTTAAAATTAATTTTCATTGAAAAAATTGAACCATTAAGAAATTAAGAAAATTAAGCTTTGCTTTTAAGTTATTTTCTTTTGAATAAATCAAAAAACAAAAAAGGAATAACTCAAAAACCATATAAGAAAATGAAGATTGTACAGCTTCAATTCTTATATGGTTTAAATGTATTGAATATTTTTAAAAGAATTTGAAAGGGCTTAAATCTTTACCAAAATTCTAAAATCACTTAGCAACTTAGTATCTTAGAACCTTAGCATCTTAAAATCTAAACTTCAAATTTATAACCAACACCTTTTATAGTTTTAAAAAGGTCTTCGCCTATTTTTTCGCGCAGTTTTCTGATGTGAACATCGATTGTTCTACCTCCAACCACAACTTCATTACCCCAAACTTTATCCAGGATTTCGTCTCTTTTAAAAACTTTCCCTGGTTTTGAAGCTAATAGATAAAATAATTCGAATTCTTTTCTTGGCAAAGCAATTTCTACATTGCCTTTTATGATTTTGTATTCTTCACGATTAATCTCGATTCCGCCTACATTTAAAGTATCTGTAACAACTTCTTGTTCTTTTAACCTTCTTAACAGCGCCTTTACTTTTGAGACCAATAATTTTGGTTTAATTGGCTTAGTAATATAGTCATCGGCACCTGCATCAAAACCAGCTACTTGAGAATAATCTTCGCTTCTTGCTGTAAGAAATGTTATGATAACATTATTTAATTCAGGAATTTTTCTAATATGCTCGCAAGCCTCCATTCCGTCCATTTCTGCCATCATCACGTCCATAATGATTAATTCTGGCAGCTCTTTCTGTGCTTTTGCTATAGCATCTTTTCCATTAGAAGCTGTAACAATCTGATAGCCTTCCTGAGCAAGGTTATAGCCAACGATTTCTAAGATATCTGGTTCGTCGTCAACTAATAAAATCTTAGTTTGTGTTTTTTTCATAAATAGCAAAAATTGAGATTTTTATATCGAAACTTCTTCATTAAACATTCGATATTTCTTATTTCACAGGGTAAATATACTAACAAAAGAACCTTTAAAAAATGGTGTTAACCGTAATTTAATCTCGTAACAATTTGATAATCTTAACAACACAAAAACATAACAAGTCGGTAACATGGACTTCACAGAGCGGTTCTTTCTTTGCACAAAAATAATAAGACACAAACACAACACTGAAAAAAAATGAAATTCAATTTAAGATTTCTCTTTATTGCATTATTTATCTGTACGATTTCGATCGCGCAAAACAAAGGTACGATTTCTGGAGTTCTGACTGACAAAGATATGAACAACGCATCGCTACCATTTGCTAATGTTTTAGTTAAAGGTACAAATATTAGCGTAAATACGGACGTAGATGGAAAATATTCCTTAAGCGTAAATCCTGGAAATTATACTTTAATTTTTAGTTTTTTAGGATATGAATCTGTAGAAGCTCCTGTAGCTGTAAAAGCAAACGAAACTGTAACGGTTAATCAAGGGCTTTCAGCAGGAAGTTATACTCTTAAAGATGTAGTCGTTCAAGCAAGTGCAGTAAGCAAACAAAAAGAAACTGCATTACTTTTGGAACAAAAAAATGCTGTAGATATTAAACAAACTATTGGCGCGCAGGAACTTTCTAGAAAAGGTGTGGGCGATGTAGCTGCAGCTGTTGCAAAAACATCTGGAGTTTCTAAACAAGAAGGAAGCAACAGCGTTTACGTAAGAGGATTGGGTGATCGTTACAACTCGACTTCGATGAACGGATTGCCAATTCCATCCAATGATCCACAAAGAAAAAACATTGCTCTAGATCTTTTCTCAACTGACATTGTTGAGTACATTTCAATTGACAAATCATACGGCGCAAAAATGTATGGAGATTTTGCTGGAGGAAATGTAGATATAGTATCTAAAGATTACCGCGGAAAAGGAATGTTCGAAATCTCATTAGGATCAAAAGTTAACACTAATGCAGTATCAAATTCTAGCAATTTCTTATTACAACAAGGCCCAAACAAATCTGGTTTTGTTTCTTACGGAGTTCCAAACAATCCTTTAACCAGTTTTAGTTTTGAAAACAGTTTAAATCCTAAAAAAGAATCTCCTTTTGGCGGAAACTTCAATCTAAAAGCAGGTAAAACTTTCAACATTGGTGAAGAAGGAAAATTAAGCCTTTTTGCTACTGCAGGTTTTGGAAATGGTTACGAGTATAGAGAAGGGCTTAGCCAAAGTGTAAATGCTCAGGGTGCTTCATTAAAATCTTTCCAACAAGAAAAATTTACGTACAACACCAATACTACTGGAATGTTCAATGCTAACTACCGTTTGAACAAAAACCATAAAATTGGATACAACTTCTTGTATGTTAACTCATCTGAGCAAACTAGAGATACTTATTTTGGAAGTGATCGTGATTTTGACAATGCTGATGCAAGTCTTTTAGTTCAAAGAGGTACGTTTACACAAAACACTGTAATGATCAATCAGCTTTTAGGAAATGACAAAATAACTGATAAAATTGATTTGGATTGGGGTGTTTCATACAATACTGTGAAAGGTAATATGCCAGATAGAACCCAAAACAAAATGTTCTACAATCCAACAACTGACATTTATACACTTGCTCAAAGAACCACTACCGATAACCAAAGATATTTCCAAGATCTTACAGAAAATGAAGCAGCCGCCAATCTTGCCTTCTCATACAAGTTACAAGATCAAGATGGGGCTTCTAAAGGAAAAATCACTGCAGGTTATAACGGAAGATTTAAAAAACGTGATTTTGAAGCTATTCAATTCAACTTCAACATTAGCCAAACTGGTCAAAACACAAGTGTAGATCCAAACAATTTAGATGCTTTTTTTAACCAAGCAAATTACGAAAGTGGTTTATTCTCAACTGCATCTTTTGCAGGAATGGCTCCTCAAACTTATGATGGAAAACAAGATATACACGCAGGTTTTGGTAATTTCGAATATAAATTCACTGACAAATTAAGCTCTGTTATTGGCGTAAGATACGAAAGAATCTCTCAAACAGTTAACTGGAGAACACAGCTTGATGCAGGTGGAGGAACAAATACTTTTGAAAGAAATGAATTTTTACCAAGTGCTGTTTTAAAATATGAATTAAACGAAAAACAAAATCTTCGTTTAGCGGCTAGTAAAACATACACATTGCCACAGTTTAAAGAACGTGCTTTGTTTATCTATGAAGATGTAATGGAATCTGTAATTGGTAATCCAAGCTTATATCCTTCACAAAACTACAATCTTGATTTAAAATGGGAGATGTTCCCAAAAAGCGATGAGTTATTATCTGTTACTGCTTTTGGAAAATATATCATGGACCCAATCAACCAAATCATTATTGCTTCTTCTACAAATGATATTTCTTTTGTTAATATTGGAGATACAGGTTACGCATATGGAGTTGAGTTAGAAGCAAGAAAGAATATTTTTGAAATTGAAGGAGAATACACTAACAAACTTTCTGTTGGATTTAATGCTTCTTTAATGAAAACACATCAAGACATTGATGCGGAAAAAGTTAGAAATGAAACAGATGGAAGATTAAACATCAACACTACAGATAGTAGTTCAGGATTTACAGGAGCTTCAGATTTGATTTTAAATGCTGATTTATCGTATACTAAAAACTTCAAAAACGACTCTGGAATTATGGCAACTCTTGCTTACAACCATTATTCTGATAAGCTTTACGCAATTGGAAACGAAGGAAAAGGAAATTTAGTTGACAAAGCAATGGGATCTTTAGACCTTATTTTAAAAACAAAATTGACTAAAAGCTTTGGAATTGATTTTGGAGCAAGAAACTTATTGAATCCAGAATTCAAAAGAGTTCAAGAAAATGCAGGTGGAGACGTCTTGGTTTTCAACTACAAAAAAGGTCTGACATTCGGATTGGGAATGAACTACCAATTCTAAGAAACATACTGGAAATATTGAGTTATCAATTCCTTAACGTTAGAATAAAAAACACATAACAAATAGATGACAACGGCTTAACGTTGATTAAAGCTTAAGTTCTAATCTTTGCATAAACACAAACTAATTAAAAAAGTAATGAAAAAAACAATTTCAACAATTTTCGGTTTAGCTGCATTATCGCTTGCAACACTTACAACTTCTTGCTCAAGTGATGACAACAAAAACGAGGGACCAAAATCTGATTTCGTAGTAGTTAGAGATAACTTACAAGGAGAAATCAACAGCGGAGAGGTAGTATTAGAATCTGGAACTTATAAACTAACAGGGAAATTAGTAGTTAAAAACACTGCTAAACTTACAATCAAACCTGGAGTTATCATTGAAGCAACTGCAGTAGCAGCTGACCAATTACAAGCAGTAAGATATATTGCTGTAGCACAAGGAGGACAAATCGACGTTCAAGGAACTGCTGCTAGTCCAGTTATTATGACTTCAGAAACTAAAAAACCAGCTGCTTGGGGTGGTTTAGTAATCTGTGGAAAAGCACCTATCAACAAAGGAACTACTGCTAGTGCTGAAGTTTCTGAGTTAACTTACGGTGGAACTGTAGCTAACGACAACTCTGGATCAATTAAATATTTAAGAATTGAGTACCCAGGTTTCTCTTACAGCAGTGACAAAGAATTCAACGGACTTTCTTTATTTGGAGTTGGAAACGGAACTGTTATTGATTATGTACAAATTTACGAAAGCTCTGACGACGGATTCGAGTGGTTTGGTGGAACTGTAAATGCATCTCACTTAGTAGTTTCTAATAAAGACAATACAGCTGTAGGTGATGATTTATTTGACTGGACTGAAGGATGGAGTGGAACAGGAGAAAACTTCTACGGAATCAGAACTAACGCTGGTAACAGAGGTATCGAAGCTGATAACAACTCTAACAACCACTTAGCTACACCAATTTCTTTCCCAACTATCAAAAACCTTACTTTAATTGGTTTCGGATCTACTGACACAAGTGCAGAGTCTCAAGCTTTCAAATTAAGAGTTGGTACAAAAGGTAAATTTGATAACGTTGTATTAAAAGGTTGGAAAACTGGATTTGACGTAGAACATGACGAAACTATCTCATATGTTGGAGCTGACTTATTAGCTACTAACGTTAAATTTGAAGACGTTCCTACTAAATCAAAAGGTACAACTACAGGAAAACTTACTGCTGATGTATCTAAAGTTTACACAGAATCTACAACTGCAACTGGAGCAGGAAACGGATCAGGAGTTCCAACTTGGGCTGCTGGATGGACAAAAGGTCTATAATAAGAAAACAAAAAATAGTAAAAACACTCTAACTTTATTAGGGTGTTTTTTTTTGCTTTTTAGTAATGTAGATCGCCTCTAAAGTAATGTAATCTCTTAATCGCTTCGAAAACATAATGTTAAAAACATCCTAATTCTTTAGGATGTTTTTTTTTGGCGTACTTTTTGTAATTTTTTTTGTATATTTACATTAATCAAATACACGCGATGGCAAAAAACTACTTTTATATTACTTTCTTATTGGCATTTTTCTTCACTGTAAGCGTTTCGGCTCAGGACAGCAAGCAATTACCAAAAACTCAAGAATCTACTTCTATCGAGGGGCTTAGCTTGTATCCTAATCCAGTTACAAACGGAAAAGTCTATATCTCATCTAAAAACGATTTAGAGAAAGAAATTATTGTGTTTGACATCTTAGGCAAAAAAGTATTGCAAGCTCATTTAGTATCAAGAGAGCTAAGTGTTGCAGAATTACCGCCAGGTGTTTATATCATCAAAATAAGCGAACAAAATGCATCGGCAACCCGAAAACTCATTATAAGATAAAAGCTCCTTTGGAGCTTTTTTTAGTTTTCAGTAGCAGTTTTCAGTTTACATACTTTGCTGAAAACTGTGACTGAATACTGCAACTGAACACTAAAAAACAATATCTTTGCAAAAAAAAGTTTTGATCACAGCCAACGATATCTTTACCATCTCAAGTCAGAAACAATTTGAAAAAATAGCATTAAAAGTGTTTCGTTTTCAGCACGAGAACAACAAAGTTTATCGTGATTTTTGTGATTTTTTAAATGTTAATCCGCAACAAGTAAAATCACTGCAGCAAATTCCTTTTTTACCCATTCAGTTTTTCAAAAGTCATGATGTTGTTTCTAATACAGATCCGACACAAGTAACTTTTACCAGCAGTGGAACAACTGGAATGATTACAAGCAGGCATTTAGTGACCGATATTTCCCTATATGAGGAAAGTTACCGCAAAGGATTTTCGCAATTTTACGGCAATATCGAAGATTACGTTGTTTTAGCCCTTTTGCCATCTTATTTAGAACGCGAAGGCTCTTCTTTAATTTATATGGTAGAAGATTTAATAAAACTCTCTAATCAGCCTGAAAGTGGGTTTTATTTGCACAACCACGAAGACTTAATCAAAAAGCTTCTTGAATTGGACGAAGCAGGTCAAAATGTAATTCTAATTGGGGTAACTTACGCTTTATTAGATTTGATCGAAAAACACCAATTCAATCTTCAAAATACCATTATTATGGAAACTGGAGGAATGAAAGGAAAACGTAAAGAAATGATTCGTGAAGAATTACATGAAATACTTTGTAAAGGTTTCGGCGTTTCTTCTATTCATTCAGAATACGGAATGACCGAGCTTTTAGCGCAAGCCTATTCTTTAGGCGAAGGTGTCTTTGAATGCCCTTCTTGGATGCATATTTTGGTTCGAGATCCCGAAGATGCTCTCACTTACGTGAAAGACGGAAAAACTGGTGGAATCAATGTAATTGATTTAGCCAACATCAATTCCTGTTCTTTTATTGCCACGCAGGATTTAGGCAAAAAAAATCCCAACAACTCTTTTGAAGTATTGGGACGTTTTGATAATTCTGATATTCGCGGCTGTAATTTGATGGTTTTGTAAAAAAAGTCTAATCGT
Source organism: Flavobacterium sp. CFBP9031 (assembly GCF_034044945.1). Lineage (NCBI taxonomy): Bacteria > Pseudomonadati > Bacteroidota > Flavobacteriia > Flavobacteriales > Flavobacteriaceae > Flavobacterium > Flavobacterium sp. CFBP9031. The sequence continues at coordinate 94,244 of NZ_JAXCWF010000009.1, forward strand.
TGACTTGTTTAATCGCAAAAAAATCGATTAAACAGTTAAACAAAATTAATTCTCCTCTATTACACCGATGCTTTCAATACCTTCTCTTTTTTGAAGCGCTTTTTCTTTTTCACCTTTACTTTCTAAAAGCTTATAAACTCCATAGCAAGCCAAAGCGCCAAAAAGCACAAAAAGTATATTCCATCCTGGATTGCTAAAACTGTCATCGTTTACATTTTCAACGCCGCTGATAAGAACGGCTAAAATTCCAACAACAAATCCAGAAACGAGAGTGCCTCCATAATAAGACGCTATTCCAATTCCAAAATAACCCCATTTGTTCTTATCATATTCAAGAGCCAAATTGGTATATCCTTTCCATATCCAATAAATAAGTAAAATTCCAATCATAATCGTTTTGTTAGTTTTTAGGGAATAAACTTAATAAAAAAAACAAGCACACAAATCTAATATATAACAAATCTTTTTTTATTAAAGGATATACTTATATTTTATTAATGAACAGTTAACGTAAAAAAAATACTACAATTACATTTTAAATATACTTTTAATTAAAATCATTAAATATAATTCTTATGAAAAAAATTACTTTTTTATTACTTGTTTTTGTAAGCATAACAAGCTGGTCCCAAACCTATAAATTTCATACTCTTCAGGACTTAGGTTCAAATATTGAAATAGCCATTTCAACTGATTGTACACAAAACACTTCCTCTGGACCAACTAGAGATTTTAATTTAAGACAAACCTCTAAACTAGAAGTCGGCAAAATCTATAAATCCGATTTAGTACAAGGATCAACATCAGGGTCTCATTACTATAAAGTTTTATATTCTGTTGATTATTCTCTTGACAAAGGGAGCGACATAGATGAACCAGCGCCTTTTGAACTAATTCCAGACTTGTGCAATGCATTGTCATGGAAGTACATTAGACCAGTATTATTAGGTTCAAATCTACAAGAAGCACAAAACAATTTTTGCTCTGGACAAACAGTAAATGATATCCGTGAAAGAGTAAACATTAAAACAGAAACTCCTCTAAATATTGGTCAAGTATACTTTATGGATTTTGGAAAAGGTTCAAATTACTATTTGATCACATCATCGAGTACAGAATTTGGAGATAGCGAATACCAAATAGACCCAACAAATAGTAATACAATTTTCAATCCAATTACATTTGACTGTCAAAAAGTAGATCTTAAAGCATTTTCAATTATAACAGAATCAGGGTCAACTGCTCTCGATTACACAAAAATTCAACCATTTAGTTTTCGCATATCTCAATTATCTACCAGAATTCAGAGTGCAACCACTAATATAAAAATATATTTAACTAAAAGTAGAAATTTTGTAAATGCTAACGATTTTTTCATGGATGAGTTCTCAATTTCTTCGGCCTCTATGAATCAGTACTATGACAATTCTTCTCTAGCAGGGCTTGGGACATCTTTAGTCGTTTCATCTAAAATTGCAGATGGTCAATATTATCTAACTATGGTAGTAAGCAATACTGAAGATTTTAACTTACTTAATAATATTGCTTCTACATCAAATACTCTTACTATCAAAAATGGAGCTTTACCTGGAACTCCAAAACCAACTCCTACACCCCCTACAACTCCAGTAGGAGCATCAGACTTAACGATTGACTCATCAAATGTTATTGTAAATAGCGATTGTTCTTGTAACTCCATATTAAGCGACTTAGATGGCAAAAGACATAAAATAAACTACTTGGGAGGATCAATAAGAATTCCGTCGATAGCCATTAAAAACGTAGGATCCGTAGCATCAATCCAAACAAACTTAAAATTTTATCTTTCAAAAAACACAACTCTAGACACTTCTGATTTCCCTTCGAAACAGAATGCTAAAACAATCGCTCCTATTAATGCTAAAGAATCATATGTAATGTCTGGAGGTGAAATATTTTCTTATGATTTTGGCAACAATGGCACTCAATTTAAAGATGACTGGAACATCCTAATGGTTGTTGATGATTCTAAAGCTAATACAGAATCAAACGAAAACAACAATGTCACTGCTATACCAGTAACTTTTTATGATCCGACTGCTCCATTAATGGCAACAACAACAATTGAAACCACACAACCATATTCTATCAATGTTTACAATTTTGATGGGCAAAAAGTATTGACAAAAGAAGTTAATTCTAAAGAAGAAGAGGATAAATCTCTTGATATATTAAAAACTGGAATTTACATCATTAAATCAAATGGCGAGACGCGAAAAGTTCTAAAAAAATAAATCTTAATATTATAAAAAGAAAGGCATCCTAAAATTAGGATGCCTTTTTATTTCAAATTAAAAATATTTTGTTTTCGAAGTTATACAACGCGGATTACAAAATAATTTTTCTTTCCGCTTTGCAACAAAACAAACTGATCGTTAATTAAATCATTTGCCGTTAAAACAAAATCTTCTTTTATCTTTTCTCTGTTTACAGAAATTGAGTTTGCTGTCAAAGCACGTCTCGCTTCTCCGTTAGATTTAAAGAAACCCGTTTTTTCGTTTAAAACCGTAATAATTTCCAATCCGTTTTCTAAATCAGCTTTTGCGATTTCAGCTTGTGGAACTCCGTCAAAAACTTCTAAAAAAGTCGCTTCATCCAATTTCTTCAAATCTTCGGCAGTCGAATTTCCAAACAAAATATTCGAAGCCTGAATTGCTTTTTCCAACTCTTCTCTATTATGAACAAAAACGGTGATTTCTTCTGCCAATTTCTTTTGTAAAACTCTCAAATGAGGAGCCGCTTTGTGTTCTTCGATTAATCCATCGATAGTTTCTTTATCTAAGAAAGTAAAGATTTTAATGTATTTCTCTGCATCAACATCTGTTGTGTTTACCCAAAATTGGTAGAATTTGTATACAGAAGTTTTATCAGCATCCAACCAAACATTTCCACCTTCAGATTTTCCAAATTTAGATCCGTCTGCTTTTGTAATTAGAGGTGTTGTTAAAGCGTACGCTTTAGCATTCTCTCCTCCCATTCTACGCACTAATTCTGTTCCTGTGGTAATATTACCCCATTGGTCAGAACCCCCCATTTGTAGAATGCAATTATTGTTTTTATATAAATGATAAAAATCGTAACCTTGAATTAATTGGTATGTAAACTCTGTAAAAGACATTCCCTCACCTTCTCCGCTAAATCTCTTTTTTACAGAATCTTTAGCCATCATATAATTTACAGTTATTCTTTTTCCAACTTCACGTGCAAAATCAATAAAAGAGAATTCTTTCATCCAATCGTAGTTATTCACCATTACTGGTGCATTTGCTTCGGTTGAATTAAAATCCAAGAAACGAGACAAAACACTTTTGATTCCAGCTACATTTTTAGCCAAAGCTACTTCATCAAGCAAGTTTCTTTCATCAGATTTACCAGAAGGATCTCCAATCATTCCTGTTGCTCCACCCACTAAAGCAATCGGTCTGTGACCAAAATTCTTTAAGTGAACCAATAAAATAATCTGAACCATACTTCCGATGTGCAGTGAATCTGCCGTTGGATCAAAACCGATATAGGCAGTGGTTGCTTCTTTTAGCAATTGTTCTTCCGTTCCAGGCATACTATCATGGTACAACCCGCGCCATTTTAATTCTTCAACTAGATTCTTCATTTTTTTAAATAATTTGCGCAAATGTAATCAATGTCAATGGCAATATCAAAAAAGTATGCCACGAAGACACTAAGGCACAAAGTTTTTTATTTTTATAAAATTTAATCGTTTAAGCAATGGATATGTTAAATACATCTATTCAGATACTTTGTTTTCTAAAAAGCAGATCGAAGTACATTAAATAAATTAGTTTACGGAAAGCCGTAAAGATGCATCCAGTTTTTTCTTTAGTTTCGCCTTCCAAAAAAACTACCCATAATGAAAAAAACTTTTTTACTTATTCTTTTTCTTTGTTGCACTTTCATCAATGCACAGGTTACTTTTGAAAAAGGATACTTTATTTCTAACAATGGAAACCGAACAGAATGTTTAATCCGAAACTTAGACTGGAAAGACAATCCAACCGATTTTAGGTATAAAATAGATCCAAATGACAAGGACTATATAACCGAAACTATTGCAAACGTTTCTGAATTTGGCATTGGAAACAGTATTACTTTCAAAAGAGCAAAAGTAAAGATAGATCGTTCAACTGATGATTTATCTAAAATATCACAAACAGGAAAACCAGTTTGGGAAGAAAGCACTCTTTTTCTTCGTGTTTTAGTTATTGGCGAAGCCTCATTATATTCTTACAGAGAAGCCAATCTTTTCAGATACTTTTATGAAACAAAAGAAGTGCCTCTTGAGCAGCTTGTGTATCTTAGATATATTGAAACCCAAACTGAAAACGCCAGCAAAAATCTTAAGGAGAACACTTATTATAAGCAACAGTTAAATCTAAATGTAAGATCGTCAAACATTACTGAGAACGATATTAAAAACTTGTCTTACACAAAATCTGATTTGACGAAATATTTTATAAAATTCAACAATATTTCTCCTGCTACGGAAACTAAGAAAACATCGGCTGATGGAGAGAAAAACATTTTCCATATTAAAATTACTCCTGGAATAAGCTTAATTTCTTTATCCATGGACAGCAAAAGTCTTCCGTACCGCAATATAAAATTAGACAATAAAACCAATTTTAAAATCGGTATTGAAGCAGAATATATTCTTCCATTCAACAAAAATAAATGGAGCGTATTTTTAAATCCGACATACCAGAAGTATAAAAATGAAAAAAGCTATAGCATTCCCGGTCTTTTCCCTACATCTCCTTTAGAGGAACATGAAGTAGATGTAGAATACAGCGGAATACAGATTCCGATGGGAATTCGCCACTACCTTTTCTTGAACAAAAGTTCAAAATTCTTTATCAACGCAGGATTTACTTTCGATGCGGGCAAAAGCAAAGTTGTCTACGATAAAGACAGAGTTAGTGAAAGTACAGCGGGATCTAATCTAGCCTTTGGTTTTGGATATAACTTTAAAGATAAATTTGGTGTGGAAGCAAGATTAAATACCAAAAAAAATCTAATGAACGAGTATAGCGATCTTGCTGCAAACTATGGCTCTGTTGACTTTATCTTTTCATACACGATTTTTTAAGCCAATTTTTTTCACGACTTAATAATTAAACAGTTTACAGAAATTAATGATTTCTATAAACTGTTTTTTTTATCTAATTTTATTAACAACTCCCTTTGTAACCAAACCTCATTTATACAAAAGTACTATCTTTACAACATGATATTAGTAACTGGAGGAACTGGTTTAGTAGGCGCACATTTATTGCTTCATTTAATTGAAAATGGAGAAAATGTTCGGGCTATTTACAGAAGTGAAAACAAAATTGAAAAAACAAAATCGGTTTTTGATTTTTATAAAAAAGCAGATTTGTTTGAAAAAATCAATTGGCTTGAAGCCGATATCCTAGACATACCTTCACTTGAAACTGCTTTTATCGGTATTAAACAAGTATACCATTGCGCTGCTTTTATTTCGTTTGAACCCAAAGACGAAGAAATCCTCAGAAAAACCAATATCGAAGGAACGGCCAACATGGTCAATTTTGCCATTGCCAAAGAAGTACAAAAATTTTGCTATATCAGTTCGATTGCCGCTTTAGGCGACATTGCTCCTCACGAAACATATATTACAGAAGAAACCGATTGGAATCCGGAGAAACCGCACAGCGATTACGCCATTTCCAAATATGGTGCCGAAATGGAAGTTTGGCGAGGGCATCAAGAAGGCTTAAATGTTATTATTGTAAATCCGGGAGTTATTTTAGGACCGCCAAAAATGATGGATATTTTTGACGAAGGCAGTAGTGAAATTTATCGAAAAGTTTCAAAAGGACTTCCGTTCTACACACTTGGAAGCACTGGTTTTATCTCGGTTGACGATGTTGCAAAAATAAGTTTTGAATTGATGAAAAGCGAAATAAAAAACGAACGTTTCACGCTTATCTCAGACAATATTGTTTTTAAAAATCTTTTAGACACCGTTTCTGATGCTTTAAATGTAAAAAGACCACACATTCATGCAAAGCCTTTTCTAATGAATTTCTTGTGGATTACTGATGGGATATTTTCTACTTTATTCTTTAGAAAAAGAAGCATTACAAAAGCAACAGCAAAAGCTTCGTACTCAAAAAATCTGTATAGCAATGAAAAAATAAAAACCGCTCTAGGAACGGTTTTTACTAATATTCATCAATATATTAAAGACGGTTCTAAACTATAGTCGTTTTTTTCTTCTGTCTTGCATTTGCATGTGAGCTCTTTTTATAGAATCGATATTAACCTTAGGAGCTACTTTCTTCACCGAATCTTTTGAAACTTCTTGAGCTTTCTTTTTAATTTCCTTAGCTGCTTTTTTCTCATCAATTTTAGCTAAAGAATCTGCCGCTCGCTGGTTTACAGAAATCCTTTTGTTCACTTGATCAAACATGTCTTTATAATTCTCATAATCTGAAGCATAATACATGTTGTTTTGAGCAAATTGAAGACTATCTACTTTGTATTTTTTCAAAATAAATTTCGTCGGATCATTTTCTATAGAATCCAAAGACAACGGTTTCTGATATCTCATTGCTTCCAAAAGAGATAAATCGTACATAATATCAATCATTTTATCTTTCTCAATAAGCTTTGCAGGCTGTTTTACAACATCCTTTTTACAGCTTATAGAAAGAAATATAACCAATATTATTACTACAAAATTCTTCATAGTTGCTTTTTATCTGTCAAACAATAATCTTTTACCTGCTTTGGTATCTTTTACTTTAAAGTTATTATAAACCAATTCACCGTTTACAAAAGTATGTGTGATTCTAGATTTAAAAGTAAAACCTTCAAATGGAGACCATCCGCATTTGTATAAAATGTTTTCTGGTTTCACGCTCCAAGGCAAACTTGGATTTACGATTACCAGATCGGCATGGTATCCTTCTTTAATAAAACCTCTTTTTTCTATTTTAAAAATCTTAGCTGGATTGTGGCACATTTTCTCCACAATTTTCTCCACACTAATTTTTCCTTGATGATGCGCTTCGAACATTGCTACAACTGCATGCTGAACAAGCGGACCTCCAGAAGGCGCATTCAAATAAGACTGCTGTTTTTCTTCTTTTGTATGAGGAGCGTGATCTGTTGCAATTACATCAATTCTTCCGTCGTTTAAGGCTTTCCAAAGTTCTGCACGATCTTCGGCAGTTTTAACCGCAGGATTCCATTTAATGAAATTTCCTTTTGTTTTATAGTCTTCGTCAGTAAACCAAAGATGGTGCACGCAAACCTCAGCAGTAATTTTTTTATCTTCTAATGGAATTTTATTCGTAAACAATTCCATTTCTTTCGCAGTTGAAAGATGGAAAATATGTAATCTTGCTCCAGTTCTTTTAGCCAAAGCTACTGCTTTTGAAGAAGAAATATAACAGGCCTCTGCACTTCTAATTAAATTGTGTGCCGTAACTGGAACATCGTCTCCATATTGCTCTTTAAAAGCAGCAAGATTATTTTTAATCGTAGTCTCATCCTCACAATGAACTGCAATTAACATTGGAGTACTTGAAAAAATCTTTTCTAAAACAGCTTCATTATCAACCAACATATTCCCTGTAGATGAACCTAAGAAAATTTTAATCCCAGCAACATTTTTTGGATTTGTTTTTAAAACTTCTTCCAAGTTATCATTTGTTGCTCCCATCATAAACGAGTAATTCGCAAATGATTTTTGAGAAGCAATTTGGTATTTATCTTCTAAAATTTCCTGAGTAACCGCATTCGGAACTGTATTAGGCTGTTCGATAAAAGAAGTAATTCCTCCCGCAACAGCAGCACGAGATTCCGATTCGATATCTCCTTTATGTGTTAAACCTGGTTCTCTAAAATGCACTTGATCGTCTATCGCGCCAGGCATTAAATAATTTCCTTCAGCATCGATTACAATACAATCTGAAGTTTTTAATGAAATGCTGTCTGCAATTTCAACAATCAGATCATTTTCAATTAAAACATCACCTTCAACAATTGTCCCTTCGTTTACAATTTTGGCATTCTTTATTAAAATCCTGTTCATTTTGGTTGGTTTATAATGAATTGACTAATTTTCTTATTCTAAGTGAAATTACTCCAAGTATCGCTTCTTTAATGATCGCATTGCTCATTTTAGAAACTCCTTTTGTTCGGTCTGTAAAAATAATTGGGACTTCGGTAATTTGAAATTTAGCACAATAAGTTCTGTACTTCATCTCGATTTGAAACGCATATCCGACAAATTTTATTTTGTTAAGATTAATTTTTTCCAAAACTTCTCTTTTATAACAAACAAAACCTGCAGTAGCATCATGAATTTTCATTCCGGTGATAAATTTCACATAAACAGATGCGAAGTAAGACATCAAAACTCGGCTAAGAGGCCAGTTTACCACATTTACACCCGTTACATAACGAGATCCAATTGCAAGATCCGCTCCGCCAAAATGACAAGCATCATATAATTTTTCTAAATCATTTGGGTTATGCGAAAAATCGGCATCCATCTCAAAAATAAATTGATAATCGCGCTCCAAAGCCCATTTAAAGCCATGAACATACGCAGTTCCTAATCCAGACTTTTTTGTTCTTTGTTCTAAAAAAAGTTTTCCTGGAAATTCTTCCTGTAAAGCGATCACTTTTTTAGCAGTATGATCTGGAGAATTATCATCAATAATCAGCAGATGAAAAGATTTATGCTGCGAAAGTACAGCTCTTACTATACTTTCTATGTTTTCAATTTCGTTATAAGTGGGAATTATGACAATACTATCATTCATTTTTTTCTCGGTAATTTCATCGCAAAAGTAAACTTTTTATAGCATTTGATTCATAATAAATATATAATAAAAGTATTGCATCAAAAAATTACTAATTTTGTATCGCTATGATTGAACAACTTCATCCTCGAATAATCGAAAACAAGGACTGGGCAACACTTTTATTTGTGGTGACCTTTGCCGTTGTTGCCATGACAAAATCTGCTTACGAAACAAGATTTAGTGAGTTTAGTAAACTTATTTTTTCTGATAAATACGCTAAAATTTATCGAGACAACAGCCACATGAAAAACAGCTTTACGGTTGGTTTATTTTTTGTACAAATTGTATCGTTTGCCTTTTTTATTCTGCTTACCATGAATACTTTTGGTTACGCTTCAAAAACCGACTGGGTTCTATTTATTCAGATTGCCACTTTTTTGCTTTATTTCATTTTAGGAAAGTATTTAATCGAAAAAATTGTAGCCGCTTCATTCAATATTGATGATTTTGTAGAGCTATTTAACCTCCAAAAAGTAACTTACAGGACTTATATTGGCGTTTTAATCCTTCCAATCAATGCTATTTTGTTGTATTACAACAATATTCCGCAGATTATTCCGCTAGCAATCATAGGTATTTCGCTGTGTATTAGTGTATACTCTTACTTTATTTCAATTAAAACGTATCAAAACGTAATAATCGGTAAGTTATTTTATTTTATTTTGTATCTTTGCGCTCTTGAAATAGCCCCTTATTATTTTCTCTATTATTGGATAGCAAAAGGGAGTGCTTAGTAAATATTTATAATATGAAAGTGAAAACAATTTTGGTGTCACAGCCTGAACCTAAAGTGGAGAATTCTCCTTACTTTGAGCTCCAACAAAAACACAAAATAAAAATTGATTTCAGACCATTTATTCATGTAGAAGGGGTTAGCGCAAAAGAGATTCGATTACAAAAAATCGATCTTAATCATTACACTGCGATCATTTTAACAAGTCGAAATGCTGTAGATCATTTTTTTAGAGTGGCTGATGAAATGCGTTACAAAGTTCCTGAAGGATTGAAGTATTTTTGTCAATCTGAGGCTGTTGCGTTTTACCTTCAAAAGTATGTTGTGTACAGAAAACGTAAAATTTACGTTGGAGCAAAAGATTTTGCAGATTTATCTCCGCTAATTAAGAAGTACAAAGACGAGAAGTTTTTACTTCCTGCATCTGACCAATTAAATGCAGATGCTCCTGTTACCTTAAACAGTTTAAAAGTAGATTGGGCACAAGCTATTTTCTACAGAACTGTAATGAGCGATTTATCTGATCTAGCTGACGTTTATTATGATGTTTTAGCTTTTTTCAGTCCAACAGGAATCAAATCATTGTTTAAGAATTTCCCAGATTTTAAACAAAACAACACCAGAATTGCCGTATTTGGAAGCACAACGCAAAAAGAAGCTTTAGATCATGGTTTAAGAATTGACATTCTTGCTCCAACTCCTGAAACTCCTTCTATGACAATGGCTTTAGAAAAATATGTAGCAGAAGCCAACAAAGGAAAATAACCTAAGAATAAAAATATACAAATTTGAAAATCCAAATTCCAACTAATCACTGGGATTTGGATTTTTTGTTTTTGGAGCTTCCTCGATTCGTATCCCGTGATTGAAACCAAAGGGCAATGTTTTGAATTTAAAATTTTAGAATTAGAATTTGGAATTTCCATTTCTACAGCATTTTAATTACATTTGATTTCTATTCAAAACCCAAATCACAAAAATAGTTTCAAATTGTAAGTTATGAAAATCAACTCCCTCTTAATTGAAATTGACGGAATCGATAAAGAAATTCTTCGATACCTAATGGAAGATGCTCGAAAACCGATTTTGCAAATCGCTAATAAAATCGGAATTTCTGGAGCCGCGATTCATCAGAGATTAAAAAAACTGGAACAATCAGGCGTAATCTCTGGCTCTAAGTTTACTGTAAATCCAAAAGTTCTGGGTTACAATACAATGGCATTTGTGGGAGTTTATTTGGATAAAGCTTCAAGAAACTCAGAAGCCGTAAAAGAACTTAGAAAAATACCCGAAGTTTTAGAATGCCATTATACGACAGGAAACTGGTCGGTTCTGATCAAAATTATCTGTCGAGATAACGAACATTTAATGCAGCTTTTGAACAACAAAATCCAAGCAATTGAAGGGGTTTCAAGAACAGAGACTTTTATCTCGCTAGATCAGCAGATTGACAGACAGATACAGCTTTAGAATTAGATAATGCGTCAATTTGATAATTAGATAATTCTTGAAAACGAATAATATTCTACTGTCATCCTGAGCGAAGTGGAAGTCTTAATTAGACATAAGGGCTTCGACTTCGCTCAGCCTGACAATTGATCAAAGAGTCATTATAAAACAAAACCCGACAGATTTTAAAAATCTGTCGGGTTTGCTATAAATTATCTAATTGATTAATTATCTCAATTAATTAATTTCTTCTGCTTCCAGAATAAATTGATATATAGTACAACAACGTTGCGATTGAACCAATTGCTGCTACTACATACGTTCTTGCCGCCCATTTTAAGGCATCTTTTGCTCCAGCCTGCTCTTCTTGCGTAAGCATGTGTTTGTTTTCTAGCCAAGTCAAAGCACGATTACTCGCATCATATTCTACCGGAAGCGTAATAACCGAGAACAAAGTCGTTGCAGCAAAAATGATGATTCCGATTAATAATAATCCCGGAAAAACTTTAATCATTAAAATTCCTGCAATTAAAATCCATTGTACATAATTTGAAGCAACGCTAACAATAGGCACTAACTTAGAACGCATAGTCAGCCATTCGTAACCTATTGCATGCTGTACGGCGTGACCGCATTCGTGTGCTGCAACGGCCGCTGCAGCTGCATTGCGATGGTTGTAAACTGCTTCACTTAAATTCACTGTTTTATCTGAAGGGTTATAATGATCTGTTAACTGACCTGGTGTCGAAATAACACGAACATCTGTGATTCCGTTATCGGCAAGCATTTTTTCAGCAATTTCTCTTCCGCTCATTCCGTTTCTCAATTGCAACTTCGAATACAATTCAAATTTACTTTTCAGCTGCGAGCTTACCAGCCAGCTGAACAGCATGATAGCTCCAGCAATAATTAAATATCCTGATCCCATTTTTTTTATGTTTTTTAGATTGATTTTTAAATTTACAAAACAAACTGCAAATTGCGAACCATTTTAACAAAATGTCATTTTGACATTATTTTACCACTTTTGACTTAATTCAACATATTGTTTTTAAGCAGAAAAGCAATTAATTCTGCCACATTTTTCATTTTATATTTCTGAAGAATGTTGCGTCGATGTGTTTGAACGGTTAAAAAACTCAAAAATAAATCATCGGCTATTTCTTGAGTCGACTTTCCTTGCGAAAGTAGTAATGCAATATCTCTTTCTCTGCGGCTCAAACCCGGAATTCGTTCCAAATCTTCAGACAAAGGCTGACTGATTATCGTTTTTACTTCTTCACTAAAAACAATTTCGCCCTCAATTGCTTTGTAAATACAGTTTTTAAATTCATCAAAAGAAGCATTTTTAAGAATATATCCGTTTCCTCCATTCTGGATAAACTGCATAACCAAACTTCTTTCAGACTGGCTACTCATGCCTATAATTACAATTTTAGGATGCTTTTGCTTGATTGTTTTACACAGATCAACTCCATTTATAACGGGAAGAAAAATATCCATTAAAATCAAATCGACTTTATTGTCTTCTATATAATCTAAAAGCGCAATTCCCGATTCGAATTTTTCTACAATTTCTATATTATCTAACTCTGAAAGTAAGCCCGCAATTCCAGAAATCACAATTGGATGGTCGTCTACTATTACTGTTTTATACTTCATAATCATGATTTGGGTTATATTTTAATTCAATATAAGTTGAAGTCCCTTTATCAAGGACAGAATCAATTTCTAATTTTCCGTTTAAAAAAGCCACGCGGTTTTTAATATTTCGCAATCCCATTCCGTCTCTTTTTTCTGCATACTCCACATTAAAACCAACTCCATTATCTTCAACTGTTATAAAAAATACATCTTTATTTTGAGAGCAGGAAACTAAAATCTGAGAAGCTTTTGCATATTTTAAAGCATTATTTAAAAGTTCTTGAATAATCCTGAAAATCATTATTTTAAAATGTTGCGGTAAAGTTGTTTTTTTAATCAAATACTGAAATTCGATTGCTGTCTCTGGTGTTGAATGCGATGCACACAAATCTCTCAGCGCATGTTCGAGCCCTAATTTCATTAAACTTTCAGGCATTAAATTCTGAGAAATATTGCGAAGCTCTTTTATGGAATCGTTCAGCATTCCGTTTATATTGGAAACATTCTCATTGTTTTCACGTTCAGCAAGATTCAAATGAATTTTTAATCCAGAAAGCATACTTCCGAGTCCATCATGCAAATCTCTTGCGATTCTTTTTCGTTCGATTTCTTCTCCCTCAATCAAGGCATTTGAAACGGATAATTTCTGCTGATTCTCTAATGCTTCAAGTTCTTGCTTATGATTGACTTCTTTTTGAAAACTTATCTTTTTCTGATAATTATTCCAACTCCACAAAAACAAAACAGTCAAAAACAACACAAACGAAAGCACTGCAAAAAGCATCATATTCAAGCGATTATTATTAACCTGCAAAACCGCTTTTTCATTTTCAGATTGCAACAAACCAATTTTCTTTTCGCTTTCTGCTTTTTTATATTTGGCTTCAAGCTCTACAATTTCATTTTTCAGTTTCGCATCATTTAGACTATCATTAATGACATTGTATTTATTCGAATAATAATAGGCTTTCGGATATTCTTTCGTCGCGTTATAAACTTTTGACAACTCTTTATAATAGTTTTTCTTGTCTACAATAAAAGGAGTATTTTTTATTAAATATTCTAAATTGCTTTTGGCCTTATCATAATTTTTAAGTTTAAAGAGTACTTCATATTCTGCAAACTTCAATCTATTTACCGCTATAGCATTATGATGCTTTTCTGCCGATTTAATTCCTTTATCAAAACTTTGCAGTGCCTCATTATGCTTATTTTGTTTCGCATAATAAAGTCCTTCCGAATAAAAATAAGAATCATTTAGATTAGATTCTGGGTATTTTTCTAATGTTGCATAAGCTTTCTCCAGAATTTCTTTAGCATCATAAAAATGTTTCAGCTCAACTAAATTTTCTGCATTTATAATATACGTCTCCATCTTAGACTCGGCTAAAGTTGCCGATTTTTTCGTAGCACTTTCAATATATTTCTGCGCTTGATCTAGATATTCTGCCGCTTTTTCGCGTTCATCATTATTCATAAAAATAATGGCAACGGCTTTATTTAAAGCACTTATCAATTCATAATCACCACTTTTTTTAGCAATTGGAATCGCTTCGTTGACTAGCAATTTCATATAAGCGTTTTCATTATTCTTCCTTTGTTGCATAATGCCGTAGTTCTGAAGTATCACGGCACGAAGTTTATAGGCTTCCTTATTACGATACTTTTTAAGTTTTGCGTTTGCATCTAGTAAAGCTTTTTCAAAGCCTTCCAAATCGCCTTTTTCTATAAAGCTGTACGCATTATAAAAAATAGAAGCGTCTTTTAAAAAAGGAAATTTAATTTTTAGACGATTCGCTTGATCCAAGTATTCCTTTGATTTTTCTGCATCTTGTGCCATTAAAAATAGTTTTGACAATCTGAAACTATTCAAACTTTTGACACTGTCGGATTTTGTGTTTTTTGTGATTTTAACAATACTGTCAATATAAACCGTATCATCATCTAATGAAAGAATTACTTGCGAACTGGAAATTGCAGTGAAAAATAAAAAAAAGAATAAGGCGTAGAGTTTCTTCATAAATGTGGCATTTACTCAAAGTTATTAAAGCTTAACGACTTTCAAAAAAAAATTACTTGCTTTTACCTGATATCAGGTAATAAAAAATACATTTTATCAGGTATTGCCGTCCGCAGGATAAGCGTCTAACTTTGTTAAGTTATGAATTTTAATTAAAGAATTTTATTATGAAATCAATTTTGAAAACCTTAGCAATTGTAATGACTCTTGCTTTTACAGTAGTTTCTTGCAGCAGCGATAATGATGATAATGGCTCAGGAAATGGATCAAGAGATGTTAAATATGAAATAACTGGAAATTATACAGGAACAGCTTCAGTTACTTATTTTGAAAAAGGAGGTAATGCATTAAACGAAGATATGACCAAACTTCCTTGGACTAAAGAATTTACTGCTGAAGCAAAATCTATGGGAGCATCACTGAGCGCAAGTGGATACGGTGGAGTTGCTGGACAAACCTTAACTGGAAAACTTTACATTGGAGGAAAATTAGAGAATGAATTAACTGCAACGGCAAATAGCGACGGAATAATTGTATTATCTCTTACACCGTACGTTTTTCCTCTTTAAAAATTAGTTTAGAATTTAGATTTAAGTTTTTGGTAAAAAGAAAGCTTCGTAAGATTTTACGAAGCTTCTTTTTTTTATGATTTTAATTGATTGTTGACTTCTTCAAACTTTTCAATTAAAGCATTTATTTTTTCCTGCTGTTTTTTAATTTGTTTCGGGCGAATGTAAAACCAATTGAACAACATCCAAAGCAAAGTGATTCCGTACGTTAAACTCGCTCCTAAAGCACTCATTCTACTAACGTATTCGTACATATACAAACAAATTCCAAGTGTTAGTGCTATAAAGTAAAAACTCATCATTTTGGTTTGCAAAAACTGTTGCTTCTTTTTTATCGAAATCAGTTTTTGAAGATATTCCTGATTGGCCTGTGTAGCATCTATGTTTTTATAATCGTCCATTAACTTATTATAGACAAATACATAAACGACCATAGCCAGAATGGTAAGCACAATTCCGATTTTAGTCGAAACAAATTGTGGCTGATAATATATCCAAATAAAAACAATAAAGACACTTGTTACCGAAAGCAAAATATTGATCATCCATAAACTGCGTAAAGCCGCTTTTTTAAATTTACTTAATCGCGCCAGCAAATCGGTTAGGTCTGGCTGACTTACGGATTGTTTTTTCCATAAATCTTTAAAATCTATATTGTTATCGTTGTTCATTTTCTTTAAATTTTTGAGTCAGTTTTTCTTTTATTCTATGAATTTTCACTCTAACATTGGCTTCAGAAAGTCCGACAATTTTTGCGATTTCATTTTGTTTGATGTCTTCCAATTCTAATGAAATAATAATACGATCGGTTTCGGGAAGCTCAGCAATACATTTATACAAGAATTGAATCTGAGGTTCTATAGAATGTTGTTTTTCTTCTGAAAGATGAATAGGAAGTTCTGATTTCGGAAAACGTTTTTGTTTTTCTATCTGCCTTAGACAGTTATTGGATGCTATTCTGAAAATCCAAGTTCCAATAGAAGATTCGTTTCTAAAGGTTTCCAGCTTTTGCCAAACAATTATAAAAGTTTCCTGAGTTAAATCTTGTGCCGCATCGTAATCATTGACGAAACCCATGCAAAGCCTGAAAATTCGATCCCAATACATTTTGTAGATTTGTTCAAATTCCATTCTTTCTATTTTAAAAAAGTGCTTAATTGCTCTAAGTACCAAGCTGTATCATCGTACATAATAAAATGCAATCCGTTGGTGGCGTACTGAAAATTTGCCGTTTTCAAATTTTTATACTGATCTTCTATAGCTGGTTTTAAATTTATAAAATAAGATTCTAATAAAATTAAAGCGGGGCATTTAATCTGTGCAATTCTTTCTCGTAAATCAATATTATAAAAGTCACAATACATTTGCCCAAAAGTTGTTCTATCCGATTTTACACTCCAATCTACAACCATGTCCAGCTTAGACGCATCAGCCAAAAGTCTTGGCATTGTCTTTTTTTGCATATCATAAAACTGATCATTGGTCATTCCTGTCATCTGATTTACCGTTGAAGAGCAATCGTTATTCATTTTTGATTTAAAAGTAGGATCGCTTAAAGCCGCCAAACAAGGAAGCGCATCTACAATCACAATTTTACTGATCAAATTAGGATAATCTGCTGCAATGGCAAGCGCCAGTCCGCCGCCCATGCTATGGCCAATTAAGATTGGCTTTTCAATATTATTTTCTTTGATATAATTGGCAATTCCACTCTTCCAGTTTTCGAACGAAGCATTCGGTTGTGGTTTTCTTCCCGCAAAACCAGCCATTGTAAGGGTGTAACAAGTGAATTGATTTTCGAATGTAGTTCTGGTTTCATTCCAAACATCTCCAGAAGATGCAAAACCAGGAATAAATATAATAGACTGATCTCCATTTCCGGTTTTTAAAACTTCAAACGGAAATTGTTTTGTTTGCGCAAAAACATTTAGACATAATGCTGAGAATAAGAATGCGATAATTAAGATGATATACTTTTTCATTTTTAATAGTTTTAAGTTGTTAATTAAATCGGATCCATGCTTTTGATACGACAACTATTAAAATGTTACAAAAGTTTTATTTTTTTTTATAAAAAATTTCAAATCCCAACATTGGTGTGGGTTTTTAACCGCAAAGGGCACAAAGGCTTACGCAAAGAACGCGAGTTTTCTTTTGCTCACAAAGATGCGAAGTCGCGAAGTTTTTTTCCCAATCTTGTCATTTCGACGAAGGAGAAATCTTCGCGAGAAGCTCCACATTCAAAATCGCCAATCTTTGTAGAGTTTCGGGTGTGATCCTTTGTTCCTAAGGATGACAAACTGTGTGCATTGTCAGTCTGAGCGAAGTCGAAGACCACGCAAGAAGCTCCGCAAACTGAATCGCCAATCTTTGTCGAGTTTCGCGTGTGATCCTTCGTTCCTCAGGATGACAAACTAAGCGTTTTTAAAAATAAAAATTCGTGTAAATTAGTGCAATTCGTGGCAAAAAATTAAACACAAAAAAAATCCCAAACCCCAATCGTAAAATTGGAATTTGGAATTTTTTATATTAAAATTTTAAAATAATTACCCTACAAGGTTGATAATTTTTCCAGGAACAATAATCACTTTATTTGGCGTTCTTCCTTCTAAGTGTTTTTGTGTTCTTTCGTCTTTCATTACGATTTCTTCGATTTGTTCTTTGGTTAAATCCAAAGGCAATTCGATTGTGAAACGCATTTTTCCGTTGAAAGAAACTGGATATTCTTTATTGGTTTCAATTAAATGTTTCTCATCAAAAATCGGGAAAGCAACTTCAGAAATCGAAGTTGTATGTCCTAACTGCGCCCATAATTCTTCTGCAATGTGAGGTGCATAAGGCGAAACCAAAATCGCTAACGGTTCTAAAATCGCTCTTGAATGACAGTTTTGAGAAGACAATTCGTTTACACAAATCATAAACTGAGAAACCGAAGTATTGAAAGAGAAATTCTCGATGTCTTCTGCTACTTTTTTGATTGTTTTGTGCAATGATTTCAAGTTGTCTTTTGTTGGTTCGTCGTTGTTTACGATTAAGCCATTATCATCAAAATACAATCTCCATAATTTTTTCAAGAAACCAAACACTCCAGAAATACCCGCAGTATTCCAAGGTTTTGCCTGCTCTAATGGTCCTAAGAACATTTCGTATAAACGCAATGTATCAGCACCGTATTCAGCACAAATATCATCTGGAGTTACCACATTATAGTATGACTTAGACATTTTTTCTACTTCACGACCTACAATGTATTTTCCGTTTTCATCAAAAATAAATTCTGCTGTATTGAAATCTTCTCTCCAAGCTTTGAACTTTTCGATATTTAATTCATCTGAAGAATTAACAAAATGAACATCAACGCGAATTGGCTGTACATTTTGGCCTTCAATTTTATTTTTAGATACAAAAGTATTTGTTCCTTCCAATCTGTAAACATAAGCCGTTGTTCCTAAAATCATTCCCTGATTGATCAGTTTTTTGAATGGTTCTTCCGTTGGAGCAAAACCTTTGTCTTTTAAGAATTTGTTCCAGAAACGAGAATACAATAAGTGACCTGTTGCGTGTTCGCTTCCTCCAATATATAAATCTACATTTTCCCAGTATGCCAATGCTTCTTTACTTGCAAATTCATTTTCATTGTGTGCATCCATATAACGCATCCAGTACCATGAACTCCCCGCCCAACCTGGCATAGTGTTCAATTCTAAAGGAAAAATCGAAACATTATCAACTAAGTCTGTATTAACAACTTTATTTTGCTTTGTATCCCAAGCCCAAACAGCCGCGTTTCCTAATGGTGGCAATCCGTCTTCTGTTGGTAAATATTTCTCTACTTCTGGTAAAATAATTGGCAAGTGCTGCGTATCGATCATTTTAGGTAATCCATTCACGTAATAAACTGGGAATGGTTCGCCCCAATAACGCTGACGAGAGAAAACAGCATCACGCAAACGGTAATTTGTTTTTCCTTTTCCTTGTCCGATTTCTTCTAACTTATAAATCGCTTTTGCCGTCGCATCTTTGTAGTTTAATCCATTTAAGAAATCAGAAGCTGCGATTTCAACATTGTCTTTTGATCCATATGCAGCTTCAGAAATATCAACATTAGCGAAGATATTTTTGATTTCCTGCATTCCGCTCTGACCTTTAAAGAAATTAGCGAAAGCATAATCTCTTTCGTCTCCGCAAGGAACCGCCATTACAGCACCAGTTCCGTAACCAGCTAAAACATAATCACCAATCCAAACCGGAATAGCTTCTTTTGTAAAAGGATGTTTTGCATAAGCTCCTGTAAATACTCCAGAAATGGTTTTTACATCGGCCATACGCTCACGCTCCGAACGTTTTGCTGTTTTTTCGATATAAGCTTCAACAGCTTCTTTTTGCTCTGGAGTTGTAATTTTAGCAACCAAATCATGTTCTGGTGCCAAAGTCATAAAAGTAACTCCGAAAATAGTATCAGGTCTTGTTGTAAATACTTCGATTACTTCATCGTGATTTTTCACATTAAAAGTTACCAAAGCCCCAACCGATTTCCCGATCCAGTTTCTTTGAGATTCTTTGATAGACTCACTCCAGTCAATATCATTTAAACCTTGAAGTAAGCGCTCGGCATAAGCAGAAATTCGCATACTCCATTGTGTCATTTTTTTTCTTATAACAGGAAAACCTCCACGTTCTGAAACTCCGTTTACAATTTCGTCGTTTGCCAAAACAGTTCCTAAGCCTGGACACCAGTTTACTTCGGTTTCTGCCAAATACGTCATTCTGTATTGCAACAAGATTTTTTCTTTTTGATCGTCAGAGTAAGATTTCCATTCATCAGCCGTAAAAATCGTAACATTATCGTCGCAAACTGCTTCAACCAATGCATTTCCGCTTTCTTCAAAAACAGTTACAAGCTCTGAAATATCAAAAGCCTGTCCTTGTTTTCTGCAATACCAAGAGTTGAACAATTGGATAAAAATCCATTGTGTATGTTTGTAATAATCAGGATTTGATGTACGTACTTCACGAGCCCAATCAAATGAGAATCCGATTTTGTCTAATTGTTTCCTGTAACCCGCAATTTGTTTTCCTTCTTTGTCTACTCCACCATCAATATTTACGCGCGTTGTATCTTCTGGACGTTGTCCAGTCTGAATCGCATATTGTTCTGCTGGCAATCCGAAACTATCGTATCCCATTGGGTGCAAAACATTGAAACCTTGATGTCTTTTAAAACGAGAATATACATCTGAAGCTATATAACCAAGTGGGTGCCCAACGTGTAGTCCTGCTCCAGACGGATAAGGAAACATATCAAGAACATAATGTTTCGGTTTTTCAGAGTTATTCTTTGCTGCAAAAGTTTGATTTTCTGCCCAATATTTTTGCCATTTGGCTTCAATTTCGTTTGGATTGTACTTCATTTCTAAGTGACTAAGATTCTAAGTTACTAAGGTTCTAAGCTTTTCACTAAATTAATTTAGCCGCAAATTTACATTTATTGCGCATTGTAGCAAAGCTATTTCACTGACAAACAAATAAAATAACAAAATACGTATTTTTAATTACGTAAAAATACTTATATTTACATTTTAATACTTAGAAAATATATAGCAAAGACAGAATATTTTTATCAGAAAAGAATTATTTTTGAATAGCATTTAAAAAATTAAAATGGCCGACAGTAAAAAATACAATGTTGAAGTTCGTGTTTGGATTGAGGAAGCTGAAGGCGCATTTCTTGGCATTGGCAAAATCTGGCTTCTTGAAAACATCAAGAAAACGGGATCGATTACCAATGCTGCAAAAGAAATGAAAATGGCATATCGTCAAGCTTGGCAATTGGTCGAAGAAATGAATCAGCGTGCCGAAAGTCCATTAGTTGAAAAACTTCTTGGAGGAAAAGGTGGCGGAGGTGCGCGATTAACAGAAGCTGGAGAAACAGCTATTGCTGTTTTTTATGAAGTTGAAAAACGTATTAAAGAGTTTGCTCAAAAAGAAACTCAGAATTTGAAGTTTTAAAAACAAATATTTAACCACATAGAAACATAGCTTTAGCAATCGTAAAAAGGCGTTTCACTTAATTCAAATACACATAGCAAATCTATGTTTTAGAATCTAGTTTCTTTTTTTACAATCTTTTGAGGATAAAAAAACCTATGTTTCTATGTGTTTAAAAAAATAACCAACCAAACCGACTTTTTTTTTAACCATCAGTATTCATTTTAAAACATACTGAATTTAACAGCCAAAACCCATGAACCAAAAACTGTATTTATTCTTTGTTTTTATAAGCCTGAAAAGTTTTTCTCAAGTCCAAAATTCGAAAACACAAGACAGCATTAAAAAAGAAGAACTAAATGAAATCGTGATTACAGCATCTCGTCGTTCTGAAAAATTAATGCATTCGCCAATTAGTATTGAGCAATTGAAATCGGCGGAAGCCAAAGCAATGGGATCGCCAAGTATTTACGAAGCACTAGAAAATGTAAAAGGCGTTCAAATTATTACGCCAAGTTTGGGTTTTAAAGTCATTAATACAAGAGGTTTTGCCAATTCTACCAATGTAAGATTTGCTCAATTGGTAGACGGAATCGACAATCAGGCTCCGCATTTGGGCGCTCCAATTGCAAACGCTTTGGGCGCAAATGATTTGGATATTGATAAAATCGAAATCATCCCCGGAACTGCAGCCGCTTTGTATGGAATGAATGCGATTAATGGTTTAGCCAATATTCAGACCAAAAATCCTTCTGAATATCAGGGAATCGCCATTCAACAATTAACTGGCGTAAATCATGTAGGGAATATTGATCGGTTTTCACCGAAAGTATATTCGCAGTTTAATTTAAGATTGGCTAAAGCTTTCAATGAAAAATTAGCGTTTAAAATCAATGCATCAACTACAGGCGGAACAGACTGGGTTGCAGATGACAGAACTGATTTGGCTCCAAATGCTAATGCTTCGACAGGTTTATTTGGTGCAGATAATCCAGCGTATGATGAAGTAAACGGCTACGGAAACGAATCCGCCAATCGAAAAACGTTGAATTTAAATGGCAAAAATTATGTTGTTGCCAGAACAGGTTATCGCGAAACGGATATTTCAGACTACGAAATCAAAAATTACAAAGCTGATTTCGGATTGTATTTTAGACCAAAAAAAGATCACGAACTTTCTCTGACTTACAAAACAGCTTTAATCAATACTATTTATCAGCGTTCCAACCGATTTAGATTAGACAATTATACTTTAAATCAATTTTCTGCCGATTATCATACTCCCGTTTTTCAGGTAAAAGCTTATGCAACAACCGAAAATACTGGCGATTCATACAACATGCGTTCGCTGGCAGAAAATATGGATCGCGCTTATAAATCGGATGATAGATGGTTTGCCGATTACAGCACAGCTTATAAAAATGCTTTTACAGGCGGAGCAAGCGTTGCTGACGCACACAGGATTGCCAGAACGCAATCTGATGCAGGAAGATTTTTGCCCGGAACGGAAACTTACGAACAAAAGAAAAACGAATTGATTAATATTAATAATTGGGATATTGGTGCCGCTCTGAGAGTTAAATCGACTTTGGTTCATGGCGAAGGATTGATAAATTGGGATAAAACTTTTGTTTCTTTTTTCGAAAAAATTGATGCGAAACTTTTGAGCGGTGTCGATTACAGAAATTACATTATTGTTCCCGACGGAAACTATTTTATTAATCCCGTTCATGCTGACGAAAATCTGACGTATCAAAAAACTGGTGCTTTCACGCAATTAACCAAAGATTTTTTCTCAGATAAATTAAGATTGGGTGCAACTATTAGAATGGACAAAGCGGATTATTTTGAAGCGAAATTTACGCCTCAGTTCACAGCAGTTTATTCACCAAAAGAAAGTTTAAACTTTAGAGCTTCGTATCAAAACGGGTATCGTTTTCCGAGTATTTTTGAAGGGTTTTCGAATGTAAATTCAGGCGGCGTAAAACGTGTGGGCGGACTTCGAATTATGTCTGACGGAATTTTCGAAAACTCTTATACCAAAGCTTCAATTGATAAATTTCAGGCGCAGGTAAATACAGATGTTAACACAAATGGCTTGACTCAAGTGCAGGCTATCGAAAAAAATAAAAATACGATTCAAAAAAATCCATACACCTATTTAGAACCCGAATTTGTCAAATCGTTTGAAGTTGGTTTTAGAGGAATAACTTTAAATAGAAACCTTTTTATTGATGCCGATTTCTATTATAACTCTTATAAAAATTTCATCGCACAAGTTGAAGCCAGCATTCCGAATACAACAGATCCAAACTTGATTCCGACTGCTTTATATTCAAAAAACACTCAAAATCGCTACAGACTTTGGACCAATTCTAAAAGTAAAATTTACAATTATGGCGGAAGTTTAGGTTTGAAATACCGTTTTGACAACACTTTTAGTGCACTTACCAATTTAACTTATACCAAATTGGATAGAACCGATGATAAAGATGGCTTGGAAGACGGTTTCAATACACCCGAATTTAATGTAAACGGAACTTTGATTGCCCAAAATATCTGGAAAAATCTCGGAGCGAGTGTTACTGCACGTTATCAAAATAATTTTGATTATGTTTCTTTTCTAGTCAGCGGAACCGTTCCTGCATATTGGACAATGGACGCTCAGGTAAATTATGCTTTCAAAAAAGGAATTTCGGCAAAATTGGGCGAAACAAATATTCTTAACAAACCCTACACTTCAATTCTCGGCGGACCATCAATTGGCGGATTATATTATTTGTCACTTGTTTGGGAAAGCAGTAAAATTTAAATCACAACTCTTATGAAAACACAAAATTACATTCTCGTTCTTTTTATTGCATTTTCATGCTCCATGTGCAATTCATCTAAAAAAGAAGAAAAAATTTCAACTGAAAAAACTTCTGAAACTAAAAAACATGAACATGGAACGCTTACGGCAGAAGACAGCTTGAAATTAGTCAATCGT
Organism: Flavobacterium sp. CFBP9031; assembly: GCF_034044945.1. Taxonomy (NCBI): domain Bacteria; kingdom Pseudomonadati; phylum Bacteroidota; class Flavobacteriia; order Flavobacteriales; family Flavobacteriaceae; genus Flavobacterium; species Flavobacterium sp. CFBP9031. Next base: position 118,533 of record NZ_JAXCWF010000009.1, read on the forward strand.
CAAATTGACGTAAAAGGCGAGGTTGAATTTCCGCTACAATTAACAGTCGATTCTCTTAAAAAAATGAAAGTTGTTACCCTTGACAATTTTAAAATTACTGGAAAAAATGGAGAAGTAAAAAGAGTAATTAAAGCTTGTAAAGGCGTTCTTTTGAAAGATATTCTCGAAAAAGCCAAAATCAAGCAGGAAGATCATAAAGACCGAAACTTCTATATCGTAGCAAGAGCTTCAGATGATTACAAAGCTACTTTTTCATGGGCAGAACTTTTCAATAATCCGACGGGAGAAAATGCTTATATCCTTTTTGAAGAAAATGGAAAACCAGTTAAAAACGGAGAGATAATTGCGATTTGCAGCAATGATTTCAGAACTGGACCACGCCACGTATATTGGTTAAAAAGCATTGAAGTTTATAAGGTTAAGTAAAGGCTCTGAGATTCTGAGTTACTAAGATTTTTAACCGCAAAGCACGCTAAGTTTTTAACCAAAAGATATATTTACAAACGCAAAGTTCGCAAGGCTTCATCAATACAAAGCTTTGCGAACTTTGCGTTGTTATAAAGTCAAATATTAAAAAATCTTAGCGTGCTTTGCGGTTAAACACAAATTTATTCAAGATTTAAATTGTACTTTTAAGTATAAAAGTTTGTTATTAACTTTAAATAAAGAAATTCTTTATTATTTTTACCACATAATTTAAGCAAACTATGAGTTCTAACTTTGATAAATTTCAAAAACGCAGGTTAATTTCCTCTTATTTTTCGGTAGTATTAAGTGTATTCTTGGTTTTATTCCTTTTGGGAGTACTAGGATTATTCATTATTAATTCTAAACAGCTGGCGGACGATTTTAAAGAAAAAATCGCTATGACGGTTTTCTTTAAAAACGAAGCAAACGACAGTGTTATCAAAGCATTTAATACAGAACTTAAAAGAGCTCCTTTTGCGAGATCTTTTGTTTATGTAACCAAAGAAAAAGCGGCAAAAGACCATACTGACATCATTGGAGAAGACTTTTTAACCTTTTTGGGAGAAAATCCATTATTGAATTCATACGATATTCACTTAAAAGCAGATTACGTAGAAAGAGACAGCATCGTTAAGATCGAAAGTAACTTCCGCAAAAATACTATGATTTCAGATATTGTTTACGACAAACAATTGGTAAATCTGGTAAATGACAACATCAGAAAAGTAAGTATGTGGATTTTGATTATCAGCGGTTTCTTGACTGTAATTGCTGTTTTATTAATCAACAGTTCGCTACGTTTATCTATACATTCAAATCGTTTTATTATCAAAACCATGCAAATGGTTGGAGCGACAAAAGCGTTTATCCGTAAACCTTTTGTAATGCGAAGTGTAAAACTTGGAATGCTGGGCGCAGGTTTGGCCATTATTGCTTTAATAGCATTGTTGCTTTACGTAGATACTAATTTCCCTGGTTTAGGAATTCTAGAAGACAAAGCTTTAACTGGTTTAGTCTTGGTTGCCGTTTTCGGATTAGGAGTTTTAATTACTTGGGTTAGCACGCATTTTGCAACACAACGTTTCTTGAATTTAAGAACCGACGATCTTTATTAATTTTTGATTGCAGATTTTAGATTGCAGATTTTAGATTTAAAAAAAATGCCTTCGACTTCGCTCAGGCTGACAAACATATAAAAATGAAAAACAACAATAATAAAGAAGAACAACAAGTTCAAAAACAAGAATTCCTTTTTGACAGCATCAATTATAAAATTTTATTGATTGGTATTGCTGTAATTGCGCTAGGATTTATTTTAATGTCTGGCGGAGGAAGTAAAGATCCAAATGTTTTTAACGAAGATATTTTTAACTTTAGACGTATTCGTTTAGCACCGACAACTGTTTTAATCGGTTTCGGAATCACGATTTATTCTATATTCAAAAAATCTAAATAATAAAGATTTATAGATTTCCAATTGAAACGCCCTTCGACTTCGCTCAGGGTGACAATCTGAAATCTAAAATCTGAAATCTAAAATTCTAAATGAATACACTACAAGCTATTGTTCTTGCTATTATTGAAGGAATTACAGAGTTTTTGCCTGTTTCTTCTACAGGTCACATGATTATTGCCTCTTCTTTTTTTGGAATCGCTCATGACGATTTCACTAAACTTTTTACTATTGTAATTCAGCTTGGCGCAATACTTTCTGTTGTTATTTTATACTTCAAACGTTTCTTTCAAACTTTTGATTTTTACTTTAAACTTCTTGTTGCTTTTATTCCAGCAGTTGTTTTAGGATTATTATTAAGCGATTTTATTGATGGCTTATTAGAAAATCCGGTAACTGTCGCAATTTCACTTTTAATCGGTGGAATTATTTTATTGAAAGTTGACGAATGGTTTAACAATCCAAATACAGCTGAAACCTCTCAAGAAATCAGTTATTTACAAGCTTTCAAAATCGGATTGTTTCAATGTATTGCTATGATTCCTGGAGTTTCTCGAAGCGGAGCTAGTATCGTTGGGGGAATGTCTCAAAAATTATCAAGAACTACAGCTGCAGAATTTTCATTTTTCTTAGCCGTTCCTACTATGTTGGGAGCAACAGCCAAAAAATGCTACGATTATTACAAAGCTGGTTTTGAATTATCTCACGACCAAGTAAACATGTTGGTTATTGGGAATATTGTTGCTTTTGCTGTAGCGCTTTTAGCGATTAAAACTTTCATCGGATTTTTGACTAAAAACGGATTCAAAGTTTTTGGTTACTATCGAATTATTGCCGGAATCATTTTATTATTGATTCACTTTTTTATTCATCCGCTTACGATTATATAATGACACCTGAAGAATATCTAGAAGGACAGGTTTTATTGATAGATAAACCTTTAAAATGGAGCTCATTTCAAGCTGTCAATAAATTAAAATACCTTTTAATTAATAAAGTTGGACTTCCAAAAAAGTTCAAAATTGGTCACGCAGGAACTTTAGATCCTTTAGCAACTGGACTTTTATTAATCTGTACAGGAAAATTCACTAAAAGAATTTCAGAACTTCAAGGTCAGGCAAAAGAATATACGGGTACGTTTTATATAGGTGCCACTACTCCATCTTATGATTTGGAAACCGAAATCGATCAGACTTTTCCAACCGATCATATCGATGAAGCTTTGATTCATGAAACGGTAAAACAATTTTTAGGCGAAATCGATCAGAAACCGCCTATTTTCTCGGCTATTAAAAAAGACGGCGTTCGTTTGTACGAACACGCTCGTGCTGGAGAATCTATCGAAATCGAAAGCAGAAAAACTACGATTCACGAATTTGAAATTACAAGAATTGCATTGCCTGAAATAGATTTTAGAGTAGTTTGCTCTAAAGGAACTTACATTCGCTCTCTGGCTTATGATTTTGGAAAAGCAATGAATTCAGGTTCGCATTTAACTGTTTTACGCCGAACTAAAATTGGCGATTATGATGTGAAAAATGCTATTGATATTACTTTATTTGAGGAAGAACTCCTGAAAAAATAAAACTGTAAATGAAGAGAATTTTACTGACTATTGCATTTATTACTTTTTTTAATTCATTTATACATAGTCAGGCAACTAAATTCACATACGCACAATTTGACTTTGCTGTTTCTATAACTGGAAACCCTAATAACACAAACGATTCATATTCAGAATCAGAATCAACATCCTCAAATGCTTTTCTTGTCCCAAATGGTTTAGGTTCAAAAATCGGTTATGGAGTTCACTACAAAAAATGGCTAACATTAGGTATTCACAGTGGTATTGACTGGAAGTGGGATGACAAACTTGTTGCTGTTCCAGTGTTTTTAAATCTTGGTTTAAGCCCAAAAGTAGGACCCGAAACGCGAATTATGCTACAGGTTGGTTACGGAAAAGGGTTTGCCATAGGACGTGGCAATTTGAATGGAGAATACAAAAAATTAAAACTCGGAATTGGCTCAGATGATTTTATTCTTTTTGCAGAAATCTGTGATTATGATTTTCCACTTCACAATGAAAAAAGTATTGGCATGATTTCTTTTGGAATAACTCTTCAAGATTTCTTTTATTACACATCAGAAGCAAACTAAATATTTGGTGCAAAAAAAAGCACATTACAATTTGAAAAGTAATGTGCCAAGCTCCTAAAAATAAGTAAAATTATTTCATACTTATTTCTGTTTAATAGTGAGGCACATTCTTCCCTCCAAATAGAAATTTAGAAAAGAAATCATAAAACCTTTCGAATAACTTTTTCATAATAGTGTATTTTAATTGTTGGACAATAAATAAAACACCAATAAAAAGAGTAAATCTAAAAGTTATAATAGAAGTGGGTTACTTTCACTAAGTTACAAAAATCTATTGAAGTCAAAAAGACTTTAAGATAATTTTATTAACTAAATCATCTGCTTATCAACACATTAATCCGATTAAAGGCGATTATATTTGATGTTTTCCATAATTTCAACCAATTCATCCTGAACTGAAATTCCTTTATCTGCTAAATACCATAACTGCAAATCGGTTTTAATTTTTTCATCAATAGCGCCAACTTCTCTTTTATGTTTGGCCATTAACTCGGTCGCTCCTTTTGGTCTTGGTCCCCAATCTGCACGTACGATTCCGGCTTCTTTACAAATAACGATTACTTTAGGAATTGCTCTTCCGCCATTGGTCAGATAATGGCTCATCAAATCGTCATTTTCATCGCGAAATGCAATTCTTAAATCGATTTTCTTATGAGAAACTAAAGCCATTTTATTTAAAATTGGAAGAATCTGGGCTGCATCTCCGCACCAACCTTCTGAAAGAACCAGCCAAATATAATGATTGTCTAAATTTTGAAGTTTCTCTGCAATCGAATCTGAAATAGTAATCGTTTTGTCTAGCCTATTCATTCTGGCTTCATTCAATTTGGAATAATTGGTAAGACTTTCAGATTGTTCATTTCCTGTAGATTTTCCTTCAGTCAATAAGTCGGTTACTATTTTTCTATATTCAACATAAGAATGACTATTGAATAATGCTTTGGCTACGATGCTTTTCATATTTTTTTTATTTTTAGGTTACAATAAAAATACGAAATTTAGGAAGACGTAGAAAATGACATTTGTCACATTTCAAATTAAGTAACTGTATGGCCTTTTTAAACCTAAAATTGTAACACGAATTAATTTTTTGCAAACATTATTTTTAAAAATCAGAATATGTCTATATTTGCACAAATTAACGCAACACACACATGAAATATAAAAGAATTCTTCTTAAACTTAGCGGCGAGGCCTTAATGGGTGATTTACAATACGGTATAGACCCGAAAAGATTAGCCGAATATGCAGATGAAATTAAGCAGATTCACGCAAAAGGGGTAGAAATTGCTATTGTTATTGGAGGAGGAAATATTTTTAGAGGCGTTGCCGGAGCAAGCTCAGGAATGGACAGAGTGCAAGGAGATTATATGGGAATGCTTGCAACTGTTATTAACGGAATGGCTTTGCAGGGCGCTCTTGAAGATAAAGGAATGAAAACGCGTTTGCAGACCGCCTTGAAAATGGAATCTATTGCAGAACCTTATATTAAAAGAAGAGCAGATCGTCACCTTGAAAAAGGCAGAATTGTAATTTTTGGTGCCGGAACTGGAAATCCATATTTTACAACTGATACAGCTGCTGTTTTAAGAGGTATCGAAATCAATGCTGATGTTATCCTTAAAGGTACTCGTGTTGATGGTGTTTACGATTCTGATCCAGAAAAAAATGCTTCTGCAGTAAAATTTGATTTTATCTCATTTGATGATGTAATCAAAAAAGGATTAAATGTAATGGACACAACTGCATTTACATTAAGCCAAGAAAACAAACTTCCAATCGTTGTTTTTGATATGAATAAAATCGGAAACCTATTGAAAATTTGCGAAGGCGAAAACATTGGAACTGTAGTAAATATATAGTCATCAGTAACAGTTTTACAGTCGCGCAAGACTTTAACTGAAAACTGAGAATGAAAACTGAAAACAAAAAAAAAATGACTGAAGAAATAGACTTTATTTTAGAAAGTACTGAAGAATCAATGAACGGTACTATTGCACACTTAGAGAAAGAATTTCTTAATATTCGTGCAGGGAAAGCTTCTCCAGCTATGCTTGGAGGTGTTTTTGTAGATTATTACGGATCTGCAACTCCGCTTTCTCAAGTATCTAAAATCAGTGTTCCAGATGCTAGAACAATTACATTACAGCCATTTGAAAAAAATATGCTGCAAGCAATTGAAAAAGCAATCTTGATCGCTAACATTGGTTTCAACCCAATGAATAATGGAGATATGATAATCATTAGCGTACCGCCATTAACAGAAGAGCGTCGTCGCGATTTAGCGAAACAAGCAAAATCTGAAGCGGAAGATGCTAAAATTGGTATTCGTAACTCTCGTAAAGATGCTAATACTGATATCAAAAAATTAGAAAAGGAAGGAACTTCTGAAGACATCTGCAAATCTGCCGAGGAAGAAGTACAGAACTTAACAAACGCTTACATCAAAAAAATTGATGAGTTATTGGCTGTAAAAGAAGCCGAAATCATGAAGGTGTAATCTTGAGATTGAGATAAAATAAAAAATCCGTTTGGTTTATTGTACCAGACGGATTTTTTTATTGCTATTTTTGCATACGAAAATTATTTTTTTTTCGTTTTTGAAACTATATCATTCTGTATGAAGCTATTTTGTTTTTTGACTTTGTTTTTTACGCTTACTCTTCAAGCGCAAATTCAAATAAACGGAATCGTAACCGATTCAAACAACAAACCTCTTCCGTTTGCCACCATTACCACCTCAGAAAGCAATAACACTATTACAGATGTTGATGGAAAATTTATTTTTAAAATCAGCAGTTCTGCTACATCACTTTCAATTTCTTATGTAGGTTTTCAAACTAAGACTATTGCATTAATCAATAACAAAACCTTTTATTCGGTAGCGCTTTTACAGCAGACAGACGATCTAAAAGAAGTTGTTGTTTCTAATGAAAACCCTGCTCTTACCATAATTAGAAAAGTTATTGCCAATAAAGCGACAAACGATCCGCAGAAAAAACTCAATAATTTTGAGTATAAAACCTATAACAAACTTATTGTTACTGCTAATCCCGATTCGATTGATGGACGTATCGATACTTCGGCCGCATATAAAGATTTAAGCAAAAAAGTTATCAATATCGATTCTTCCGATTATAAGTTTAAAGAAATTGTAAGCAAACAGCATTTGTTTCAGACCGAGAAAGTTTCTCAATATCAGTTTGGAGATCACAAGCTAAAAGAAACCGTTTTGGGAACCAAAATTGCAGGTTTCAAACAGCCTATTTATGAAGTGCTGGCTTTCAATCTTCAATCTATTTCGATTTATGATTCTAAGTACGAATTATTCGAAACCAAATACGAAAATCCGATTTCGAAAAATGCGTCTTCTAACTACAATTACAAACTCTTAGACACTGTTAGCATCAGAGGTCGGGACGCGTATATGATCTATTTTAAAAATAAATCAAAACACAGAACCTCTGGATTAGAAGGGGTTTTATATATCGATAAAGAAAATTACGCTGTCGCGAAAGCTGTAATGCGCATAAAGGGCGTTTTGGATATTAGTGGAATCCACGAATTTGAATATATTCCGAAAGAGAAAATATGGTTTCAAAGCAACACCACTTTTAAAATCGTAAAAGGTAAAAATGATGATGATATTCGAATTTTGGGAGGTACAATTCAATTTGACGGAGATGTTGAAGAGAATTTCGAAACCAGAAAAAAAGTGGCTTCAGATTTTACCTATCTCCTTTCTGAAAGCAATAGTTTCGATATTCGTGTAAACACCGACAGTCCAATAAAAAACCCTTCGCTTTATATCGAAATTAAAGATGATGCAGCCAAAAAACCTGAAAGTTTCTGGGAAGCCTACCGAAAGGAAAATCTTGATTTAAAAAGCCAAAAAACTTATTTGCTATTAGATAGCCTTTCAATTCGAAATCGAATCGAAAAACGCTTAGGAATTGGCCGAAAAATCATTAATGGCTTCTACCCGATTGGCCCTGTCGATTTAGATTTGAAAAAAATCATAAGTTATAACAATTACGAAGGTTTTCGTCTTGGTGTAGGCGGAATTACAAACGATCGTTTATCTAAAAACTTCCGTCTAGAAGGCTACGGCGCTTATGGAACAAAAGATGGTGTTTTTAAATACAGTGTTGGAGGCGGAGTTTTATTAGACAAATACACCAATACTTGGTTTAATGGTTATTATACTGATGATGTGCGAGAAATTGCAAGTACCGTTTTTTCTGTTGATAAACGTGTTTTTAAAATTTACGATCCGCGTCCGATAAACATTAGTACATTCTATGAGTATATAGGATGGCGCGCCAATGTTCAAACCAAATTTATTCCGAAAACCGAAGCCGTTTTGGAACTATCGCGAAATTATATCGAGCCAAAATTTGATTATCTTTTTAATCTAAACGGGAATTTATATTCGAATTATATCATGACTACAGCAATGCTTTCTATTGTGTGGGCCCCTTTCAGCAATTATATGCAGACTCCAACAGGAAGAACTGAAAGCGATAAAAAGTTTCCAAGATTTACTTTTCAATACACACAGTCATTACCGAATGTTTTTGATAATGATTTTACTTTTAGCAAAATAGATTTTAAAGCCGAATACGAAAAACAGTATTTAAACCGCCAAAAAACAAGTTTGCTTTTACAGGCTGGTTATGCAATGGGAGATGTTCCTATTACACATTTATACAACACATCTCCGAATAACTTAACGAAGGAAACCGTTATTCAGCGTATCACTTTTGCCGGAAGAAATGCTTTTGAAACCATGTATTTTAACGAGTTCTTCTCAAGCCAATATTTGATGTTTCAAATTAAGCACGGTTTTGACCGAATTAGAATTATGAGAAAAGTTCGCCCATCGTTGGTTTTAGTTACTAGAATGGCATGGGGAAGTATGGAAAATCCAGAACAGCATGTTGGTCCAGAATATAAAACTTTGGATAAAGGTTATTTTGAATCAGGAATCGAATTGAACAGAATCTTTAAAGGTTTTGGTTTAGGCGGATTCTATAGATATGGACCAAATCAGTTATTAAAGTTTGAAGACAATATCGCGGTTAAGATTTCTTATGTTCTTGATTTGGGACTATAAAAAGTTAAATTCCAAATCTTTTTTAAATTCCAACTTACATTCTTTGAACATAAAAACTTTGTCAAGGTTTGACAAAGTTCTGCGCCCTCTAAAAAATCCCAAACTCCAATAGTCGATTGGAATTTGGGATTTTGTTTATTTAAATTCCCTACTTTGGAATTTTTAAATTGGAATTTTAAAACTATTTAAGGTTTAAGAATTAAAACCGATGGCGAATTATTCAGCCAAATACTTTGAGATTCTATTAGTTTTTTCCAGCTATCTAAACTGATAATCATTAAATTTTGGCTTTCTAAAAATTCTTTTTTTAGCGTTCTATCATTCATTATCATGATATGATTTGGCGCAATCTGCTCGATAGAACGAATTGTTTCCTGAATTTCTCTCGTGTTTTTCACTTCTCCACCAGCATCTAAAACGGTAATCTGAGAACCGTTATTATTGATTAGCTTTTTAGCATAATCAATTAAAAAAGCATCTTCTTTACTAAAAACGGGCATAAAAATCTGGTTTACTTCTTCTAGATTCTTATCGATAAAAATACCAACTGGCATTTTCGCTTTAGTAATAATATGTCGTGTTCTCTCATCGAACGGATTGTTTTCAAACAAACCTTCTTTTCCTGTGAACTTATCGATCAAACGATCTGGATTTACAATTCTGGTTGTGAATCCGAGAATTTTCCCCAATAAAGTTCCATCAAAAATAGATTGTCCTAAACCAACCAATAATAAATCATATTCTCCATGGTTTGCCGTATCAATAATATCTGAATCAATATCACTCGAAACTTTAAACAAGCTCTCTAAATTTTGATCTAACAATTGCGATTCTTCCACCACTGGCCCGATCATTTTACGTTCATGTTCTTTAACATCAAAAGAATGTATTTCTGTACTTAAAGAAATATGCATTGCAGTTACAACCGAATTATCCGTTTGCTTTTTAACAAGGCTGTTGGCAATTTTGAGTAATTTTTTCCCTTTTTCTGGAGTAGCAAACGAAAGTAAAATCTTGTACTTACTTTTAGTGCCAATTTCCTCTGGAACTGCTGTGATTTTATCTTTAAAAATGAATCCAATAAAATCTAAAGCCGGGCCCGTCATAAAAGTAGTCACCAATGCCATAATTACCATCATAGTAAAGATTTCTGTTGATAGTACCCCTAGATCGTAACCAATGTTTAAAACAACCAGCTCCATTAAACCTCTTGTATTCATCAGGGCTCCAATGGCTAAACTGTCTTTCCAGTTCTGTCCCATAAATTTCGCTGCCAAAGCACTCCCAAAGAATTTACCAACTACAGCAACCAAAATGATCAAACCGGTAAGTTTCCATAATTCAGGATCATTCAACAATCCGATTTGTGTACGCAAACCTGTGAACACGAAAAACAATGGCAATAAAACAATGATGGCAACATCTTCAACTTTTTCGATAAATATGTTTCTAAACTTATTGTTTTCTGGCATAATCGCTCCAGCCAAAAAAGCACCGAACAAAGCATGAATTCCAATTAACTCAGACGCATAAGCCGAAATTAAAAGTGTTATAAAGAAAATGGCAACAACTGGTTTATTTAAACTTTCTCTCGTTGCATTTAAATCTCCTACTCTTTTTAAGAACGGACGAACGATTTTTAGCATGATAATTACATACAAAATCGCCATTCCGATTACATAAAGTGAACTCGAAAGCGAACCCGCTTTTACAATCGCAATAACAACTGCCAAAATACACCAAGCCGTAATATCGTCTGCAGCCGCGCAAGTAATAGCAATCGTTCCTAATCTTGTTTTCTGCATGCCACGCTCTTGAACTATTCTAGCCAAAACCGGGAAAGCTGTAATACTCATGGCAATTCCCATAAATAAACCGAAAGAAGAAAACTCAACTCCCAATGGAGCATAGGTTTCATAAATAAAAAATGCCAATGATAAACCTAAAGCAAACGGAATTACAATACTGGCGTGACTGATTACAACTGCATCATGCGCTTTGTTTTTTAGCACTTTTAAATCCAGTTCCATTCCGATAACAAACATAAAAAGGATTAAACCGATTTGGCTTAAAAACTGTAGATTACCTAAAGATTCTTTTGGAAATAAAGCTGCCGAAAACTCTGGAAAATACATTCCGACCAAAGATGGCCCTAACACAATTCCCGCAATCATTTCACCAATTACCGACGGCTGTCCTATTTTTCTAAAAAACCATCCAAACAAACGAGCAACTAAAATGATGGTTACGATTTGTGCTAATAAAATAGCCAAAGGATGCTGTAGATTTTCGACCATCGAATGAAGAAAGTCTTTCCAATGATTGCTTTCAACACTTTTCTTTACAATATTGCGCCCAACTTCCAATGAAGCTCCTTTTGAAATTACCCAATATATTAGCGCTGTAAAACCACCAATAACTGTTATGTAGAATAGAGAGTTCTTAACGTTATTCATAAACTCGTTCTTTAGATTTAATTAACGCAAATATCAGCACTGTGAATTTAGTGAAAAAGTAATTCACTTGTTAATTTCAATCACATGTAACAAGTCAGGAAAAAATTGTAATAAGTTTTAGAAATGATAGTCAGCCTAACAGAAATAAATTTATTGCAAATGGCTATAATTTCACCTTTTTCAAAAAATCAGCTCTATAGGTTTCGCTTAAGATTAGCGTCGTGTTTTTGCCGTTTTCTTCAACATGGTGCAGCACAATTTCGTTATGATTAAAAAACTTAATTGCTTTTACCGCCACGATTTCTTTTTTATTAACTCGACAGAAATCAGCATCTGGCAATTCGTTTAAAAGGGTATCGAATTTTACATTTTTCAAATTCAAAAAACTTCCATCGGTAAGCAGTACCGTTTTGTCTCGACTATCACTTGCGGCCGTTTTTATGTACTGAATTTTATTAAAATACAACAGCGTTTTCCCTTTGTCTGTATTCAGCTGAATGAATTTTTTATCTGAATTTGATTTTTCAAAACGCTCCAAAGCTTTTGCGACTGCTTTTTGCAAACGTTCCAATTTTACAGGCTTTGTAATATAATCTACGGCATCGATATTAAATGCCTCGGCCGCATATTCTTTATACGCCGTACAAAAAATCACCAATTTATCTTGCAGTTTTTCAGCCAGATGCAACCCATCAATTCCGGGCATTTCGATATCCGAAATTAACAGATCAAAATCAAGATTCGAAAAATCAGACAGGAGTTTCTCTGGATCATTACATGTTTTTACGATCTCCAATTCCGGAATTTGTTCGCAAAGCATTTTTAGGTAAGTCAATCCTGGAAGTTCATCGTCCAGAAGCAAGCATTTCAGTTTTGTATTCAAGTAAATCAATTTTTAGATGGGCAATATAAACATCGTTTTCTATAAACCTATCGAGTTTAAAATTATTCTTATAAATAATGCGAAGACGGTGTTCGAGCGTTGTATGGCCAAAACCGCTTCGTTCTTTTTTCAGTACTTTTTTATCTGATATTTTATTCGAAACCGTCATAAAAAAAGCATTGTTTTTAAATTCAAAAACTACCGAAATAAAAGCATCTGCACTTTGAAGATCGGCATGTTTGAATGCATTTTCAATTAGATCAATCGAAATTAAAGGCGCTAACAAAGGCTGATCGTACAATTTGTCTTCTTGATTGATATTGGTTTTAACCTTAAGCTCAAAAAGCGGACTAATTTTGATTTTGTTGATTTCGATTAAATTCAATGCAAAATCTATTTCTTCTTTGGCCGTTACAAATTTCTTTTTGCTTTCGTACAAAATATAATCCAGAACATTGGCCAATTTATCCAGAGCAAAATAAGTTTGATAAGCATGCGACTGAATTGAATTTAAGATATTCTTAAACAAATGCGGATTTAGTTTGGATTCTAAATTCTCCAACTGCAAATCGTTTACCTTAGATTCTAAAGCATAAAAACTTTTTTCAGCATCTTCTTTTGCTTTTTTGGTTTGCATTAATTGATAAATCATAAAGCAAATAATAACAATTAAAAGCAAAAGAATGGTTAGAAAAATGAAAGTTGTAGTATTATTTTGTTGCATTGTTGCTGATCTATTTTTTAGTGCAAAATTACAATAACAGTATTTTTTACTGTAAAACGAATTGCAAATATGGCAAAAGCTAACGACTAATTTGTAAAAAGCATGTAAATTATCCCATTTTTAAAAATCTTGCATTTTGTGTTAACATAAAGTAAAATAGAATCGAATATTTATGATTTCGAGCACTTTTCACTACATTTGCATCCATTTTTAAAGATTTTATGAAAAACGCTATCCAAGTTGGATTTTGGGAAAAGTTAGCCCGAATCATACTTAAAAACCGAATTACGATTCTGGTTATACTTTCTGCTTTAACTATTTTCTTTGGTTATCAGTGGAAGAATCTTTCTATGACTTATACCGAAGCTAACCTGCTTCCAAAAGATCATATTGCAAATAAAGATTATCAAAAATTCCTTGATAAGTTTGGTGAAGAAGGAAACCTAATCGTTATTGGTTTCAAAGATTCTAAATTCTTTACACCAAAAAATTATGCGGCTTGGACCGAATTAATGAACGGTTTAAAAAAAGCCAAAGAAGTTGATTTAGTAATTTCTTTAAATGACCTAAAGAAACTTGAAAAAGATACCGTAAACCAAAAATTTGTTCTAGCGCCATTTATTGACGAAAGTAAAATCTTGGATGCTAATTATTTAAAAAGCGTACAATATGATTTGTTTCACAATCTGCCTTTTTACGAAGGCTTGTTGTTTAACAAAGAAAGCGGAAGCGTTCGTTCTGCCATTTACATGAATAAAGCGCTGGTAAATACAGCCGAAAGAAAGGTTTTTATCTTAAAAGATTTAGTTCCGAAAATCGATAAATTCGAAAAAGAAACTGGAATCGATCTTAAAGTTTCAGGAATGCCGTACATCCGTACGATCAATGCGGACAATATGAAAGGCGAAATTGGACTTTTCATTGGAGCGTCTTTATTGACCGTTTCTTTAATTTTCTTTTTCTTTTTCCGTTCGTTCAGAGCAACTTTTATTTCTATTTGCATTTTAATTGTCGGTGTAACTTGGTCTTTTGGAACGCTTGGATTATTTGGTTATAAAATCACGATTTTAACAGCAATTATTCCACCATTGATTATCGTAATCGGAATTACCAACTGTATTTTCCTGATTAACAAATACCAGCAAGAAATTAAGCTGCATAACAATCAGGCAAAAGCTTTACAGCGTGTGATTTCAAAAATTGGATCTTCGACTTTGATGACCAATTTAACCGCTGCAATTGGTTTTGCAACCTTGATGATTACTGGAAACGAACTTCTTTTTGAGTTCGGATTGGTCACTTCTATCAACGTACTTTCTGTTTATACGCTGACACTTTTTATCGTGCCGATTATTTACAGTTTTATGCCGTTGCCAAAAGCAAAACACTTATATCATTTAGACAAAACTTATATTTCGACGCTTTTAAACACAGTTACAACTATTGTAAAAGGTAAAAAAACAATTGTTTATTGCATTTACGCTGTTCTATTTATTGTGAGTTTGAATGGGGTTAGACAAATGAAAGTTTCGGGAAGTTTGATTGGCGAAATGCCCAAAACAGCCTCTTTCTTTAAAGATATTTTATTTTACGAAAAAGAATTCAACGGTGTAATGCCTCTGGAAATCATGATTGACACCAAAAAGAAAAAGGGTGTTATGAAACCGGCGACAATTCGTAAAATGGATGAATTACAAAATACCATTTCTGAAATTCCTGAACTGGCAAAACCAGTTTCTGTTGTAAACTTGGTTAAATATGCAAAACAGGCTTTTTATAACGGAAATCCTGAATATTACCAATTGCCAACTTCTCAGGAACAGACTTTTATTTTGGGTTATGCTAAAAATGCAACCAAAAACAGTAAAGAAAACCTAATGAAAGCCTATGTTGATTCGACTGGACAATATGCCAGAATCACTACTTTCATGAAAGATATTGGAACAGATGAAATGGCAAAAGTAGAAGGAAAACTACGCAAAAAAATTGATGAAATTTTCCCTAAAGACCGATACGAAGTTACGATTACAGGAAAAGCTTTAGTATTCCAAAAAGGAACAACTTATTTAGCGCACAACTTAATCGAGTCGTTATTGTTTGCGATTTTGACTATTGCAATCTTGATGCTGTATTTATTCCGTTCGTTCAAAATGGTAGCAGCTTCTTTGATTACAAATATTTTACCGCTTTGCATTACCTCTGGATTAATGGGTTATTTCGGAATTCCGTTAAAACCTTCAACGATTCTGGTATTTAGTATCGCTTTCGGAATCTCGGTTGATAATGCGATTCAGTTTATGGCGAAATACAAACATGATCTACTTCAAAATAAAGGAAAAGTAAAAAAATCTGTTTTCAGCGCCTTGAGAGAAACAGGAGTAAGTACTTTCTATACTTCTGTGGTTTTGATTTTAGGTTTTGCGACTTTCACACTATCAAGCTTCAGCGGAACAATTGCTTTAGGAGGATTAATTTCTTGTACTTTGGTTTTTGCGATGTTTGCTAATTTAGTTGTATTGCCTTCATTGGTTTTAACTTTTGAGAAGAAGAAAACTAAGAAAGAGGAATTGGAGGGATTGGAGAAGTAAAACACTAATTTCACTAATTGGCACGAATTAAAAATAAATGGAGAGAATAGAAATTTATTCAAGTAGAAAAAAGACGTCTTTATTGTTAATTATTGGTGCACTGTTCACTGCTTTAGGTTTCGAATTATTTATTAATGCTGAACATTATCTTTCCTATAAATTTAAAAGTCTAATGTTTATAAAAGGAATAGGAATTATTTTGATCCTATTTTGTGGCTTAGGTGTTTACATAGCTATTAGGCAATTAATAAAAAACAAACTTTTTCTTATTATTGATAAAAGTGGAATCAATGTTAATCCGGAAAAGAATTCATCAGAATTTATAAAATGGAACAATATTGAAGGATTTTCAGAACTAAAAATTCAAAGCCAAAAAATGGTTCTTATTAAAATTAATAATCCCGATTATTGGATTGAAAATAAAAAGAATCTAATACTGAAAAAATTAACGCAATTTAATTTTACCAATTACGGTTCGCCATTTTGCCTTTCAGCAGTTTCAATGCAAATAAATCATGCTGAACTTATGAAAGTATTAAATCAAAATTTGAAGAAATACAAGAATTAAACTAGGAAGTCAAACATAGTTTGTCATTCCGAGGAACGAGGAATCTCAGCAAGAAACTCCGCTCCAAGGATCGCTAATCTTTGTAGAGCTACTTACGGAGATTCCTCGTTCCTCGAAATGACAAAAGCAAGAGAAATTGATTCTTTTGAAACCAAATGCCCTAGCCCCGATCGAAGCGGCATCCTTTCTATTTTTCCTTTAAAAATAGAAAGATATAGCGAAGAGCGGGAAACAGCTTCAAAAATTAATTATTATCGATTATATTTGCAGTTGTTCAAAACGAATATTATTTAATATCAATTATATATAAAAATGAAACACACAAAAGTTAGAGACTTATTAAACAGTACGACGACGTTACAGGAAGTGAATGCAAAAGGTTGGGTGAGAACTTTTAGAAATAATCAGTTCATCGCTTTAAATGACGGTTCTACCATTAATAATATTCAATGTGTTGTTGATTTTGAAAATACACCAGAAGAAACTTTAAAAAGAATCACTACTGGAGCTGCGGTTTCTGTAATTGGAACTTTGGTTGAAAGTAAAGGTGCTGGTCAGAAATATGAAATTCAGGTGAACAAACTTGAAATCCTTGGAGATTCTGATGCGGAGAAATTCCCAATGCAGCCTAAAAAACACTCTTTAGAATTTTTACGTGAAAACGCTCACTTGCGTGTACGTACAAATGCTTTTGGTGCGATTATGCGTGTGCGTTCGGTATTGTCTTATGCTGTTCACAGCTATTTCCAGCAAAAAGGTTTTGTTTACGTAAACACACCAATCATTACTGGAGCTGATGCTGAAGGTGCTGGAGAAATGTTCCAAGTTACTTCTTTGCCTTTGGATAATCTTCCAAAAAATGAAGAGGGAAACATTGATTTCAAAAAAGATTTCTTCGGAAAACATACCAACTTGACGGTTTCTGGACAATTAGAAGGTGAAACGTTCGCAATGGCTTTGGGTCAGATTTATACTTTTGGACCAACTTTTAGAGCAGAAAATTCAAATACTTCTCGTCACTTGGCAGAATTCTGGATGATCGAACCAGAAGTTGCCTTCAACGACCTTGATGACAACATGGATTTGGCTGAAGATTTTATTCAGTATGTAATTAAATATGCTTTAGATAACTGTAAAGATGATTTAGCATTTTTAGAAGGAAGACTTCTTGAAGAAGAAAAATCTAAACCACAGGCAGAAAGAAGCGAAATGCCTTTATTAGAGAAATTAAACTTTGTTTTAGAAAACAACTTCAAACGTGTTTCTTACACTGAGGCAATTGACATTTTAAGAGATTCAACTCCAAATAAAAAGAAGAAATTCCAATATTTAATCAACGAATGGGGAGCTGATTTACAGTCAGAACACGAGCGTTTCTTGGTTGAAAAACACTTTAAATGTCCAGTAATTTTATACGATTACCCAGCAAACATTAAAGCGTTTTACATGCGTCTAAACGACAACACTGAACCAGGAAGAGAAACAGTTCGTGCTATGGATATCCTTTTCCCTGGAATTGGAGAAATCGTTGGTGGTTCTGAAAGAGAAGAGCGTTACGATGTTTTGGTTGAGAAAATGGAAAAACTTGGAATTGATAAAGAAGAATTATACTGGTATTTAGACACTAGAAGATTCGGATCGGCAACTCACGCAGGTTTTGGTTTAGGTTTTGAGCGTTTGGTATTGTTTGTAACTGGAATGACAAACATTAGAGACGTAATTCCTTTCCCAAGAACTCCTGGAAGCGCGGAGTTTTAATCGATTTAGTTTAAAAAAGTTTCAGGTTTCATGTTTCAAGTTATTTGGAGCGTGAACTAAAATAATAATATTTGTTTCAGGTTTCAAGTTTCAAGTTGCGGCACGTTCTCAACCTGAAACTTGAAACTTGAAACTTTTAACAAAATCAAATGCTAAAGCAATTTTTAAATTTAAAATTATCCCAAAAATTATCTCCACAGCAAATTCAGCTGATGAAGTTAATTCAATTGCCTACGCAAGCTTTTGAACAGCGTTTATTAGAAGAAATGAACGAAAATCCGGCTCTTGAAGCTGGAAAAGAAGACGATTACGAAGCTGATGAATACGCTAATGAAGACTACGACGATTATGATGATGCAGAATCTGACAGAATCGAAGCAGACGACATTAACATTGACGAATATCTAAGCGACGACGATATGCCTGATTACAAAACTCAGGTAAACAATTACAGTGACGACGAAGAACGCGAAACGCCTTTTGCAGCTCCAATTAGTTTTCATCAAGACTTAATCAATCAGTTGAATACTTTTATTTTGAATGATGAAGAGCGCGAAATCGCTGAATTCCTTGTTGGAAGTATTGATGATATGGGTTATATCCGTAGAAGTATTCCGGATATTGTAGACGATATGGCTTTTACTCAGGGAATTTATACTGATGAAGCAATGGTCGAAAAAATGATGACAGTGATTCATGAGCTTGAACCTTCGGGAGTTGGCGCGCGTGATTTACAAGAATGTTTATTGCTTCAGCTAAAACATAAAACTCCAACTGAATATGTTGATTTAGCAATTGACATTATCGAAAATCAGTTTGATGCTTTTACGAAGAAACATTACGATAAATTATTACAGAAATACAGCATTTCTAACGAACAGCTTAAAAAAGCAATTCACGAAATTGAACGTTTGAACCCAAAACCAGGCGGTTCTTTTACCGGAAACAATAAAGTTACAGAAAATATTGTTCCAGATTTTGCCATAAGAATTGTAGATGGCGAATTAGAACTGACCCTAAACGGAAGAAATGCTCCTTCTTTGCACGTTTCTAAAGATTATCAGGAAATGATGCAGACATACAAAGAATCCCGTGATAAATCGACTGCACAGAAAGATGCCGTTCAGTTTATCAAACAAAAACTGGATTCTGCTAAATGGTTTATCGATGCCATCAGACAACGTCAGGAAACTCTTTTTGTAACCATGAATGCCATTATGCATTATCAGGAAGAATATTTCTTAGACGGCGATGAAACGAAACTAAAACCAATGATCTTAAAAGATATTGCAGATATGGTTGGTTTGGATATTTCGACAATTTCGCGTGTGGCGAACAGCAAATATGTAGAAACGCCATATGGAACGAAACTTATTAAAGAATTTTTCTCTGAAGCCATGAAAAATGATCAAGGAGAAGACGTTTCGACTTTAGAAATCAAAAAAATTCTTCAAAACACAATTGAGGAAGAAGATAAGAGAAAACCGCTTCCAGACGATCAACTGGCAGAAATCTTAAAAGAAAAAGGGTATCCGATTGCGAGAAGAACTATTGCAAAATACCGTGAACAGTTGGATATTCCAGTGGCGAGAATGAGAAAGAAGATTTAATTTTTTCTTTTTTACCATATAAGAAATATAAGTTCATTTAAATAGCAAACCCGACAGATTTTTAAAATCTGTCGGGTTTTATTTTTATCAATTAGTTAGAATAAATAATATTCCGTAGGAATATCTCGTCGGTAGAAAAAAATATTTGCGGAATTTAGGTTGTGTCCTGTAGGGAGAATTATTCTAACGATTGAATATTTTGAATCGCAATCAGACGTTCCTACGTAACGTGTATCTGGTGAATCAAATTAAAAACATCTACCAACCAAACATTCCTACGGAATGAATAAATATATTTTTAAAACAACAAACCCAACAGGTTTCAAAAAACCTGTCGGGTTTAACGACATCTACGAAGATGTTAAATTATTTATACTCGTCTGGCAATATTTTTACATCAAACAAAAAAGATCTCTTTTTATCAGAGTAACTATAGACCAAAGTATAATCGTTTTCTCTAAAAACCTGCAGTCCAGGATTTGCTTTCGCAGTGCTTAAAAGACTTTTTCTAATTTCTTCCTGAATTACACCGATCTCTGCAGTTTCTTTAACCACCTTTATCAAGGTTAAATTATATTGAACTGTTCTTTCTTGAGGCAAAGTGACACTGTCTAAACGAATTCCTTCTTGAATATTTAGCGGACAGCTTTTATTGTATTTCACAACTAGTTCTTTAACTTCAGCATTTACTTCATCTTCCTTTTCGCCAAGATAAAATTGAAAATAAGCTACAAAAGCAACTGCAATTCCAATTAATAATAACAATAAACCAGTCGATTTTCTCATATTTTATATTGTTTTGTTAAGGCTTGTACAAGGAAAACAGATCTATTTTTCCTGATTTTTTTTCATGGCGTTAAAATACGCTGCACGGCTAAGTGGCTCATATTCTTCTGTTTCACCCAACATTACCAATTTATCATTAGCCGTTTTTCTAAAACTATAATTTGCTAAGTTACCAGTTCTCGTGCAAACAGCATGAACTTTCGTTACATATTCTGCAGTTGCCATAAGTCCTGGCATTGGTCCAAACGGATTTCCTTTAAAATCCATATCCAATCCAGCCACAATTACACGAATTCCTTGATTTGCCAAATCGTTACAAACGGTAATAATTTCGTCATCAAAAAACTGAGCTTCATCAATACCGATCACATCGCATCCTTGGGCCAAAATTAAAATATTAGCCGCCGCAGGAACTGGCGTAGAACGAATTTCGTTGGCATCATGCGACACAACCATTTCGTCATGATATCGGGTATCAATAGCGGGTTTAAAAATTTCGACTCTTTGTTTGGCAAATTGGGCGCGCTTTAATCTTCGGATCAGCTCTTCGGTTTTACCCGAAAACATTGATCCACAAATAACTTCAATCCAACCAAATTGTTCTTTGTGATTTACTGTATTTTCGAGAAACATTTTGTATTTTTCTACCTTTAAAAATGAATAGTTTTTATTACTTTGTACTGGCAATAAATTGATGTAAAAATGTACTGTTTTACATTTTTTCAAAAGTAGAAAATTTTTATCAAACCTTAAATTCGCGACAGCGTATTAACAGAAATAAAAAATTATCTTTTGAATTTCCTTGAGAATAGAAACATTCAGACATCAAATACACTAAAATACCTTATTCACTATAATTTTCAACAGTTATGAAAAAAAAATTGGAAGCTGATTTAATTAGCATTGCACATCGAATTTTAAAACTTAAAAATAAATCCGATATCAATCAATTGTACCTTGAAACTCAGAAATTATACGAAAAATTAGCGGTATTAAAATTTGTAGAAGAGAATTTCGATGCTGCAAAACCAACAATCGGGCAAAGCGATATTACTTCTGAATTGGAAACTATTTTCGAAAAAGAAGATGCAGTTCCAACAATAATTGAACTTGAAGCTCCTGCTGAAGAAAAAGTTATTGCGCTAGAGGAATCTTATGAACCTGAAATTTCGGAAGAAGAACCAGTAGAAATTACCGAAGCCATTGAATCAGTGGTTGAAGTTGAAGAACCTGTAATTGAAGAAACTGTTGAACCAATTGCTGCCGAAATTGAAGAAGCAGTTATTGAAGAGCCAATTGTCGAAGAAATTGTTGAGCCAATTGCTGAAAAAGTAGAAGAAACTGAAAAACCTATCGATGATCTTTCTTTTACGACTGTTAATGAGTTAAAGCCTATTCCTGATTTCAAACCTGCTTTTGAATTAGAAACCGAGCCGATTAAGGAAGAAATCAAAGAAGAAATCAAAGAAGAAATTAAAGAAGAAATTAAAGAAGAGCCAAAAGCAGAAACTCCTGCACAGCCAACTATTCAATTTGAAGATTTTGGCATTAATTACGCCGATGCACAATTTGTAAAAGTGGAAAGCTTTGAAACTGTTCCGTCAACGCAAGCTCCTTCAATCAGTGATTTTAAGGAACCTAAAAAAGTGGAAACGGCTATACTTGAAACTCCTGCACAGCTAAAATCGGTAAGTTTGAACGAAAAACTGGCAAGAGGTTTTCATATTGATTTGAATGACAGAATTGCTTTTACTAAAAATCTTTTCGGAAACAGCACAGAAGATTACAGCCGTGTTTTAAATCAGCTTTTAACTTTTGATTCCTATGCAGAAGCAAACGAGTTTATCGAAAACATGGTAAAACCAGATTATAACAACTGGGAAGGAAAAGACGATTACGCAGAGCGTTTTATGGGAATTATCGAGAAAAAATTCTCTTAAAGACATTTCGCATCTCACATTTTACATTTCACGAATAAACAATTATGTCAAAATTATATATCGTTCCAACGCCAATTGGCAATCTTGAAGACATGACTTTTAGAGCCATTCGGGTTTTAAAAGAAGTCGATTTGATTTTGGCGGAAGATACCCGTACAAGCGGAAAACTCCTGAAGCATTTTGAAATTGGCACGCACATGCACAGCCATCATATGCACAACGAACACAAAACTACCGAAAACTTAATTGCACGTTTGAAAGCTGGCGAAACTATCGCTTTGATTTCAGACGCTGGAACTCCCGCCATTTCAGATCCTGGGTTTTTATTGACACGCGCTTGCGTAGAAAATAAAATCGAAGTAGAATGTCTTCCTGGAGCAACAGCTTTTGTTCCTGCATTGGTAAACAGCGGACTTCCAAATGATAAATTTGTTTTTGAAGGTTTCCTACCTGATAAAAAAGGACGTCAGACTCGTTTTTTGGCTTTAGCCGAAGAAACTCGAACGATGATCTTATACGTTTCTCCGCATAAACTCGTTAAAACTTTAGCCGAATTTGTACAATATTTTGGAGAAGACCGACAAGTTTGTGTTTCGAGAGAATTATCAAAATTACACGAAGAAAATGTACGCGGAACTGCAAAAGAAGTTTTAGCGCATTTTGAAAAAACAGCACCACGCGGCGAAATTGTAGTTGTCGTTGCTGGAAAAACAATAGAAAAAGAAGCGAAGAAAAGTAAATATTCTAAGGACGAAGAAGAATAAAAAATAATGTTAGTTCAATTCCATTTGTCAGTTCGAGCGGAGTCGAGATGCACGTTTGGTTCTCGACTCCGCTCGATGTGACAAATATGAACCAAAAAATATAAATAAAGAATAAATCATGAGCATTCAAGCCTTTTTAGAAAAAGTAAAACAAACTCCAACACAAATCACATTTCCTGAAACGATTGCAGTAATCGAAGAAAATTACAACTTTACTCCAACCGCTTTTCAAAACGGAACACAACATAATGCAGCTGGCGAAAATTCAGGTTCTTGCAAATTGTTTTCTTTCGCGAAATTGCAGAATCTAAGTAAAGAAGAAACATTAGCGTGTTTTGGAGCATTTTATTTTGAAGAAGTTTTAGGCGATCCAAACGGAACAAATCACCAAAACATTAGAAATTTCATCAATTTAGGTTGGGACGGAATTCAATTTGAAGGAAATGCTTTGGAATTGAAATAAAAATATTTTTAAATTCTTAATTATCTATGAAGGAAAAATTAAAAGAAATTGCGGTTATACTCTTTCTGTTTATAATTGGAATTCCTTTGTTTATATTATTTCTTCCCTTAATTATAGTCTTTTCGGTTTTTGAATTCTTTCAAAAAAAACGGTTCAAAAAAAGATATAGTAATTATTTAGTATCGATTGAAGGAAAGAAATTCTTCTGTTATAATAATCGAAAAAATAATCATCATTATATAGAAAAAAATATTATTCCAAATCTTAAAGATGATATTGAACTGGTTTTTCTTGAAGGTAGAAGCATTAAAAATGAATACAATCGAGAATATATTTCTCATATGCTATTTAATGTTTCCGATCAAAAAGGATTTCCTTATTTAATCAAAATCTGTAACGGAAAAGCAGTGGACGAATCAATAAATAATCAATTTCACAACTTAAAAAGTCAAAATAAAAATCCTGAAGATTTGGTAATCTTAATAAACAATAGCTTCGACAATCTAAAATCAACAATCTAAAATCTAAAATCGACAATGCGTTGGACCTTAAAACCAAAACCTTCTGAAGAAAAAGTCAAACATTTGGCACAAGCCTTAAATGTAGAAGATTTTGTAGCAACGCTTTTGATTCAGCGTGGCATTGAAACTTTTGATGAGGCGAAGAATTTCTTTCGTCCTTCTTTAGAACATTTACATGATCCGTATTTGATGAAGGATATGGATAAAGCTGTTGCCCGAATTGAACAAGCCATTCAGAACGAAGAAAACATCTTAGTTTTTGGCGATTACGACGTTGACGGAACAACAGCCGTTTCTTTGGTTTCTTCGTATCTAAAATCGCATTATCCCAACATTGCCACTTACATTCCCGATCGCTATGCCGAAGGTTATGGCGTTTCTTATAAAGGAATTGATTACGCAGATGACAATGGAATTTCTTTAATTATCGCTCTAGACTGCGGAATCAAATCGATTGATCATATCGCCTACGCGAAAGCAAAAAACATTGACTTTATTGTTTGCGATCACCACCGCCCCGGAGAATTTCTTCCAGATGCCATTGCTGTTCTAGATCCAAAAAGAGAAGACTGTTCTTATCCTTACGATGAATTGTGCGGTTGCGGAGTTGGTTTTAAATTGATTCAGGCTTTAGGACAAAATCGAAATGAAACGATTGAAGATTTAGTTCCTTATCTAGATTTAGTAGCTACAGCAATTGCTGCAGATATTGTTCCTATTACGGGAGAAAATCGTGTTTTAGCACATTTCGGATTGAAAGTTATTAATAGCGAACCAAGACCCGGAATTAAAGCTTTAACACATCAGGTAAAAAAGAAAGTTCTCGATATTACCGATGTTGTTTTTATTATTTCACCAAGAATTAACGCTGCCGGAAGAATCAAACACGGAAATCACGCTGTTGAATTGTTAACTGAATTCAATTTTGAACAAGCACAACAATTTGCTTCGGAAATTGAGCAATACAACGCAGATCGAAAAGATTTAGATAAAAAAATCACCAAAGAAGCTTTTCAGCAGATTATAGAAAACAACGAAGAAAAACGTTTTTCAACAGTCGTTTTTCAAGAAGACTGGCACAAAGGCGTAATCGGAATTGTAGCTTCAAGATTGATTGAAACGTATTATCGCCCGACGTTGGTTTTTACTAAAAGCGGCGACAAATATGCAGCCTCTGCCCGATCTGTAAAAGGTTTTGATGTTTATAATGCTTTAGACGCCTGCGCCGAACATCTGGAACAATTTGGAGGCCACATGTACGCTGCAGGAATGACTTTAAAAGCAGAAAACTATCAAACTTTTAAAGATGCTTTTGAAAAACAGGTTTCTGAAACTATTTTACCCGAAATGCTTACTCCAGAAATTGAGATCGATGCCGAAATCAATTTCTCCGATATAACACCCAAATTAATTCGAATTCTAAAACAATTCGAACCTTTCGGCCCTCAGAATATGACGCCTGTTTTTATGACTGAAAATGCTTTTGATACAGGTTACGCTAAAACTTTAGGTGCAGAAGAAGAACATTTAAGGCTTTTTGCCAAACAAAACAACTCAGACGGAATCGCCGCAATTGGTTTCGGATTAGGAAAAAAACTAAATATTGTAAAAAATCAAAATCCGTTTCAGTTGGCATATTGCATTGCCGAAAACGAATGGAACGGAACTGTTTCAACACAGCTTATGCTGAAAGACATTAGAACAAATGGAAGAAATTAAATCCAACAAACCCGATCCTTATCAGGCGCTTCGATATAAAGAATTCAACGTATTTTTATTATTGCGTTTTGCAATGGTTTTTGCCTGGTCTATGCAATTTATTGTTATTGAATGGGAAGTGTATAGTTTAACCAAAAACCCGCTTTCTTTAGGAATTATTGGTTTAATGGAAATTATTCCTGCCGTTTCAATGTCTTTGTTTGCAGGACACATTGTTGACCAAAGAGAAAAGAAAGGCTTATTGGTGAAGTGTATTTTAGGATTTTCAGTAATTAGTTTTGGACTTTTCTTATTGACTTGGCCAAAAGTTGTTGGAGGCTGGTCTACACATGTTATTTTGTATTCGATTTACGCTTTAGTATTTTTTGGCGGAATCGTTCGTTCTTTTATGGGACCAACAATTTTCTCTCTTCTTTCATTAATCATTCCTAAAAAAGTATATCCAAATGCGGCAACTTGGAGTAGTTCGGTTTGGCAGATTGGAGCCGTTATGGGACCTGCACTAGCGGGATTCTCTATCAATTGGATTGGTGTTCACTGGTCCATGTGTTTGGTTTTTGGATTTTCAATTCTATCATTAATCGCCTTATCGCAAATCAGTCAAAAACCTATTGTAAACCCAAAAATGGGAGAATCTATAAAAGATAGTCTTATGGAAGGCTTGACATTTGTATTCAGAAACAAAATTGTTCTTGGCGCATTATCACTCGATATGATTGCGGTCCTTTTTGGAGGTGCCGTTGCATTATTGCCTGTGTTTGCACAAGACATCTTGAAAGTGGGTTCTGAAGGTTTCGGAATTTTAAGAGCCGCTCCTGCTGTAGGTGCTTTTATCACGATGCTTATTTCGGCTTATGTGCCGTTGTATGAAAATGCAGGAAAAAAACTTTTAATTGCCATTTTTGTTTTTGGTTTATCCATCATCTTGTTTGGATTATCGACTTATTTCTGGCTTTCTGTTTTCGCTTTATTTTTAAGCGGATTGGCTGATGGAATTTCAGTGGTAATCCGTCAGACTATTCTACAGCTTAAAACTCCAGATCACATGCGCGGACGTGTGGGTGCCGTAAACTCGATTTTTGTTGGATCTTCAAATGAATTAGGTGCTTTTGAAAGTGGTGCAACTGCCAAATTGATGGGGGCAGTTACCTCTGTTGTTTTTGGAGGAAGTGTTACACTCTTAACTGTAGTTTTTACTGCATTGAAATCACCTACATTTAGAAATTTAGATTTGAAAAAAGATATGGATGAACACCATAAATTGGAGTAAATGAAATCCTTTTTAGTCTCTTTCTTTTTAATCTTTTCCCTTTTCTCCAAAGGGCAAAATCTTTATATCAAAACCTACGGAAACGAAAAGAATAAAACCATCATTTTTATTCATGGAGGGCCAAGTGGCAATGCTACTTTATTTGAAGGAACAACAGCTCAAAAACTGGCCGATCAAGGTTTTTATGTTATTGCTTACGATCGAAGAGGCGAAGGAAGATCTGCAGACCCAAATGCGAAATTCACGTACGAAGAAGCTTTTCAGGATTTAAATTCGATTTATAAAAAATACCATTTAAAAAAAGCAATTCTTTTAGGACATAGTTTTGGCGGTTTAGTTGCAACACTTTATACCAATAAATACCCTAAAAATGTAAGCGCTTTGGTTTTGGCTGGCGCTTTATTTTCTCAACAGGAAACCTACGATCACATATTAAATACGCTGAAGAAAAAATACAGCAACGATTCTGAACAATTAAAGCGAATCGATGTTGTAGAAAACTTAGATAAAAATTCAGCCGAATATAGAAAAGGATGTTTTGAACTTGCTGGTGAAAATGGCTTTTTTAAAATGCCAAATCCGACAGCAGAATCTAAAAAGCTTTATTCTGATTATGAAGCTGGAGAATTTTATAAAACGAATATTCGAAATAAAAATGCTCCACTTCTTTTTTATCAAAATGAAAAACAAAATAACATCGATACGCGCGCGATTTTAAAGAAAATCAAATCTGCTGGAGTTCCTATTTATGGAATCTATGGAAAAGATGACGGTATTTTTTCATCGGCACAAATTAATTCTCTTAAGGCAATTACTGGAGAAAATCACTTTGCTTTCCTTAATAATTGCTCGCATTATTTATTTGTTGACCAACAGGCAGCATTTATTTCTAAGCTAAAAAATTGGCTGAAATAATCTTATTATGAGATAGGATTTCATAAAAAAGAAAAACCACAAACACTACATAAATAACTAAAAATCAAATAGTCATATTGGTTTTTTAGCTTTTTTTTATGCTTTTCTTAGTCAAGTATTAATACAAAGAGTGCGTATCTTTGTGGCCTAAAAAAATTGCCATGAAAGATATCGAACAGATATACCGAAACGATTTTGGAATTTCATTTTATTGGAAAGAAGGCAACGAAATTATATCAGATAAAATCCAACTGCTTTTTAAACAAATGGGATTTTATTTTTCGGTTCAAGAATTAAATGAATTTCACAATTTAATTGAAGACTGCGTAACAGACCATAATGATTATGATACACGTGGTGTAGAACGCGCCTTCGATAAATTTTTATTGAAGACTCCTTATGTTGCGTTGGATTTAGAAATATCTCCAATTGAATTAAATTCTATAAAAGACTTAGTTGATGGTTCTTTATTTCGACTTAATCTTAATAAATACATTTACGGTTCGGGTATGAACTAAAGTTTTCTCAACAAATATTCTTTTTCAAACTTTTATGATTTTTTTATTTAGAATTAATATAAATAATATTTATATTTGTTGAAATAAAAGGATTTACGATGAGAGAAATTGAGCAGATATATCATAACAACTTTGGAATAGCTTTTTACTGGAAAGATCACAATACTACGATTTCCGACAAAGTGCAATTGGTTTTTAAAGAAACTGGCTTTTATTTTACAGTTCAGGAATTAAATCATTTTTGCGATTTGATTGAAGATAGCATGATAGAAAATGCTTGTTGCGAAGCATGCGAAATGAAATATTCTTGTCATAAGTTTTTATTGAAAACACCTTGCAATTCTATAGATTTAGCTGTAAACATGACCGAATTAAAATCGATTAAAGATTTGGTTGAAGGTTCTTTGTTCAAAATCGAATTAGATGAATATGTCTACGGAGTTGGCATGAATTAAGAAGCATTCTAAATATTTTAACAGCATTTTTTCATTATTGAAATATATTTTGATTCAATTCAAAAAAAAGTATATTTACAGCAATGAAAAAAGCTGTATTTCGACTAACTCTAATACTTCTGGCAATTCTCATTGTCGGTTGCAATAACAAATCTGAAGAATATATTGATCCGCGCGGAACCGATTATGCGGGTTCAGAAAGCTGTATACAATGTCATAAAGTAGAATCTGAAATGGCATTCAAAAGTTCGCACTTTAAAGCAACCTCTCCAGCTATTTTAGGAAACGTTTCAGGCGATTTCGATTCTAAAAATCACACCTTCATTTACGATAAAGACACCAAACTAGTCATGGAAAAACGTGGCGACAGTTTGTACCAAGTTGTTTATAAAAACGGTAAAGAAACGGCTAAATATAAATTCGAAATTGTATTTGGAACCAAACACGCGCAGACTTCTGTTTACTGGAAAGACAATAATACGTATGAGCTGCCAGTTTCTTTTTATCATTCTATAAACAATTGGGCAACAAGTCCAGGTTTTCCTGCAGACAAACCGTATTTTGACCGTATGGTAGTAAAAGATTGCTATTCATGTCACGCCTCAAATGCCAGCAGTCGAAGCGTGAATCAAAATTCTGAAGAAAGAAATATGATGTCTATGGATGTTGAAGATATCATCAGAAAAGAAACAATTGTTTACGGAATTGACTGTGAACGCTGCCATGGTCCTGCGAAAAAGCATGTTGAATTTCATCTAAAAAACCCAAACGTAAAAGTTGCCAATAGTATTACGAGTTTTAAAACTCTAAACAGACAGCAAAAGTTAGATGCGTGCGCATTATGCCATGCCGGAAATGACGGAATGAAACTAAAATCTCGTTTTGAGTTTAAACCTGGAGATAATTTATCAGAATACTTTCGTGAGACTAAAAGCATTAATGACACAGCAAATTTTGATGTTCATGGCAATCAATATCGATTGATGGCGCAGAGTAAATGTTTTATAAAAAGTGATAAAATGGATTGCATTACCTGCCATAATCCGCATGAAAATGCTTCTAAAAACTTGGCTTCCTACTCTAAAATCTGTATGAGCTGTCATCAAGGCTTAAAGCACAAAGAAAGTACTTTAAAAACAATGCCAGAGAAATTATTAGCGAGCAATTGTGTAGAATGCCACATGCCGAAAAAAGCATCTGGAGCAATTAAATTTCAGCTTTCAAACAGCAAACAGCTTTCAGAATATATTTTACGAACACATAAAATCGGAATTTATCCGAATAAGAAGTAATTATTTTTCGAATTTTTTAAGCTCGAATTTTTCGCCGTCAAAAACACCGTAAGTAAAATACCCGATCCAATCGCCAAGATTAACATATTCGGAGTTTTCTCCAACTGGAATAATCATGGGTAAATGGCGGTGTCCGAAAATGAAATAATTATAATGTTTGGTTTCTAGTTTTCGTTTGGCATACAAAACCAGCCATTCGTTTTCTTCTCCTAAAAACTTCACGTCTTCGTCACCAGAA
This sequence comes from Flavobacterium sp. CFBP9031, assembly GCF_034044945.1. NCBI lineage: Bacteria > Pseudomonadati > Bacteroidota > Flavobacteriia > Flavobacteriales > Flavobacteriaceae > Flavobacterium > Flavobacterium sp. CFBP9031. The sequence goes on from NZ_JAXCWF010000009.1 coordinate 149,195, forward strand.
ATAAGTTTATTTTTGACCGACAAGTATTGCGCCAAACTTACGCCAACATCTGGATGCAACCAACGGAAAAGCCATTTTGAAAACGGATTCGTAAATACCTTTTTCATTCTTTTATAACCTTTATCACCAGGACCTTTTCCGTCTCCATGACCAATTAAAAAGGTTTTTCCGTTAAAGGTAAATTCTTTATTATCGTGATAAACCGGAATATTCAATTCGGTTTCAAAATAATCATTCATCCAAAGGTCATGATTACCGACAAAAAAATAAATCGGAATGCCGCTGTCGCGAATTTCAGCCAGTTTGCCCAAAATTCGAACAAAACCTTTTGGAACAACTGTTTTATATTCAAACCAAAAATCAAATAAATCTCCCAATAGAAAAATTGCTTCTGCATCTTCTTTAACCTCATCAAGCCAAGCCACGAATTTCTTTTCACGCGGCAAACTCAATTCTGGGGTTGGCGCACCAAAATGCTGATCTGAAGCAAAATATATTTTTTTCATTTAGAGTTTTAGATTACTAGACTTCTTAGAATTTTAGACTTTTGTCTCTCTGAGCGAAGTCGAAGAGTTTGGAATTTAAAAAAATTGGAGTTTTAGATATTATCCGATGCGTACCATTCTGCAAAAGACGATTCTGTTTCCTGAAGTTTTAATGAGAAAAGAGAAATTCCTTCTGGAAGTCTTGCCACGATTCTCTCTGCAAAATCGACCACCATATTTTCGCTTGTTGGCTGATAATCTACCAAAATAACGTGATGTCCACGGTTTTTCAATTCATTTGCCAATTCGATATGTGGAGTTGTCTGATTAAAAACAGTTGCATGATCAAATTGATCGACGATTTCTTCTTTTACAATTTTCTTTAGATCAGAAAAGTCAATCACCATTCCGTACTTCACATTCGATCGATCTGTAATTGGCGAACCAATAACGGTTACCGATAATTTATAACTGTGTCCGTGAACGTTCTTGCATTTTCCGTCGTAACCGTACAAAGCGTGACCGGTTTCGAAACTAAATTGTTTTGTAATTCTGATATTACTCATCGATTTTTAATTTTAAGCTTGCAAATTTACAAATTAATTGCCGTTTTTAGCTCTTTTTTTAGCACGAGTATACATCCACAAAGCAATTCCGCCCAAAACTAGAAACGGAATGAAAGATCCAATGACAACGCCAATTTGATAACCGCTGTCTGGAGCATCTTTAATTTTCTCTGCAATGTCAACTTTTTGCATTAACGAAATAATAGTCATGTTCAATAATTTATATAGTGAAAATTTGATTTTAAAATATTTTTCAAAGCTATGCCCCTATTTTTCTAAAATCAATGACTTATATCATACCTATTTTTTAAACTGCAACAAAGCGTTTTTAGTAAAATCAGACAAAACGAGTTTACCTGTAATGGCAGCACGTTCAAACAAAAGAGATTCCCATTGTTCTGTTCCTTCCCAAATAATCTTTTTCATTTCGTACAAAGCTTCAGGATTATATGAACTTAGCTTTTTCGCAAAACTTTCTACCTCAGCATCCAAATTTTCGGGTTCGCTCAAAACCGAAAAAAGTCCTTTTTCAAAAGCCCAATCTGCCGATTTCCATTCATGAGCTGCTAATGTCATTTGTGTCATTGCTGTTTTTCCTATTTTTCTAGAAACCGCTGGTTCAATTACAAATGGTCCAATTCCGATTGCTAATTCTGATAGTTTAATATCACTTTGAAAAGTTGCAAATACATAATCGCAGGCCGAAATAATTCCGACACCGCCTCCAACAGCTTTTCCTTGTACGCGTCCAATTATAATTTTGTTGCAATTTCGCATCGCATTCAGCAAATGAGCAAAACCTGAAAAGAATTCAATTCCTTGTTCTTCATTTTCAACTTTTAAAAGTTCATCAAAAGAAGCTCCTGAACAAAACGTTTTTTCTCCTTCGCTTTTTAAAATAATAACCGAAACTTCTTCATTTCGACTTAAAGAATTAATTTCAGCTGTAAGTCTATTTAATAATTCACGCGGAAAAGAATTACTTGCAGGATGACCAAATTGCACAGTTGCAATATTATTTTGAAAAGAAGTTTCTAAGCTTCCATTTGTATTTTCTAGGCTCATAAAAATTACATTTAAAGGTAAAGTTACGCTTTTGAAAAATAATTCTTTTGAAACTTCTGGAAATTTGTTTTTTGAGAATTAATTGACTTTATTTGTTAGCACTTTGGGGGATTAGCTCATTTGGCTAGAATATCCCCATTAGGAATCGGGAGGGTGACAGTTCAAATCTAGTATTCTTCACAAATAAACGGGGGATTAGCTCATTTGGCTAGAGTACTTGCCTGGCAGGCAAGGGGTGACCGGTTCGAATCCGGTATTCTCCACAAATAATTTAAAAATACCCAAGCAGATACTGATTCTGTTTGGGTATTTTTTTTAGTACACATTTTATGTTTTATATCTACATCATATATTCAAAAACCTTAGACAAATACTATGTTGGTTCCTGCCAAAATATTGAACAGCGTTTAAAAGATCATTTAAATAGCAGAAGTAAATTCACAAAAGTTGTCAAAGATTGGGTATTAAAATATTCAGAAACATTTGCTACCAGAAGTGAAGCTTATCAAAGAGAATTACAAATAAAAAAAATGAAAAGTCGGAAATACATTGAAACCCTAATAGAAACAAAAGGCTAGAGTATCCCGATGCATCGGGAAGGTGACCGGTTCGAATCCGGTATTCTCCACAAATAAAAACCCCTTGTAAATTTAATTTTACAAGGGGTTCATTTTTAGATTTTCTAATTTATTTCTCATTCGCAGCATCATCTGCATCAACTCTATCTTTCTCAGCTTTTTTAAAATCGTTGTTCAGCAAATTTTCCAATTTCTTTTTCTCCCACTGATTTTTTCTGATTGTTAGCACAACAAGAATAACTACCAATATTGCTACAATCGCTATTATGTTCCAATTGACATCCATAATTAAATTTTTAATTAAAAGTAAATAATTAAAAATATCTTTCATGTTATCAAACAGTTAAGTGTTTTATTTTTTAATAGAACCTATTTTGATGCAATTATATTCTTTGAAAGATATTTCTTTAAAAAACTGTTTTCTATTTTTGCATGAGACAAAATTCAAAACACGCTATTTTTAATAGTTTATCAAACATTTCCAAATGGAGCAAACCTTAAAACACAAAATATTCTCATTCATAAAGAAACCTCTTATAATTGCAGTTTTACTTTTCGTTTTTACTTTAATTGAAATATATTGGGCAATGGGAAGCTTTTCTGATAAAATATCAAGTGGCTGTTTAGATTGTTCTTTTTTTGACGATGCTTATTTAATGACTTTATTTTCTACTGTTTTCTTATCCATAGTTTTTCTGGCTCTTTCATTTATTAAAAACAGTAATCTAAAAATTATACTTCAATTACTAATCTTAATTACTGTTTGGTTTTTCTGGAATTACACCATTTTTGTAGATCGAGAATCTGCTTGGAGCACTTATCTATTTAAAGAAGAAATAAGGTATACTTTTAAATTTTCCTTCCTTCCTATTTCAATTTTATCTATTGTTACAGTATTTACTTTAAACTATATCTCAAGAAAATTATGAGTTCTGGCAAAAAAATACTTTTACGAATCTATTTCATTATCTGGGCACTTTTTTTGCTGGACTGCCTTTTATATTACTTTAAAGAAATTAGTCTTCGCGGTTATTATAGCGATGTAGTTTTATCATGGCTCTGGCTGATAAGCAACTTTGTAATAATTATTGTTTTTTGGAAAAAACTCTTGGCAAAACTTCTTTTGGCAGCAATAATTGTAACATTTGCTATTAGCATTATTGCTATGATGCTTCCTTTTTTCGCCTTATTGCTTTCAAGCACATCTTTAGGTTTGTATCAAAATAAAGATCTAAATGAAAATTACAGAGCGCAAATTGTGGGTTACAGTGCGATGGGCCATCCGTGGCTGGAAGTAATTGAGAAGAAAGGATTATTCGAAAAACGAATTATCAAATGCACCGACTCTCAACTTATGAATGATAATTTGAACATCAAAATCAGAACGGCAAAAGATATCATTTTTAGAAGTGAAAATACCACGACAATAACGCTCACTTTATTTTACGGAGGACCAAACAAAACCGTTACTTTTGATAAAAACACAGGAAAAATTACTGCAGTAAAAAACAATTAATTTTATAATTACTTAAAAAACTAACTATATGCGTCACTTAAAATTTCTATTTCTTGCATTTTTGCTAATACTTTCTTTTAAAGGCATTTGCCAAGACAAAATTTCACAACAAGTACTCGAACGTTTAAAAGCACAGCAAACCTCTTGGAACAATGGCGATCTCGAAGGTTACCTCGACTTTTATGCTCCCGTAGATTCTGTTCGAATGATTTACAGTGCTGGTGTGGTATACGGAAAAAACAATATTGCCGATTTCTTCAAAAAACACTGGCCGAAAGAGAGAATGGGGAAATTAACTATGACCGATTTTGTTGTTGAACCACTTTCTAAAAAAGATGCTTTTGTAAGCGCAAAATTTAATGTCGAAGCTCCAAATGGCAAAAACAGTTCTGGTAACTTTTCAGGAATAATGCGAAAAATAAATGGCGTTTGGTACTTGTATGTTGACCATTCTGGATAAAATAATAAAGCCGCTCAGTTGAGCGGCTTTATTATTTATTCTTTTTGCATGGGCTGTATAATCAGTTTTCCTTTCATTACTGTTACCGCAACAGGTTCATCTATTAAAAATCCAGCTTCTTTGAGCCAATTACCGCACAAACGTATCTGCGGTACAATTACAGGCTGAGTTTTATACATGCCTATAGAGCGCGAAAGCCTATAAAATGCATAAGTTTTCATTCGCCTAATTGATAATACTTTTGAGGTTTTTTCGATTTTAGAAGTTGTAGTTCCTACCTCTTTACTGCTTGTTTTTTCTGTGTAAGTCATTTCAGAAATTTTTTAGCCGGCCAAAAAAATACGGTTTCAGCCTTTCCCGTTGACTTACACCTTTAGAGGGCAGTGGGCGCATTAACGCACCACACGGGGGTACCGAAACCGCGTATTTATTAGGGCAGATAAAAAATCCGCCTTATTGTGGCAAAGTAATCGCCCTATAAAAGATGTAAGTCGCAACAAATGTAACGAAAAAGCTTCCTTTTATTTGTAAGAAAAAAGATAAAAATAAGTTTTAAAACTTATCCAAGCGTTAAACTTTTGATTTTCAAATTCAAACAAATTAAAGTACTTTCGTACATAGCGAAATCCAAAATCAAATTTAAATAATGACAACAAGATCGTTTTTTTTATCAACCACTTTTTTAATTCTATTATCTGCCTGCAATAAAAAAGAAAATACCACAACAACTGCACTTCCTGAAGTGACAGAACACGCAGAAACTGAAACCGATACTCTTCAAACCGAAGATGCTACAAGAAAAGAAAGCATCAATTTATTTACAATTACTCCAAAAGACAGCAGCGATGTTGCTTTTGTTTCTCTTTCGGATATTTATCCTGTAAACGACGAAAAAGATACTCTTGCTTTACCAAACATCCAAAAAATAGGAAAGTACAATGCTGTGTATTTCACTTTTGATAAAAACTACAGAAAAAGATTTTTGTCTAAAACAAACATATCAGAAACCGATTCTGTTTTCATAATCGATTATGCTAAAAACAAACACGTTTCTTTTGCTGTAAAAAACCTAAAAACTGCCGCAATGTTAAATGGTTATTCTTCTGAAGAAGATTGGCCCTACCAAAATTATGATTTTATGATTGGGTTTGAAATCAGCAAAAAATATTTAAGCGGATTCAGCGAGTATTATAGAGATGCTTTGGTATATGTAGGTAAAGAAAATCCGTTTTCGAAGGAACGTTTGAAGCCTATTACCTGGAAAACAATTGCAAAAAAGGATTATCCAAACAAAGCATTGAAAAACAACGACCGTACTTTGCTAAAGAACACAGTAACAGGCAATACGTATTTTTACAAAACAGAAAGCTATGAGTATTTTTTACAGGACTACCTAGATAGTAATAAAATAATTTATGGCAGACGTCTTTTGGTTGTTTATTCTAAAACGAAAAATATTATAATCGAAAAACTTTTCAGCCAAAGCGAAGGCACATCTCCTGCTCCACTAAATTATGAAAATGGAGAAGATTCTATTGACCAATGGACAGGGAAACTTTTTAAAAATAAACCTGAAGTTGTTTTTGGTTTCGAATATATGTCTTTTGGTTGCCCAAATATTTCAATTATTGACAAATCTAATGAGGAGATTTTTCTGCAATGCGATAATCGTCATTAATAATCATTTGCAACAACATCAATTCTAAGACAACCATGGAACAAATAAAAACACGCATCGCCGAGTGTGAACTTGAATACGATGAAATAAAAGAGTCGTCTCCAGCTTCAGACGAAGAAATACAAGAATTGACTTCTTATTTTTCTCTGCCTTTACCCGAAGAATTAATAAACTTTTATAAAACCATTGGCGGTATCGAATCTGATGAAATTTTTTGTATTTCTTCTGCTGAAAATCTAACCCGATACATGAAGCAAAGAGCCGATTTTGCCCATAATTCTACAGGTATTATCGATATGATTATTGCTTATTGGGGAAATGACAGACCAGAACTTCAGAAATACAAATTGCTTACTCCAGAAGAAACTGAAAAAATAAATTCAAACTTTCAATGTATTGGCTGGATGACATCTGAAGAAGATATAGAGGAGAGCAGCGAATATGTTATTTTTGATCGAAACGGAAACTTTACCAACATTTATTGTGATCAGGATAATATTAAAGCTACTACAGATCAATTACTGGATTTTTTAGAATCTGGTCTTCCCGAAAGATCTCTGGAAAATGTTTTGGAAGAATTATTTGAACGTGCCGAAGGAAATTTGAGCCGTTGGGATTAAAAGCCAATCTATTCATTATAACAAAAAGCCATTTCTGGAAACAGAAGTGGCTTTTTGTTCTAGTTTACATTATGCCCTATTGTGTCATAAATAAAACTTTTAAGATCCAAATTCTATATTTAGGCATCCAATATTTGCATTTCAAATCATCACCTTTCTGCTTAAAATTCATCAAATGTAATTACAAAAGAGAAAAACATGCCACAATCATTATACAAAGTATATGTGCATCTAGTCTTTAGCACAAAAAAGCGTTATCCATTTATTGATGACAATCTGAAAGAAAAATTATGGGCCTATCTTGGAGGGATTTGCAAAGGTTTGGAATGCAACCCTATTCAAATAGGAGGACATGATGACCATGTTCATATTTTATGTCTGCTGTCTAAAAAATTACGCAAATGAAATTGGTTGAAGAAGTAAAAAAACAATCATCAAAATGGGTAAAAACAGTAGATTCGCGTTATGCAAACTTTTACTGGCAGGACGGTTATGGTATTTTTTCTGTTAATCCTTCTCAATTAGATATAGTGATAAAGTACATTAAAAACCAAGAAGAACATCATAGAAAAAAGACATTCAAAAAAGAACTTTTAGCCTTTCTAAACAAATATAATGTTGAATATGACGAACGTTATCTTTGGGATTAGACTTTCGCCCTTTCAGGGCTAACTCTCTATATTCATATCAGGTTGGGTTGGGCCTATTGTTAATAGTTAATAGCGCGTTGCGCTATTCTATTGGTTTCGCTCTTTCAGAGCTATTTTTAGTTATAGGCTGAAAGCCTAAAAGACATCAAAATAGTGCAACGCACTATTTCATAGCACTACCCCACATAACTATCTCATAGCGCTATGAGATATCGTTATCTCAATAAAAACCCCATCCTTATCGAACCATAAAAATATCCCGAATTAGTATCAATTCCAGGATCATTCAATTCTCTTCCTCGATAAAGAAAACAATACGAAATATTGAAATTGTTGTGTCGGTATTTTAAACCCGCTTCGGCATTAAAACGAAGTGGCTCCAACTCAAAAGTAATCGGACTTGTGTCATTAAACATGCTTCCTTCGATTGTAGCATCATAAAACTGATAGTTGACACTTGGCGCTGCGTAGAAATAAAATTCTCTAATGTTTGGTTGAGTTTGTGTACTTATCGAAGCATCGTGCATATTAGAGTCATAAATTGGCAATAATTTTTTAAATCCGAATCTTGCCATAAATCCTGTTGAAACTCCTGAGAATATAGTTCCCAGATTGCCTTCTGACTGCCAATGGAGATCTATAAAATCATTATGTTTTGAAGGAAACATTTTTTTAGAATAAATAGCGTGAGCCTGAACCCCTAAAGCATTATGAATCTGATTTTCCCAGCCATATACTTTTTTGTAGCCAATTATTTTATGAAAACCTTCCTGTAATTCCTCACCCAAAGCATTCGGGCCAAGAAAACCAATTTGAAAATCGGTCTTTAAAACCGATTCGCTCTGATAAAAAAAGCTTTTTCCTACTTCAGCAAAAAGATAACCTGCAAAAGGACGATCGTTTACCGTAACGGCTTCTTTGTTTAAAAATCTTGGATTGTAAAGATATTGCCCAATTCTAAATTCGGTAATTTCTTTATTGATTTTTGGATTGTCATTTTTTGATAAAAAACGATAAAAAAGCTCTAGACCATTGGTATAATACATATCATATTTAGACGATGTATATAAATCGTTATCAGATATAAAGCCTATTTCTGCAGTTTTTCCTTGTCCAAAAGTGAGCGTTACGGTCAATATTAGAAAAGCAACAAGCGATTTTTTACTTCTTCTTTTCTTCTTTTCCATTATAATTGATTTTTCCGACGTAACGCATCTCACGTACAATTCGTTCTTTTCTTCTATTGATATAACTTGAAGATCCTGTAGCTTTAAATTTTCTTGGATTTGGAAGAATCGCTGCAATTCCTGCTGCCTGCATTGGCGTTAAACTCGAAGCATCTCTGCGGTACCAATGTTCTGTTGCTGCGTAAGCACCATAAACTCCATCTCCCATTTCGATACTGTTCAAATAAACTTCCATGATGCGTTCTTTGCCCCAAATAATTTCAATTAAAATTGTAAAATACGCTTCTAAACCTTTACGGAAATAACTTTTTCCTTGCCATAAAAAGACATTTTTGGCCGTTTGCTGCGAAATGGTGCTTCCGCCCCGAATTCGGCGTCCGCGTTCGTTGCTTTTATACGCTTTTTGCAATGCTTTAAAATCGAAACCATTGTGAGTTAAAAAAGTTCCGTCTTCACTGGCAATAACTGCTTTTTGCAAATTCATTGAGATTTTTTCAATCGGTTCCCAGTCGTGGTCAAAGTAAACTTCTTTTCCTCCCATTTTATTTTCGATTGCACGAATCAGCATTAATGGCGTAAACGGCACAGGAACATATTTAAAAAACACAACCGACCCTATTGAAATTCCAAAAAACCATAAAGCGGCTTTGATAAAAAACCATTTTACTTTTTCTCCAAAAGAACGATTCGATTTTTTTGAAGAAGCTGTCTTTGGTTTTGGTTTGTTTGTAGTTGTTTTTGGTGCCGGTTTTTTGGTTACTTTCATTCTATTAAATCTGCTAATTCTGTTCCTATTAAACTTCCTATCGCCACTCCCATTCCGCCTAAACGCACTCCACAGAATACATTCTCAGAAAGTTGGGATACGACAGGATTCTTACTATTTCCGATTCCCATGATACCGCTCCATCGGTGCGCAATCTGAAAATCCTGATTTGGTAAAATTACATTTTTCAGTAAATCTTCCAATCTATTTTGAATAATTTTCGTCTGTCCACATTCAGTAGTTGTTTCTCCTTCAAAATCAAGATTTCTTCCTCCGCCTAATAGAATACGGTCATTAATATTTCTGAAATAATAATAACCTCGGTCTAAATGAAACGTTCCTTTGATGTCTAAATTGCGAATGGGCTCTGTAATAAGCACTTGCGCTCTCGCCGGTTTTACAGCACCTTTTGTTAGTTCGCCAGCAAAGCCGTTGGTCGCAAAAAGCAGTTTTTGGGTTTTAAAACTAAAATCGTTTACTACAACTTCAACCTGATTTCCTGCATCGATATACGATTTTACCGTTTGCTGATTTAAAATTAAAATATCTGCTGCAATAGCTTGCTTCAGCAATTCTTGCATCATATTTCCAGTATCGATCTGTCCTTCAAATGGATTAAAAATTAAATACTCGTTACTATTTCCAAATCCAAAACGGTCTACTTCTTTCGAAAAAACATCAGCTTTAAAAAGTGGCTTTAGAATTTCATTGATAAACGGAATTTTCGAAATACATTCATTAAACCCAAATTCATCTTCTTTCAAAAATAATTCATATCCTCCGTGAGGTTTAAAATCGATTGCCATGTCTCCTAATCTTTTTCGGAGCAATTGCAAACCTTTCCATCGTTTTTCTATAAGTGCCACGACATCTTCTTCTGAATTTGTTTTTAAGTCATCCATAATTTCAGACAGACTTCCGAAACAGGCAAAACCAGCATTTTTGGTACTTGCTCCTTGAGGCAGCATTCCGCGTTCAAGAACCAGAATTTTTGCAACAGGAAATCTTTCGCGCAAGCGTAACGCGGAATGTAAACCCACGATTCCGCTACCTACAATAGTATAATCTATATTCGTAAACCAATTTTTGAGTTCCCAATAGCTTAGTTCCATAAATTTTTTATTTTAAAAAATAAATTTCAAATTTTAAACTCCAAATTCCAATCTTGGGTTAAATTACAATTTTTTAAAATCCAAAACTAAATGAAATTCCAAATTCCAAAAACTTCATTAATTACAATTTTACTCGAACTGTAAGGCTGAGCGAAGTCGAAGCCACATCTCGATAAGCCCTTCGACTTCGCTCAGAATTACAAAATAGGAATTTCTTCACATTGGAATTTTAACATTTTTTGGGATTTGGATTTTAACAACTTGGCCTTTAAATGTTGTATTTTTAGCACCACAAAAAAAAGAATAATTTGATTATGAAAAAAGTAGTAGTAACAACCTTAATAATGATGAGTTTAAATGCTATCGGACAGAATGTAATGTCTCCGGAATTGTTATGGAAATTAGGACGAGTAACTCCACTCGGACTTTCGAAAGATGAAAAAAATATTGTTTACAAGGTTTCGACACCTTCTGTAGCCGATAACAAATCGACTTCTAAACTTTATATTATTCCAGTAAACGGAGGTAATGCGACTGAAATTAAAGACACTAAAGACGTTTTAAAAGACAAAAATATTTCTCCTGACGGAAAATTTGTTGTTTATAATGATGAAGTAAAAATCGACAAAGTTCTAGGTAAAGATTTCTACCCAAGTCTTGACAAATCTGATGCTCAAATCTATGATGGATTGGATTACCGTCATTGGGACACTTGGAACGAAGGAAAGTTTAATCACGTTTTTTATAAAGAAAACAAAGGCGGAGCAAAAGGAACCGACATCATGAAAGGTGAAACTTTTGATTCTCCGCAAAAGCCTTTTGGTGGTGACGAAGATTACATCTGGTCTCCAGACAGCAAAAGCATTTTTTATGTGAGCAAGAAAAAAGCAGGAACTGCTTACGCGATTTCTACCAACACAGATATTTATGAGTACAATTTAGAAACTCAAAAAACAACTAATAAAACCGACGGTAATTTAGGTTATGATACAGCGCCACAATTTTCACCAACAGGAAATTTGTCTTGGCTACAAATGAAACGCGACGGTTATGAGTCTGATAAAAACGATATTATTGTCGAGTTTAAGGGAATCAAAACTAATTTAACTGCAAACTGGGACGGAACTGTAGATAATTTTATCTGGAGTAAAGATGGAAAAACGGTATTTTTTGTGGCTCCGGTTGATGGAACTAAACAACTTTTCTCGGTTAATTTTCCTGGTTTAACTAAAATCGCGATCAATGTTCGTCAATTGACTAATGGAGATTTTGACGTAAATGATTTAGTTGGTTTTGCTGGCGATGAGATCATTGTTACAAGAACGGATATGAATCACGCAGGCGAGATTTATTCTTTCAACTTAAAGAAAAATACTTGGAAACAAATCTCAAATGTAAATACAGATACTTATAAAACTTTAGCATTAAGCAAAACAGAAAAACGTTACGTTACCACAACCGACGGTAAAAAGATGTTGGTTTGGGTGATTCTTCCTCCAAATTTTGATGCTTCAAAAAAATATCCAACTTTATTATTCTGCCAAGGAGGACCGCAAAGCCCGTTAACACAATCATATTCTTTCCGTTGGAATTTCTCTCTAATGGCTGCTAAAGGTTATGTAGTTGTTGCTCCAAACCGTCGTGGAATGCCAGGACACGGTGTTGAGTGGAACGAACAAATTAGTAAAGATTGGGGCGGACAAGTTATGGACGATTACCTTTCTGCAATCGATGATGTGGCAAAAGAAAGCTATGTTGACAAAAGCCGTTTAGGTTGCGTTGGAGCTAGTTATGGAGGATATTCTGTATTTTATTTAGCTGGAATTCACAAAAACCGTTTCAAAACATTTATTGCTCATGACGGAGTTTTCAACATCGTTTCTATGTTAGGAACTACTGAGGAAGTTTTCTTTAACAATTGGGATTTTGGTGGGCCATATTGGGAAAAAGATAATGCTGTAGCACAAAAGGCTTATACAACTTTTAATCCTGCAACTCTGGTTCAGAATTGGAACAAACCAATTTTGATTTTCCAAGGAGGAAAAGATTTCCGTGTGCCAATCGGGCAAGGACAGGAAGCTTTCCAAGCAGCTCAATTAAGAGGAATCAAAAGTAGATTTGTTTATTTCCCAGATGAAAATCACTGGGTTTTAAAACCTCAGAATGCTCAGGTTTGGCAAGGCGAATTCTTCAAATGGTTAGATGAAACTTTGTAATTCATAAAAAGAATATTTTGACAGCCGTAGATTTACACAATCTACGGCTGTTTTTCTTTGTAAACCTTACAATTATGTAACATATTGGGTAGATTTACGCTTCGTAAAACAGATTTTTTTAGATAAATTGCAATGTTTTAATAATACCCCATTCCCTCAAATCTTTCAAGCAAAATATGGAAACAAAAAGAAGCTACACCGCAATTAAAGTTTTATTCAGCTATGTTGCATTATTAGCTTTGGTTGTTACAGTTGGATGGTTTCTTTATTCTGAAAATGTAGTTTATAACAAACTGGAAGACAAGATTGCTTTAGAAAAAAACAAAATCATCAGAGTCAGCAGATTGTATTCTAATGTTTATAAAACCGAAAGTTTAGCAAGGCAAACAATTCAGAACAACTCCGAAAAAGATTTTAAAAATTATCTTATCGAAACCGATTCTCTTCGCAAACGTATCGATACTTTAAAACAAGTTGTTACTACCGAATATCAGAAAACACTTCTAGATAGCGTAACATATTTTTTGTCTGAAAAGACAGAAAACATTAAACAGTTAAGAGAAATCAAGAATAAAGCAGACGATGAAACTTCTGTAAATAATGCTATTGATGAAATCACGAAAATGGAGTTTAATTTGAGAAAACTCGAACTTCAGGATTTCACTAAAAACCCAAATCAGTTGGGGAGTTATCAGCGAAGTGTTTTACAGCAATATGTTGATTATTTAAATTCGAATATTCCAGACGACAGCACCAATACACTTAGCAAAAAAGCTTCCGATTCTATTTTGGCCAATTCTAAAAAGCTTTTGAGTTCTGTAAAAATAAAAGCCGAAAAGAAAAAAGAATCTTTAAATTTTGAAGAAAATAAACTGCTTCAGAATGAAATTGCAATTTCAGATCAGCTTAGAAAAATACTTCGAATTATTGAGCGAGAAATCATTATCAATTCGATCAAAAACAATTCATTAAAAGAAAAATCATTAAAAAGAGTCAACGAAATTGTAACGGCTTCGGCAGTTATCGGTTTATTGCTGACGGTTTTTTTCTCGATTCTAATTGTAAGCGATTATTCAAAATCTCAATTGTATAAAAAACAGCTCGAAATCGCGAATTTCAAAACCAAAAATCTGCTAAAAAGCCGTGAACAATTAATCTCGACAGTGAGTCACGATTTAAAAACGCCTTTGAGCACCATTGTTGGTTATTCTGAACTTTTAGGAAATTCAGACATCAATACGAAGCAATCCTATTTTATTAAAAACATTAAAAACTCGTCTGAATATATTACACAATTGGTTCAGGATTTACTCGATTTTTCGCAGATCGAAGCAGGGAAAATTTCTATAGAAAAAGTTCCATTTTCGTTGCCAGAAATCATTGAAGATGTTGCCAGAAATATTCAAACGGTTTACAAGCAAAAAGACATTGATCTTATTATAAATGTAGACGAACAATTTCAGAAACGTATTGTTGGCGATCCATTTCGTTTAAAACAAATCTTGACTAACATTATCGGAAATGCTTATAAATTTACTGAGGAAGGCCATATTCGAATTGCAGCTTACATAAATGACGATCAGTTTTTTACCATTTCAATTCAAGATACTGGAATTGGAATTGAAAAAGCAAATCAGAAATTGGTTTTTGAAGAATTTGCCCAAGCGAATGAAAACATTGAAAAGAAATATGGCGGAACTGGTTTAGGGTTATCAATTTGTCAGAAGATCATTTCTATTCTGGGCGGTAATTTAACTTTAGATAGTATTTTTGGAAAAGGAAGCACATTCATTATTAAACTGCCTTTATTATTCGATAATAGCCAAAACTTTACTGCAACCGAACTAAAACCTAAGACGGCAAAAAGCAGTAAAACACAAACTTTTATTGTTGTTGATGACGACATTAATCTTTTGAATCTAACAAGCGGGGTTTTAAAACAAGAACAACATAGGGTTTATTCTTTTACTAATCCAGCAAAAGCTTTAGCAACCATTCAAACCACGCCTTTTGATTTTGTTATTACTGATATTCAAATGCCGGAAATCGACGGATTTCTGTTTTTAGAAAAACTTCGTGAACTTCCGGATACCATTTTCAAAAATCAGCCTGTAATCGCATTGACTGGCCGCACCGATTTGGATCTTTCAGTTTATAAAAATGCTGGTTTTACTACCGTTATAAAGAAACCTTACTCGCCAAAAATTTTGCTCGAAACGATTCAGCATATTTTGGATCATGAAGAAATTCCTGTAACTGAATCTACGGAGAATACAAACGAAAATGCCTCTCAAATATATTCTTTAGAAACTTTGAAAGATTTTCTGGGTCAGGATGAATTGGCTTTGAAAGAAGTTCTAAAGTCTTTTATAGAAACATCGATCGAAAATTTAGGCTTTTTGAAAGTTGCGGTTCAAGAGCAAAATCATGAGGAAATAAAATCTATTGCGCATCGTATTGCTCCCATGTTCAAGCAAATTCAGGCAAATGAGATTGGCGAAATTTTAAAAAATTTAGAAAGAGAAGATTTAAATACAATCGATATAAAAGCAACGTACGCAGATTTATCTGAAAAAGTAGAAGTCCTTTTTAAGGAATTGAAACAGGAGATTTAATGGAGTAATAAAAAAAAGCAGTCTAATTCAGACTGCTTTTTTTTATTCAATATTATATTGTTTCAATTTATTGTAAAGTGTTTTTCTGGTAATCTTCAGCAGTTTTGCTGCTTCAGATTTATTATTTTGCGTTTTTGACAAGGCACTAATAATAGTTTCTTTTTCGTTTTCAGACAATGAGAAAACTTCGGCAGTTGCGGCAGGCTGATTTTGGATCTGAAAAAATTCTGCTGGAAGCACATCACTTTCGATAAAATCACCACGAGTTAAAAGAGTGGCACGTTTTACACAGTTTTGCAATTCTCGTAAATTTCCTGGCCAAGAGTAGTTCTGAAAAATAGAAACCACTTCTGGAGAAAACCCAATCACATCTTTATGCAATTGCTGATTGGCTTTTTCTAAGAAATAATCTGCAAAAACCATTAAATCTTCGCCTCGATCTTTTAAAGATGGTGACTGAATTGAAAATTCATTGATTCTATGGTATAAATCTTCTCTAAAATCGCCGTTTTTTACTGCCTCACGTAAATCTTCATTCGTTGCCGTAATAATGCGTATATCGACGTTTATTTCTTTATTGCTTCCTACCGGTTTAATTTTTCTTTCTTGAAGCGCTCTTAACAACTGGATTTGATTTTCGTACGAAAGATTTCCTATTTCATCCAAAAATAAAGTTCCGCCATTGGCAGCTTCAAAATATCCTTTTTTATCATTTATTGCTCCAGTAAAAGATCCTTTTAGATGTCCAAAAAATTCGCTTGCTGCCAGTTCTTTTGGAATCGCTCCGCAATCCACTGCAATAAAATTATTGTCTTTTCTTCTGCTTTGCTGATGAATACTTTTTGCAATGATTTCTTTTCCTGTACCGCTTTCACCAATTATTAAAACTGACATATCTGTCGGGCTTACTAATTGAATGTGATCTAGAAGTTTTTTGGATGCAACAGAAATTCCTTTCACGAATTCATTTTCTCCTGATGAAGACTGTTTTTTTACTGTCTTTTTTTCTTTTACAGGAGCTTGCTCTTCTTCCTCTTTTGGAGCTTGTAGTGCATTAGTAATTACAAGAAGAACTTCGTCTGGATTAAATGGTTTAGAAATATAATCTGCCGCTCCATTTTTTATGGCTTTAACAGCAGTGTTTACATCAGAATATCCTGTCATTAAAATAACTGGAATATGTGGGTGAGAATTTTTAAATTCAGACATAAGTCCGATACCATCAGAATCAGGCAAGCGAAGGTCGGTCAAAATCAAATCGAACGATTCGTTTTTAACTGCTTCACGCGCTTCTGTTGCTGAGAAAGTAGTGGTTACCTCATACGCTTTTTTGATTAGAAATTTCTCTAATAATTTACAGAACGCAATATCATCTTCTATCAGTAATATCTTCGGCATTTGTTTGTAGGGTCTTTTTGCTAAAATAATATTATTAAACTTGTTATTTCATAAAATTATGCAAAATATGTAAAAAAAAAGAGATTGCACAATGCAATCTCTTTTTCACCAAAAACATAAATCTAAATTCACCTAATTATATCTTCAACCAGTTACCATTGACATCTGAGTAAACAGTAGCCTTTTGGTCTCCAACTGATATTTCTAGTTTGTACTCTTTTTTGTCATTGACAAATGCTTTATCCAGTTTTGCACCTGGATAAGCTGTCTGCAAAGCTGTTTTCACAGGTGCAGGCACAGCATCTACTGTAACTTCTGTATATTCTGACTGAATAGCTACAGTTGCTTTAGTGCTTAGAGAAACAGGCAATACATTTGCATGCATTGACAGAGTTCCTAGAACCACTATTGCTGATAAGATTAGTTTTTTCATGATGCTGATTTTAATTATTTCTTAATGATATTTCCAGAAGCATCTGTAAAAATAGTATACTTCTTTTCTCCACTTGAAATCTCAAGTTTGTATTCATTTTTCTCGTTTTTATAAGCTTTTTCTAGCTTAGTATTCGGGAAAGATTTTTCAAGTGTAGACTTTACAGCGGCCGGAACGGCATCTATAGCTACTTCAGTAAATTCACTTTGAACGAATACTGATTGAGAAATCGAAACTGCTGGAAGAACCGCAGCATTTACTGTAAAACTTCCTAATACAATCGCTGCTGATAAGATTAACTTTTTCATAATATTTAGTGGTTTAATTATTTTTTAAGAATGTTACCAGAAGCGTCTGTATAAACGATCGATTTTTCACCTCGAACGGTTATCTCAATTTTGTACTCCTTTTTATCATTTACCCATGCTTTCTCAAGCACTACACCAGGATAAGCTTCATCTAAGCCTTTTTTTACGGCTGCGGGAACTCCATCTACTTCTTTGTATCCATCCTGATCATTTACTGTCTGCACCATTAAATTGGTTGCAACAGGGGTTTCTGCGTTCATCGACAAACTGCCTAAAACAATTGCTGCCGATAAGATTAACTTTTTCATAGTAATAGTTTTTAAGGGTTAGACTTAATTATTTTTTAATCCAAGTTCCATCTGCGTTAGCAAAAAGATTTCCTGATTTATCTCCAACAGTTACTTCAAGCTTGTATTCAGATTTTGTATTTTTAAATGCTTTAGAAAGCACAGCATCTGGATACGCTTTTTTAAGAGCATCTGTAATTGCTGCTGGAACTTCTTCCAATTTAATTTCTGTATAATCATCTTGGATAGAGATTGTTTTTACGATTGTATTTGAAATTGGCGAAGTTGAAGCAAATGATGTTAAACCTCCCAAAACGATTGCGGCTGATAAAAATAAATTTTTCATGATAGTTGTTTTTTAATATAGTTAATTTGATCTTAGTATTCTTGATCCGGATTTTCACAAGACTTCATTTTCAGATTATTGTGTAATCCAAGTTCCGTCTGCATTAGCAAATAAGTTTCCTACTTTGTCGCCAACAGTTACATCAAGTTTATACTGTGCTTTTTCGTTTTTATATGCTTTAGTAATTACTGCTTCTGGATATGCTTTTTTCAAAGACTCTTTAATCGCAGCTGGTAATTCTTCTAATTTGATTTCTGTATAATCGTCTGCGATAGATACTACTTTTACATTTGTATGAGTAATTGGAGTAGTTGAAGCAAATGAAGTTAAACTTCCTAAAACAATTGCGGCTGATAAAAATAAATTTTTCATAACGTATATATTTAAATTAATAGTTGTTTACGCTTTAAGTAATGAAATTATTATGCCGTAAAAGAAAAGAGCCATGCCAAAGATCGTAAAAACCTGTATTAAAAGACTTTACATCAAATATAACAAAAAAAGACAAAACGCGAAAGGTGTGTAAATGAGAAAAAAGGTGTGTAATAAGTAAACACTTTTAGTGTAACCTTTCGAAAGAAATTCCAAATTTTAAAATCACAAATTCCAAGATTGAGGAGTAGAAGTTCTAAAATTGGGAATTTATTCTGAAGCTTTAGGATTGGAATTTTATAAAAACTTTACAAAATAAAAAAGGCTTCCAAATTTGGAAGCCTTTATAATTATTCTGGACTATTCATTTTAAATGTATCCATAAATGCAGTTGTATAATCACCTGCAATATATTTTGGATCATCCATTAATTGTCTGTGGAAAGGTATTGTAGTTTTCACACCCTCGATTACGAATTCATCCAAAGCTCTACGCATTTTGCTGATAGCTTCTTCACGAGACTGCGCAGTTGTAATTAACTTAGCAATCATAGAATCGTAGTTTGGCGGAATGCTATATCCTGAATACACGTGAGTATCTAAACGAACTCCGTGTCCTCCTGGCATATGAAGTGTAGTAATTTTTCCTGGTGAAGGACGAAAATCGTTGTAAGGATCTTCAGCATTAATACGAACTTCGATAGCATGTAATTGTGGAAGGTAGTTTTTACCAGAAATTGGAATTCCAGCAGCAACCATAATTTGCTCACGGATCAAATCATAATCAATAACTTGTTCTGTGATTGGGTGCTCAACCTGAATACGAGTATTCATTTCCATGAAATAGAAGTTTCTGTGTTTGTCCACTAAAAACTCTACAGTTCCAGCTCCTTCATATTTAATGAATTCAGCAGCCTTTACAGCAGCTTCTCCCATTCTAGCACGAAGGTCGTCTGTCATGAAAGGCGAAGGTGTTTCTTCAGTTAGTTTTTGGTGACGACGTTGTACTGAACAGTCTCTTTCAGAAAGGTGACATGCTTTTCCATAAGAATCTCCAACAACTTGAATTTCGATATGACGTGGCTCTTCAATAAGTTTCTCCATGTACATTCCGTCATTTCCAAATGCCGCAGCAGCTTCTTGACGCGCACTTTCCCAAGCTTTTAAAAGCTCTTCTTCTTTCCAGATTGCACGCATTCCTTTTCCACCACCACCAGCAGTAGCTTTCATCATAACTGGGTAACCAATTTCTTTAGCTACTTTTTGTGCATGTTCGTAAGACTCTAACAATCCGTCTGAACCTGGTACACAAGGTACTCCTGCTGCTTTCATTGTAGCTTTAGCAGAAGCTTTATCTCCCATTCGGTCGATCATTTCTGGAGCAGCACCAATAAATTTAATTCCGTGCTCTTGACAGATTTTTGAGAATTTAGCATTCTCAGAAAGAAATCCATAACCTGGATGTATTGCGTCTGCATTTGTAATTTCTGCAGCAGCAATGATATTTGACATTTTCAAATACGATAAGTTACTCGGAGGAGGGCCAATACAAACCGCTTCATCAGCAAATTTAACATGTAAACTTTCTGCATCGGCTGTAGAGTAAACTGCAACAGTTTTGATTCCCATTTCCTTACATGTACGAATTACACGTAGTGCAATTTCTCCTCTATTCGCAATTAATATTTTTTTAAACATCTTATTTTAATTAGATAATTAGACAATTTGATAATTAGATAATTTTAGATGCCTGATGTATTAATTCTGCCAGATCAATCTAAAATCTAAAATCTAAAATCTAAATTTATTTATGATGGATCTACTAAGAATAAAGGTTGATCAAATTCTACTGGAGACATATCGTCAACAAGAATTTTTACAATTTTACCAGAAACTTCAGATTCGATTTCGTTGAATAATTTCATTGCTTCAATTACACAAAGAACATCACCTTTAGAAACAGTGCTTCCAACTTCTGTGAAAACTGGTTTATCTGGAGATGGTTTTCTATAGAATGTACCAATGATTGGAGATTTTATAGTAATATATTTAGAATCGTTAGCAGCTGGTGCTTCTGGAGTTACACTTACAACTGTTGGAGCCGTAACTTGTGGAACTGCCGCTTGAGGTAAAGCTGCCTGAGCAGGTAATTGCTGTACGTAAGTTGCTTCAGTTACATTTGTTTCTAAAGTTGTTCTGATCGTGATTTTTACATCATCCATTTCTAACTTCACTTCTGCAACGCCCGAATTTGCAACAAATTTGATTAGGTTTTGAATTTCTTTTAAATCCATAATGATTCGTTTTTAGTTTTAATTTATTTTTTATCGTAAGCCCATTTTAAATAGATAGATCCCCAAGTGAATCCACCACCAAAAGCGGCAAAGATAATGTTATCTCCCTTTTTAAGCTTATTTTCAAAATCAGCCAATACTAATGGTAAAGTTCCAGAAGTAGTATTTCCGTATTTCTCGATATTTACTAGAACTTTAGAATCTTCCAATTCTAATCTCCCAGCAGTAGCATCAATAATACGTTTATTAGCTTGGTGTGGCACTAACCAGTCAACATCTTGATTTGTCAAATTATTTCTTTGTAAAATCAATTCACTGGCATCTGCCATATTAGTTACAGCATATTTGAAAACAGTTTTACCGTCTTGCATAATATTGTGCTGTCTGTTTTTTACAGTATCTTCAGAAGGCGGAATCAAAGAACCTCCTGCTGGTATTTTAAGGAAGTCACGCCCTACACCATCACTTCTTAAATATTCATCCTGTAAACCTAAACCTTCATAATTTGGTTCGAAAAGAACTGCTCCAGCTCCATCTCCAAAAATAATACAAGTTGCTCTATCAGTATAATCTACAATAGATGACATTTTATCGGCACCAATTAAAAGTACTTTTTTGTAACGTCCAGACTGAACATATGCTGCAGCTGTAGACATTCCGTATAAGAAACTTGAACATGCCGCTTGCAAATCGTATGCAAATGCATTTGTTGCTCCAATTTCTGTTGCAACAAATACTCCTGTAGAAGCGACCATCATATCTGGTGTCGCAGTTGCCATTATAATCATATCAATCTCAAGCGGATCAATATTTGCTTTTGCAATTAAATCCTTTGCTGCTTGTATAGCAAGGTAAGATGTACCTTTATCAGCATCTTTAAGAATTCTTCTTTCTTTAATTCCTGTTCGAGCGGTAATCCACTCATCATTGGTATCAACCATTGTTTCTAATACTTGGTTCGAAAGAACGAAGTCAGGAACATAAGCTCCAACAGCGGTAATGGCGGCTGTGATTGTATTCATTATATTCTATTATTTATTTTCAAATTATGATTAATTTGAAAAATTTTTAAAAGACCCGAAAATTACAAAAAAAAACGTAACGAATTTGTCTATATTTTCCTAAAAAACGAAAATTATAATCAACAAAAAAAACTCTCACTATGTGAGAGTTCTAGTATAATTTACAAAAACGTATTAAGCAACCGCTTCAGATTTATCGATAACAACTTGCCCTCTGTAGTACATTTTACCTTCATGCCAGTAAGCTCTGTGGTACAAATGCGCCTCACCTGTAATAGGACATGTAGCGATTTGAGCTACAGTAGCTTTGTAATGTGTTCTTCTCTTATCTCTTCTTGTTTTCGAGGTTTTTCTCTTAGGATGTGCCATTTTACTATATTATTTATCCGTTAATAGTTTCTTTAATTTTTCCCAACGCGGGTCAATATCTTCTTCTTTGTTACTCTCTTCCTTTTGTTCTTTTACACTCAACTCATTCAGTTTCATCAAAGCCTCTGTTTGTAGACTTCCGTCTTTAACACCTGGATGAATTCTTTTGTGAGGTACAGAAAGCGCGATCATTTCATAAATATATTGCGCTACATCTACCTCATGTTCACCATGTGGCAAAATCAACAATTCTTCATTATCATCATTAAATTCGTCTCCAAAGCGAACAATTAACTTCATTTTTCCTTTTATAGGTAAATCAAAATCTTCGCCTGTTAGATCACAAGGCACATTTACTGCTCCTTTGTGTTTGAATTCTAACTCTAACATGGTACTTTTCTTTTCGAAAAGTAAATTAACTTTAATATCCGAACTTTGAAACTCATCGTATTCAAAATTCTTAAAGAACTCGTTATTTATTTGATACTCAAAATGGTGTTTTCCTAGTTTTAATCCTACGAAAGGAATTAAAAATTCTTTTGTTTTGCTCATTTCAACATCAATTTGATCCATTCAGTTCTAAAACTAGATATCTGAATTGGGGTGCAAAGATATAAAATTATTACAAATCTAATAATCTTATTGACCTTTTTTTGTTTATAACTGTTTTTCTTTTATTTTAAGAGGTTTTTGGCTAATCTCCTCATACTGATTACGCGAGCGAAAAATATCAATCGCAAGATAGACTGCTTCTTTAAAAGAATTGTAATCTGCCATATCTTTTCCAGCAATATCATAAGCTGTACCATGGTCCGGAGAGGTTCTAACCTTATTTAAACCTGCTGTATAATTCACGCCTTTTCCAAAAGACAATGTCTTAAACGGAATTAATCCTTGATCGTGATACATTGCTACGATAGCATCATATTTTTCATATTGACTGCTTCCAAAAAAACCATCTGCAGGAAATGGACCAAAAACCATTGTTCCCGAATCGAAGATTTTCTTTAAAGTTGGCTTCAAAATCAAATCATCTTCTTTTCCAATCACACCGCCATCACCAGCATGTGGATTTAGTCCTAAAACTGCAATTTTTGGTTTCACTATACTAAAATCCTGAATCAAAGATTTTCTAATAGTTTCTATTTTTTTAATTATCAATTCTTCTGTCAAATGAGAAGCGACTTCGTTTAAGGGCACATGATCTGTAATTAAGCCTACTCGTAAATTATCTTGAACCATCATCATTAGCGCATCGCCTTCTAATTCCTGATTCAAATAATCGGTATGCCCAGGAAATTTAAAATCCTCAGACTGTATATTATATTTATTAATTGGAGCTGTTACCAGAACATCTATTTCACCATCTTTCAAAGCTTTTGTTGCTGCCGCAAAAGATTTAATTGCATATTCTCCTATTTTAGGATCATTTACTCCAAAGTTAATATCAACTCCTTCTCTCCAAAGATTCAGAACATTTACTTTACCCGGAATGATTTGATCTAATTTATCAACTCCATGAAATTGAATCGTCGACGTAAAGTTTTTTCTAACGAATGAAAGAATTTTAGCATTTGCAAAAATAACCGGCGTACACAATTCCAACATACGAGAATCTTCGAATGTTTTCAGTATAACTTCGCTTCCAATACCGTTTAAATCTCCAACTGAAATTCCAACAATTATATTTTCTGCTTTTTTATTCATGAGCTCAGTTTATTTATTACTAATTTTGATGTGCAAATTTAGTAAAATAAAACCACAATGTTCACAGGAATTATAGAAACACTCGGAAGGATTCACGAAATTCAAAAAGATCAAAACAATCTTCATATAACAGTTGACTCATCAATAACCCACGAATTAAAAATAGACCAAAGCGTTTCGCACAACGGAATATGTCTTACAGTAGTAGCTATTAAAGATTCTCTTTACACCGTAACGGCAATCGACGAAACTATTCTAAAAACCAATATTGGCGATTGGAGAACTGGCGACATTGTAAATCTGGAAAGAGGAATGAAACTTGGCGACCGCTTAGACGGACATATTGTACAAGGCCACGTAGATCAAACTGGAACCTGTGTTAGAATTGAAGAAGCAAACGGAAGTTGGAATTATACTTTTGAATACGATAAAAACCTAAACAATATCACAATCGAAAAAGGTTCGATTACAGTAAATGGAGTCAGCCTGACGGTTGTAAATTCTAAAACGAATGAATTTAGCGTTTCAATTATTCCTTATACTTATGAACACACTAATTTTAAAGATTTCAAAGTCGGAACAAAAATCAACCTTGAATTTGATGTAGTTGGAAAATACATCTCTAGACTTTACTCAATAAACAAGTAACGTTTAGATTTTCCATAAAAAAAGCTTCAATTAAATTGAAGCTTTTTTTATTTGATTTCTATATATTACAGTAGCACCTAAAGCTAAACCACCTATTAGCAAAAAAATAACATGTTGATCTATTGGAAAATCTGCCCCATCATTACAACTAGGCGAACCTGGATCCTCACAAGCAGAAGCAGACATAGTCTTCGCACTTTTGGCTGTACTTCCAGAAGTTTCTGGAACTGGCGGATGCGCAGACCCTGCAGACATTAACAAAACATTTAAAAATAAGGCAATTACTAAAAATGGGGCTTTTAGATTTTTCATAAATTCAAGCTATTGCAAACAGCAATTCTAGATAATTATTGACAAATATTCTTTAATAGAAATTTCGCACAAACGCTTTTCTATCTCCAAAATCTTGGACAAAAGTATAAGTTTTTTAAACAAAACCAACTTTTAAAACCAAAAATCCAGAACAAATTTTAACATTTTTCTTAAAAACACTTCTAATCCTTTTCAGAAAACGTTCTAGAAGAACAACGTTCATTTTCAACATTATTCATAACATTCAAAAGTCTATAAGAATTTACCTATCTTAAAAAAGTATTTTTTTCTCAAAAAATGTCTTTCATCGAATATACGTCAAAAAAAGAAGTTTGGATTCAATTTTAATTACATTCAAGAGAATGTTCTCAAATTAATATATTTGTAAAATCAAAGTACGTATACATCTCAATTCCAAAAGATTTACAAATTCAAATTCAAATCTATTTTTAATTTTAACTAATCAAATGAAAAACCCATATACAGTCGGAAGTTTATACGCAGGTGTCGGCGGTATTTGTTTAGGTTTTGAAAATGCAGGTTTTAAATTAGAGTGGGCAAATGAATTTGACAAAAAAGCCTGTGTTACATACAGAAACAATTTCGAGCACACACTTATTGAAGGAGATGTAATGCAGCTCAACGTAAAAGATCTCAATAAAATTGACATTCTTACAGCTGGATTTCCATGCCAACCCTTTTCTCTAGCTGGCCACAGAAAAGGCTTTAAAGACAGTAGAGGAAATCATTTTTTTAAAATATTAGATTTTATTGACGAAATGCGTCCTAAAGTAGTGTTTCTTGAAAATGTCAAAAACCTAAAAGGTCACGATAAAGGAAACACAATGAAAGTAATTCAGCGCGAAATCAAAAAACGGGACTACACTTTTGACAGCGCTATCTTGAACACTAGAGATTTTGGAAATATTCCGCATAATCGAGAGCGAATTTTCATGGTTGCTTTTGACAAAAAATTTGTAAAAAAAGGGTTTAGATTTAATTTCCCAGAGAAAGAAATATTAACAAAAAAGGTAACCGACTTAATTACAAAAGAAAAAGTCGATAAAAAATTCTATTACACCGAAGACAAATACATGTACAACATGCTAAAGGAAGCCGTTGTGAGAGAAGACAGAATTTATCAATTTAGGAGGCAGTATGTGCGAGAAAACAAAAAAGAAGTTTGCCCTACTTTAACTGCAAACATGGGAACCGGCGGCCACAATGTTCCAATCATTACAACTGAATTTGGCTTTAGAAAATTAACCCCAAGAGAATGTTTTCGTTTTCAAGGATTTCCAGATCATTACAAATTACCCAAAATTTCAAATTCCAGTCTTTACAAACAAGCTGGAAATTCTGTAAGCATGCCTGTTATAGAAAGGCTCGCTTCTGAAATATTCAAATGCATTGAGAAAGCTGAAGCTAGACAGCTAAAAGCTGAAAAAGTTTAAATACTTAAAAGCATAATTGTTCCTTCAATTTTTGCCAGACAAACTTCCAGATTTTTTTCAATCTCTTTACTCCAGAATCTTAAAATCGTCCAATTTTCAGAAATAAGAAAAGCATTAACTTCTTCGTCACGCTGTATGTTTCTTTCAATTTTCGGAATCCAATATTCTTGATTTGATTTAATTCTTAGCTGTTGCGTTTCCCAATCTTTTCCATGAAAAAATTCACTATCAACAAAAATGGCAATTTTATATTTAGCAAAAGTAAGATCAGGCCTTCCAAATACTTTCTTATTGTTTTTTCGGTATCTGTGACCCAATTTCCATAATGCTTTAGCAAGCCTTACTTCGCCTTTTGTAGCAGTGCTTTTTATCGCCTGCATAGTTTTCCTCCTTTGTTCGGGAGTTAATCTATCCATCTGAAGATTAAATTTGTTTTGGACGGATAAAGTTAAGGCATTTTACAGAAATAGATGTTTAAATAATATGAGCCAAAATTTCAATTTTCACACTTCAAAAAAAAAACAAAAACAAAAAAGCCTTTACATTTCTGCAAAAGCCTCTATACTTTTCTTATTTTAAAATACTGATTCAAAATTTTCCAGAAACCCATTAAAACGAAAAACACCCCAATAAAGACCAAAAATGACGGATGAACAAAATAGCCGTTCACCCCAGCAATCTCAGCTTCATTCGGATTAGTTGGATCGTACAAAACCTTAACCCGAGTTCCTTCAATGTAACCAGGAAGAGAAGTGCCCTTATTAGACGTGAACTCTATTTGTTTACCTGAATTTGTAACAAATGAAACGTAGGGATAATAGAGCGATCCATTTTTATTTCCAGCAAGAGGTATGGATTTTATAACTGTACCATAAACACTATTTGACTTTTCAATAAAACTTGATTTCTGCTGAAAAAGATAAAAAGCCCCAGATAATAGTACAAAACCGGGTATAAAAAAAATATATATGACAGCAAGAATTTGTCTTTTATTCATCGTTTTCAAATTAAACCTTAGCAAAAGTGAATATTTATTTTATTTTGACATATTTAATAATACCAATCAGCGCGTAAGTAAAATTATATCGCTAATATTTTATAACCTAATTTATCTTTTTTTACTTCGATAAAGTTTTAAAATTTTTATTCGCTGTAATAAAATCACAGGCAAGAACATCGTTTCTATGATATTTTTCACCTTTTCTGTTAATATAAATTAGCTCATTGTTTAAATTACCAAAATATATAACATCGGATATTTGAAAGAATAAAAAAATGGAATAGAATGTAGTTTTTTTTAACCTATTAACCAGACTTGAAGGTCGTCAAATCCTCGTCACAAAAAACAAAAAAGCCTCTACATTTCTGTAAAGGCTTCTGTTCTAAAAAAAGTGGTCCCACCTGGGCTCGAACCAGGGACCACCTGATTATGAGTCAGGTGCTCTAACCAGCTGAGCTATAGGACCGGTTTAGAGGATGCAATATTACTACTATTTTTCATTCACTCCAAATATTTTAAGACATCATTTTAATTTAATTTTAAATCTTTCTCCGAATCTCAAAAACGAAATTGATTTTCAACATCTTATTCAAAAATTAAAATGACATTTTTTTATTTAATTTCTTGGCAAAGCTCCACTAAAACGCCATTTGTATTCTTCGGATGCAAAAAAACAACCAATTTATTGTCTGCTCCTTTCTTGGGAACTTCATTAATCAAGACAAAACCTTCGTTTTTTAAACGTGCAATTTCGGCTTCGATATCATCAACATCAAAAGCGATATGATGAATTCCTTCTCCTTTTTTCTCCAAGAATTTAGCAATAGGACTTTCGGGATTTGTTGCTACTAAAAGTTCGATTTTATTATTTCCCGTCTGAAAAAAGGACGTTAACACCCCTTCGCTTTCTACTGCTTCCATTTTATAAGACGGAACACCAAGCATTTTTTCAAACAAAACATTAGCATCGTCCATATTTTTTACCGCAATCCCAATATGTTCTATTTTATTTAGCATCTTTTCGAAATTATTGATTTACATATGTTCTAAAATAACCGCATTCAGCAATTACATCCTGATAGTATTTCGTATCCGAATAGTCTTTTCTTAAAGCTTTGAACGAGTTCCAAGCGATAAAATTAACTTTATCATCTTGAATTTCCCAATAGCTGTTTATCTTATTGTATTTTTTATTGTAATAATCATTTCGTTCGCATTTCGAAATCAGATACAAACATTTTGCTTTTTGTTCTTTATTCGAAGCTGCCTCAAAAGCTTTCTGATAATACATTTTAGAAACTGAATTATTCGTAATCATTTCTTTCATCGAATCTCTAAATGAATATGGGCCCGACCCGTACCCCACAATGCTCATTTCGTAAAAAGTTCTTCCGTTTCCAAAATGAGAAATATTATAAAACGCATTTCCTAATAAAAGGCTGTTGGTGTAAACATCTTCTTTCTGAGCCAATTTATCCTGCATTTCTTTTATTGTAGTCAAGAAATCCATAAAAGTATATTTTCTTTTCTGATACGCCGCGTGCTCGCAATCGTGGCAATCTTTTATATTTCCGTTAAACGGATTTCCTAAGAATTTATAATATTGAACAGAATCTGTTTGCTGCATAAAAGTAATTGCTTCAGGAATTTTGTTTTTGAAAGTAGACTGAATTGCTTGAAAATTATTAATATCCTTCAGTTTTAAACTATAAATTCCTGCGCCAATTTTCTCGATTTCAGATTTATTCGATTTTTCCAAAAAGCTTTTTATTCCCAGCAAATTCTTTTCATTGTCATAATATGCATTTCCATCATTCCAATAGCTATAGCGTGATTCTCCGTAAATCTCGGCCATAACCAAATTGCCTTGTTCTTTATACAAACGCGATAAATAGCTTCTGCTCCATGAAGAAGCATTTTGATAACGAAACGTATCTCCTTTATAATTTTTAGGAAGTTCTGTGTATAACCAATTTAAATCAGCTAAAATTGTTTTCTCATTTTTATCTGTCAGCTTATCAATCTTGCTTAAATTATTTACAAAACGCAATAAACGAAGCTGCATTCCCGCCAATTCTGTTTTCGGAAGTGTTTTTTCAGCTTTGCTGTAATTTTTATCTGCATTGGCATAATCGCCTTTTAGCGTTTGAAGATATCCAAGTGAAATATCCCATAAATAAGGCTTGTCGGTATTTCCTGCAGCAGAAATTTTTGCAATTAAATCGACAGCGCTATTATCCACTTTCGTCTTATTTTCTGTTTTATTTTCAGCAACAGTTTGTGGTTTTGGTTTCTGATTTTCTCCTTGCCCATCCGTCTGAAACGAATTATTTATTTTTTGCTCTAGCGAATTAACCAATCTTGTTCCCAGATAATTTAAATGTTCGCTTTTAGGATCCAACTCGTAGATTTTTTCAATAGCCTGTTTTTCGTCTTTATAATATCCGTGAATTGCCCAAAGCGCCGCTTTTTCTTTATTATCTTTTGCCAACGCCAAAGCCTTAGTCCAATCAGATTCGTTTTTTGGCTTGAAGCTATACGCTGTAACCACTCTTAATTCTGGACATTTATCAAAAACCTGAGCATATAAATAGTTCGAAGTCGCGTATTTTTTTTGTTTATAATTAATTCCGGCAACATACGCTAAAGCGCGATAATACAAAGTATTTCTGGCAACAGAACTTTCTGTTTTATTAAAAAAATCAATTGCTTTTTGCTTGTCGTTACTATAAAAACGTGCTTTCATGGTTAAGAACCAATATCTGTTTTTCAAAAACGGATCTGATAAAGTATTGTATACATTTTCTATCGACTGAATCATTTTGGCATCATTGAAAGTTTTTGCCACAACGGGATCGTAGCTCCAATAATCGTCTCCAATAGAAACCGTTTCTATTTTTTGAGCCAAATACAGAAACTCAACAAAGTTTTTTACTTTCTCATCTTTCAGATTAAGCTTTTTGGCCCATTTTTGCGTGCTTTTATTTTCTTTTTTCGTTTTATAATAAACATGCAAACCTTCAATTTCTTCTTTATTTTTGATGGTATTTTTATCATCAGAATAATATCTAGGCTTTTCATCACCAATCAAAAAATAATTGACAGTTGTGGTATCAACTTTTCCTTTTAAATAATCTGCCCAATCTGATTTTATATTTTTATTAAAACGAGAATTATGCTGGGTATCAAAACCAATTCCGTAAAAAATACCACCCGATAAAAACAAAGGCGAATACGATTTGTCGGCAAAAGTTTCTGGGGTAAAATTTGAATTATAAGATCCTAAATAATCCCAATCTCCGTCTGCACAGGCATATATAATTCCGAATGCAGAAAGCAAAACGGCACTAGAAGCAAGAAATAATCTGCTTAAAAGTATTTTTTTCATAAGTGTTTAAATTGAATTCGTCTAAATCGTAAAATATAATTTCTTTTGGCTTTTCTACGAGATTATCTTGCAAATCTTCTGCCATTTCTTTTAAATCTTTTGGTTTTATTTCTTCTATTTTCAAGAGATCGTTTTCTTCATAAAAAACACCATTTTTATAATTGGAATGTTTTACCCTGAAAAAAATCGGAGTTGTTTTTTCAAAATTGGAATTTTTTTCTAGTTCTCTACTATTCATTTTAGAACGAAGTCCGATCACTTTATTATTTCTAATATGAACTCCCCAAGAATAAATTGGAAAGGCAAAATCTAAATGAAGCGGATATCTTTTTAAACTTTTAAGATATCGGTCTGCCACTTTCTTATCGTAAATAGAATTTAGAGAATCGGGCGCAATTGATCCCATATTGTAATACATCAAAACTCCAGAATCGACATTTGGAATTTTTGTTTTTTTGAAATATTTCACCTGATGCAATCGAATGGTCGCTGAAAGTTTCTTCTGCGAAAGCTTTTTAAAAACTTCTATAAATTTCAGATAATTCTCTTTACTTTTTAAGGTCCAATCGCAATCAATTTGAATTTCTTGACAAGCAATTTTATTTTTAGAATTGATTTGTTCGATAAAATCAAAGGTTTTTTGTGCCAAATCCTTCACATCAAGATTAGGTTGGAGCATTACTTTGTTCTGAATAAAAACAACGGGAACAATAGCATATTCTTTTGGATTTTCTTCAAAACGAACAGGACTGATAGGAATCGGAAAATTGGATTCTGGATGAATTCCAATGTCAAAATATCGTACATAAAGTTTCTGAACATTGTTTTCTTTCAATGCTTCTTTTTCTGTTTCAGAAAACTTGAAGATTGTTTTCCAGTAATAAAAGGAGATTACGGGCTTTTCACTTTTAGTGCATGACAGCATTAAAAAGAGAAACAAAACTGGGAAAAATCGTTTGAACAAAACTTAGGAAAATTACATTTTAATTCAAAAGTAAGAAATTATAGCATTTTAAACACTAAAAAATTTGAAGATTTCCAAAAGTCGCAAATCCTAATAAATGGATAAAAAATTTCAATTAAAGCAAATATAATCGTTATTTTGTGCAATCAAATTGAAAAACCGTTATGTTGAAAGACACCTTAAAATACATTGCATTTGTAATTCTAATATCCATGATAAGCTGCGCCAAAAGAGGCAGCATTACCGGCGGTTTAAAAGATACGTTACCTCCTGTTTTGGTATCTAGTTTTCCTAAAAACTTTACAACCGATTTTAAAGGAAATACTATTACTTTAAATTTTGATGAATATATCAAACTCAAAAACACTAAGAAACAGCTGATTATTTCCCCTCCTTTAAAAAATGAGCCATTAATCACGCCTCAGAATGTTAGCAAATTTATAAAGATTGAGCTTCGAGACACTTTACAGCCCAACACAACTTATAGTTTAAATTTTGGGCAAGCCATTCAGGATAACAACGAAGGAAATGCTTTAAATCAGTTCAAGTATATTTTCTCAACAGGATCGCACATTGATTCACTTAAATTAAACGGAAAAATCAAAGATTCGTACGGAAAGTATGTTGACAATTTCGTTTCTGTAATGTTATATGAAGTAAATGATAAATTTAAAGATTCTACCATTTACAAAGAGTTTCCGCGCTACATTACGAACACTTTGGACAGTATGCGAACTTTTCAGTTTGAAAATTTAAGAGAAGGAAAATATCTTTTGGTAGCCTTAAAAGATAAAGGTTCAAATAATAAATTTAATCCGAAAGATGATAAAATCGGATTTTTGAAAAGCTATATCACAATTCCAACGGACACGGTTTATGAGGTGGAGCTATTTAAAGAAACGTTGCCATTAAAAGCCTTCAAACCTATTCAGGCTTCAGGAAACCGTTTGTTTCTTCCTTATGAAGGAAAACAGGATTTCAAAAATTCAAAACCAAAAATTACACTTAAAAATGGTGACGAAGTTCTTGAAACTATCGTAACGCAGTTTCCTAAAAAAGATTCGCTTCAAGTTTGGTACAAACCAATAAAAGCCGATTCGCTATCAATGGAAGTTGAAAAAGGAGATTATAAAAAAAGATTTTCGTTCAAGATTAAAGCCTTGAAAAAAGATACTCTAAATATTAAAGCGGTACAAAACGGCCAAATTAATTTTAGAGAACGTTTTACTTTGGAAACCGAAACTCCATTGGTAAAATTTGACAAATCTAAAATCGCTTTGGTTAATAAAGATTCTGTTGCTGTTCCTTATACAACAGAATATGATGAATTTGAACAGAAATTATATTTCGATTTCAAAAAAGAGCCTTTGGACAAATATAGTTTCACTTTCTTACCAGGTGCTTTGACCGATTTTTATGAAAAGACAAATGATACTTTATCTTATAAACTCAGCACTAAAGAACATGCCGATTACGGAAATCTGATATTGACTCTTAAAAATGTCAAACGTTTTCCTATAATTGTTGAATTGACCAATAAAAAAGGAGATGTAGTGTTGGCCGATGGATATTCTGAGGGTGCAACTACTTTAGAATTCAACCTATTGCAACCTGATGTTTTTACTGTACGCATTATTTATGACGACAATAAAAACAAACAATACGACACTGGTAATTTCTTAGAAAAGAAATACGCAGAAGAAGTATTTTATAATCAAGAAGAATTTGATGTCCGAGCCAATTGGGATCGGAACGAAACAATCGACTTGAGCATTCCTTTTAATCCAGAAGTGGAGAAGAAAGAAGACGATAAAAAGAAAAAAGAAGCAGAAAAGAAACGAAAAGCTTTTTAAAACTTAATTTCAAACTGATCTCTATCGCTTAAAAAGTCTAATTTTTTACGCGTTTCATACATGGTGTTTTTGTCTAATTCTACGACAAAGACACCATTTTTTTCTTGTGGCTCTAAAATATAATTGCCCAAAAAATCTATTGCTTGAGAATGACCAATATGTTCGTAATCGTGGGCATCATTACCAATTCTATTTACCCCAACCACATACGAAAGATTTTCTATGGCACGCGCTTTTAGCAAAGCATCCCAAGCATTGGTGCGAACTTTTGGCCAATTGGCGACATACAAAATAAGGTCGTAGTTTTCTACATTACGTACAAAAACCGGAAATCTCAAATCGTAACAAACCTGCAGAAATATTTTCCAATCTAGATAATCTATAATTACCTTTTTATTTCCGCAGCTGTACACTTTGTCTTCACCGGCGAGAGAAAAAGAATGCCTTTTATCGTAATACTGAAATTCGCCTGACGAAAAAACAAAAAACATCCTATTATAAAACTTTTCGTTTTCTGTGATGACAACACTTCCTGTTACGGCAGCATTTTTTTGTTTTGCTTTCAATTTCATCCATTCAATCGTTTCTCCTTGCATCGTTTCGGCAACCTCAGAAGCATTCATTGTAAATCCGGTCGAAAACATTTCAGGAAGGACAATGAGATTGACTTCCGATTGAATTTCATCAATTTTCAAATCAAAATTTTCTCTGTTTTTACTGGCATCTTGCCAAAAAAGATCGGTTTGGATTAAAGCAATTTTCATCTTATCAATTTTTATATAAAGGTAGAAAACATAAGCTTATCCATCCTTTATCTCTCAATAATTTTAACATTGCAATTGCAAAAAAAACGCAGTTTTTGCAAAAAAAATGCGACATGTGGAATTATTTTATATATTTGGAATTCCAACCACAATTATAACTAACTAAAAACCAACCACCAATCATGAGCATTCTCATACTCACTGCATGCATTATTTTCTTGATTTTACAGATTGCTTGGTTCAAAATTAATCCGTTTATCGCGTTTATCATTACCTCCCTTTTGGCTGCACTTTTTCTTGGTTTGCCAATAGAAACGATTTCTCCAGTTTTGCAAAAAGGTCTTGGCGAAATGCTCGGATCTATTACTTTAATTATTGTTTTTGGAACATGTATCGGAAAATTGGCCGTTTCGTCTGGAGCCGCAAATGTAATCGCCAAAACAGTTATGAATTGGACGGGAAGAAAATACGTTCGTTTGGGCTTAATGATTACTGGATTTATAATCGGAATTCCGCTTTTTTATAGCGTTGGATTTGTACTTTTAGTTCCGCTGATTTTTTCTGTTGCGCATCAATTTAAATTATCAAAAGTATATTTAGGGATTCCAATGCTGGCTTCACTTTCTGTGGCACATGGTTTTCTTCCGCCTCATCCTTCACCAATGGCATTGAGCAGTATTTTAAAAGCAGATATCGGTTTGGTTTTAATTTACGGAATCATAGTCGCCATTCCGACCATTTTAATTGCAGGATTATGGTTTTCAACTCGTTTTAAAAACATCAAAACCGAATCGGATCATGAAATTTTAAATGTCGAAGAAATAACCAATCAAGGGAAATTGCCAAGTTTTGGATTGAGTTTATTCTCTGCCTTATTTCCCGTTTTCGGATTAACGATTACTTCTCTATTACCTTTAATTTCAGATAATGAAAAACTAATCGCTATCTGCAAAATTATTGGAGACCCGAGTATCATTATGCTTTTGTCACTTCTTTTATGCACTTACACATTAGGAATTAAAATGAATAGAAGCATGTCATCTGTTATGGACGATTATACACAAGCGATAAAAGATGTTGCTTTAATTGTCCTAATTGTTGGTGGTGCGGGCTGTTTAAAAGAAGTTATGATTGTAAGTGGCGTAAACGAAACTATTGTTACAACTTTAAACCAAGTCAATATTCATCCGTTTTTATTAGCCTGGATGATGGCCGCCATCATTCGTATTTGTGTTGGTTCTGCAACTGCCGCAGGTTTAATGACTGCGAGCGTTTTGTTACCTTTACTACAATCAAACGATCTAGACCCCAATCTCTTTGTACTTTCTGTCGGTGCTGGAAGTTTAATGTGTTCGCATGTAAACGATCCGAGTTTCTGGATGTTCAAAGAATATTTCAACATTAGCCTAAAAGACACTTTTAAATCCTGGACCGTAATGGAATCTTTGGTTTCTGTTTTAGGAATTGTATTTATATTTATTTTAAACGCTTTAATACATTAAAATCATGAGTTTAAATCCGCAAGAAAAATTCGAAAGCCTAGGTTTGTCTCTTCCTCCTGCTCCACAGCCTTTAGGAATTTACAAACCCTATTTAGTAGACGGCAAATACCTGTATCTTTCAGGACATGGACCTGTACAAGACGATAAATCTTTAATCATCGGACGCATTGGAGAAGATATGGATATTGAAGCAGGAAAATTAGCAGCAAGACAAGTTGGACTAACTATGCTTTCTACAATCGCAACCAATTTTGGAAGCTTAAGCAAAGTAAAAAGAGTGATCAAAGTTCTCGGAATGGTGAATTGCACTTCTGATTTCTTAAAACATCCGTATGTAATTAATGGATGCAGCGAATTATTTGCAGAAGTTTGGGGGCAAGAAAACGGAATCGGAGTAAGAAGCGCAGTCGGATTTGGTTCGCTTCCTGATAATATTCCTGTCGAAGTTGAAGCTCTTTTTGAATTGCACTAATTTTTTCCTAACACATTATTTTAAACACATAGAAACATAGGTTTTTATTATTTGAATTTTTAAAGATTGAAATAAATGAGACAAGTCATTTTCTTATTAATGGAAAGTGAAACGCCTTAAACAGCCTCCAAAATCTATGTTTCTATGTGCTTAAATAAAACTCAATGTTTTACAACTAGCTAAAAACCAAGAACCATGCAAAAGAACTGGTGGGAAATAAAATCCGAAACTCTTATCGACACTCCGTTTTTAGCAGTTTACGAAGATCGAGTACGTCAAAATATCGAAAAGTTGATTTCTTATGTGAAAGGCGACACGCAAAGATTGCGTCCGCATATAAAAACACATAAAAATGCCGAAGTTTTAGAGCTTTTTAAAATTTACAACATTAAGAAAATAAAATGCGCTACAATTTCGGAAGCAGAGCTTGCTGCAAATCAGCAAATTGAAGACATTCTTTTAGC
The DNA here is from genome assembly GCF_034044945.1 of Flavobacterium sp. CFBP9031. NCBI lineage: Bacteria > Pseudomonadati > Bacteroidota > Flavobacteriia > Flavobacteriales > Flavobacteriaceae > Flavobacterium > Flavobacterium sp. CFBP9031. The sequence goes on from NZ_JAXCWF010000009.1 coordinate 186,065, forward strand.
GTATCAGCCTGTTGGATTAAAAGCGGAAAGATGGATTTCATTAATTAAAAAATTCCCTGAAACTCATTTTTCAACTATTGTAGACAATCTGAAAACAGCTTCAGATTTAAATGAAATTGCCAAAAGAAATAATCTGGTTCTTTCCGTTTATTTGGATTTAAATACAGGAATGAACCGAACTGGTTTTTCGATTTCAGAAAATTGGACAGGGTTAATTGATTCCATTTTACAATTAAAAAACATTCAATTTGAAGGAATCCATATTTATGACGGCCATATAAAAGGAACTGTTGAAGAAAGAAATTCAGAAGCTTCTAAGTCTTTTGAACAGATTATTAATAAAGCAGAAAACTTTAAAATTGTCGCTGGCGGTTCTAATACTTTTCCGTTTTATGCAGCGCAGGAAAATGTAGAATGCAGTCCGGGAACTTTTGTTTTTTGGGATTCGAATTATCAAATTCATTTATCCGAACAAGATTTCAAACCTGCTTTAGTAATCGTTGGAACTATTATTTCTAAACCGACTAAAAACACATTTTGCGTAGATATTGGCTATAAAGCCGTTTCATCTGAAAATCCGATTGACAAAAGATTGACCATTCTAAATGATGAAAATTTGATTCCAACCGCACATTCAGAAGAACATTTGATTCTTGAAAATAAAGGCCAAAACGAATATGAAATTGGCGATATTATTTATGCTGGACCTTATCATGTCTGCCCTACTGTAGCTTTGTACGATAATCTTCAGGCAGTAAACAAAAAACAGCAAATTTACGCGCAATGGCCAGTTGGCGCCCGAGGCCGAAAAAATACTATTTAAATTTTAAATCCTATGTTTATACTAGATGCCCACTTAGATCTCAGCATGAATGCGATGGAATGGAATCGAGATCTGAGAAACGATGTTCCGACTTTACGAAACTTAGAAAAAGGAATGACCGATAAACCAGATCGCGAACGCGCCACGGTTTCTTTTCCTGATCTAAGAAAAGGAAATATCGGAATTGTGGTCGCCACTCAAATTGCACGATTTGTAAAACCTGACAGCATAATTCCGGGGTGGAATTCTCCAGAACAAGCTTGGGCACAAACACAAGGTCAACTTGCGTGGTATAAAAGCATGGAAGAAGCAGGAGAAATGACGCAGATTACAGACAAAAAATCGCTTTTAAATCATTTTAATGTATGGAATGATGGAACTCCAAACGACAAAAAACCAATTGGATATATATTAAGTTTGGAAGGAGCCGATTCTATTATTAATGTTTCTTATCTCGAAAAAGCTTATCATTACGGATTGAGAGCTGTTGGTCCTGCACATTATGGTCCAGGCCGATATGCAAACGGAACGGATGCAACTGGAAAAATGAATCAGAACGGAATTGATTTGTTGAAAGAAATGGAGCGTTTAAATATTATTCTCGATGCAACGCATTTGTGCGACGATGCTTTTTGGCAGGCCTTGAATCATTTTAACGGCGCAGTTTGGGCAAGCCACAACAATTGCAGGGCTTTAGTTGATCATAATAGGCAATATAGCGATGAAATGATCCAAGCTTTAGTTTCAAGAGGAGCCGTTATTGGCGGTGCTTTAGATGCTTGGATGATGGTTCCAAATTGGGAAAGAGGAATTTCTGATCCTAAAAAAATGAATTGCAGCTTAGAAACTGCTTTTCAGCACATGGATCATATTTGCCAGCTTGCGGGAAATGCAAATCATATTGGAATTGGTTCTGATTTAGATGGCGCTTTTGGAACAGAACAGTGCCCGTATGATTTAGATACGATTGCTGATTTACAAAAATTGGTTCTGATATTTAAAAATCACGGTTATTCTGATGAAGATATAAAAAAGATCTTTCATCAAAATTGGATTGATTTTTTAGTGAAACATTGGGATTAGATCACAATCAGACTTGGAACGGCGCTTTTGTATTTCTGTAATTTTTCGTGATTGGGTTCTTCTTCGGTAATTACATAATTCACTTCAGATAAATTAGCAATTTTCATTTTAAGAACTGTATTTAATTTTTCTGTAATAGTCAAAACTGCCGTTTTTTTAGAAGCCTGAATCATTGCTTTTTTTACCTGAACGGTTTCCCAATCAGAATCAGAATAACCGCCGTCTACGTCTAAAGCATTTGTTCCTAAAACCAAAAGATCTGCTTTTATGTTGGCCAATTGATGAAAAGCTTCTCCGCTCACACACATCTGACTATAAGAAGAAATGCTTCCGCCAATCATGATCGTTTTAATATTAGGTTTGTCTAAAAGCTGAACCGCAGTTAAAGCCGTAATCGTAAAAACAGTTAAATTAAGATCGTTTGGAATTAATCGGATGAACTCTCGAATGGTAGTTCCGCCATCAACAATTAAAACCATTCCGTCATGAAGAAGGCCAACCGCTTTTTGTGCAATAACTTGTTTAGCTTCGACAGCATAAGTCTGGTTTGATGAAGAATAGTGATATCCTTTTGTCATGGCGCCGCCTTTTACTTTAATTAAAAGTGCGTCAGCGTCAAGTTCATTAATATCACGACGAACAGTATCTTCGGAAACACCAAGTTTAGCCGAAAGAGTTTCAAAACTCACACGCGTGTGCAAATTGATCTCTTTTAGAATATGATTTTTACGTTCTTCTTTACTGTAATTTAAAACTTCATTTTCAGTGCTCATGCCGATTGTTTTTTTCTAATTACAAAAATAAACATTTCATCAAATAATTCATCGAAACCAAAAGCCGTATTGGCAATAAAAATTTTCAATAAATTAGTTTAAAAGCATTTTAATGTTTTTAAAACTGTTTTTAATAAAAATCTAAAGTTTTTCTCCTATGAAAAAATTCCTTTTTTTATTTTTTGTTCTTTCTTTTTTAAACGGAAAAGCACAAAACTCCCAACAAAACATTTCTATTATCCCCGCTCCAAATTTGTACAAATTGACTGGAGATAGCATTCGGATAAATGGAAAAGTACAGATTAATTTTAAAAATAAAAATTATAGTGAAAAGGAATTAAAATCGGCTAAAATTTTAGAATCAGTATTGAATGCGAAAGCCAATTCGAAAAAATCGAATCTTAAAATTGAATTTGATTCAAGCAAAAATCTTTCGTCAAAAGAAGGATACAAAATTGAAATTACTCCGAATAAAATTACAATTACTGGTCAAGAAGAAGGACTTTTTTATGCCGTTCAATCTTTATTGCAGCTCCTTCCAAACAAAATTTATACTGAAATAAAATTGCCATGCGTAATTATCGAAGATCAACCGCGATATTCTTACCGAGGCTTGCATTTAGACGTCTGCCGTCATTTCTTCACTGTTACTGTTATAAAAGATTTTATTGCACAAATGGCCAGTTATAAATTAAATAATTTTCATTGGCATTTAACCGACGATCAAGGTTGGAGAATTGAGATTAAAAAATATCCAAAACTAACTGAAATCGGATCGAAAAGAAATCAGACATTAGTCGGAAATAAATTCGAAAGAACTCCTTTTTTCTTTGACGGAAATCCGTATGGAGGATTTTATACGCAAGAAGAAATCAAAGAAGTTGTAAAATTTGCCGAAGAGAATTATGTGAATGTAATTCCAGAAATCGAAATGCCAGGGCATGCGTCGGCGGCGGTTACTGCTTATCCAAATTTGGCTTGCTTTCCAGATCGAAATTATAAAGTGGTAGAATCTTGGGGAGTTTTTGAAGATGTTTTTTGTGCAGGAAAAGACGAAACTTTTACTTTTTTAGAGGATGTTTTAACAGAAGTTATGGCTTTGTTTCCAAGTAAAAACATTCATGTGGGAGGAGACGAATGTCCAAAAACAAGATGGAAAGTTTGTCCAAATTGTCAAAAACGAATCAAAGATCTAGGTTTGAAAGACGAGCATGAACTGCAGAGTTATTTCATCAAAAGAATTGAAAAATTCTTGAATGCAAATGGAAGACAGATTTTTGGTTGGGATGAAATTCTCGAAGGCGGACTCGCACCTAACGCAGCTGTTATGTCTTGGAGAGGAGAATCAGGCGGAATTCATGCAGCAAAACTGAAACATCCGGTTGTAATGACTCCAGAAGGAACGGTTTATTTTGATTACAATCAAGGTTATTCGCCAAACGAACCGCTTACCGTAGGCAGATTGAGCACTTTGGATAAAGTGTACAATTACAATCCAACTCCTGTTGATAGTTTATCTGTTGAAGAACAAAAATATATTATCGGAGTTCAAGCCAATCTTTGGTCTGAATATTTAACTAACCCAGCAAAATTGAATTATATGCTTTATCCGCGTGTTTTGGCTTTAGCAGAAATTGCTTGGACAGAACCTCAAAACAAAAATTACGATCATTTTCTTCAAAATCAACTGCCTTATCATTTAGAAAAATTGGAATTGCAAAATAGATTGTATAAAGTTCCAACTCCTTTTGGTGCTGATGAATCAGCTTTAATTGCATCAAAATATATTTTAGATTTAAAACCAACCATCAAAAACGGAAAGATATTTTATACGATTGATGATTATAATCCTGATGAAACAGCCAATTTGCATCAAAACCCTGTCGCCATAAATATTCCGAAAGGAGAATATCGAATCATCAAAACGATTCAAATTAGCGAAAGCGGTAAAAGAAGTTCTATCAATAAAATCATTGTTCGAAATCCAGATTTAAAACCTGCTTTGAAAATTCAACCTAAAAAGAATGGTTTGAAATATGAATATTTTACTGGGAATTTTTCGCAGGTTCAAGATTTAGAACTTTCAAAACCTGTTTCTTCAGGAATTTTAGATGGCAAAATAAGTGCTGAAAAATGGAAAACGAAATTAGAGCGTTATATCGGTTTAAAATTCAACGGATATATCTTTATTCCAGAAACAGGAAATTATACTTTTTCGACACTTTCAGACGACGGATCGAAGCTTTTTATAGATGATGAGCTCATTGTAAATAATGACAACATTCATTGGGCAAATGAAGCTTATGGCGCTGTTAAACTAGAAAAAGGTTTTCACAAGCTCAACATTAGTTATTTTGACTTAACTGGAGGCACAATTTTAAATTGTTTCATTCAGAAAGAAGGTCAAAAGAAAGAAGAAATAAGCGCTTCGCAATTGTATTATGAATAGAAACAAAAAAACGCTTCCGTCGTAACGGAAGCGTTTTTAAAATATACTAAATTGCGTATTATCCTTTCAAGCTTGCTGCTAAATACTCACGGTTCATACGTGCGATATTTTCAAGCGAAATTCCTTTTGGACATTCTATTTCACAAGCTCCTGTATTTGTACAGTTACCGAAACCTTCTAAATCCATTTGGTGAACCATGTGTAAAACACGATCCGTTGCTTCAACTTTACCTTGTGGCAATAATGCATATTGAGAAACTTTTGCAGAAACGAATAACATTGCTGAAGAGTTTTTACAAGTCGCAACACAAGCTCCACAACCAATACAAGCGGCAGCATCAAATGATTTATCTGCATCGTCTTTGTTAACCGGAATAGTATTCGCGTCGATTGTATTTCCTGAAGTATTTACAGAGATAAATCCTCCTGCGTGTTGAATTCTGTCAAAAGAACTTCTATCAACCACTAAATCTTTAATTACAGGGAAAGCTTTTGCTCTAAATGGCTCGATAAAAATTGTATCTCCATCTTTAAACATACGCATGTGTAATTGACAAGTTGTAACACCTCTGTCTGGTCCGTGCGCTTCTCCGTTGATGAATAAAGAACACATTCCGCAGATTCCCTCACGACAATCGTGGTCAAATGCTACTGGTTCTTCTCCTTTGTTAATTAGACCTTCGTTAAGAACATCTAACATTTCAAGGAAAGACATGTCCGGCTCGATTCCGTCAATAGGATATTCTACAATCCCTCCTTTATCTTGAGCGTTTTTTTGACGCCATATTTTTAATGTAAGTTTCATTTTGTATAAGTATTAAGTATTAAGAAAAAAGTATTAAGACTTTTCTAAATACTATTTATAGCTTCTTTGAACTAATTTAATGTTTTCGTAGTTAAGAGGTTCTTTGTGTAATACTGCATCACTTGGTTTTCCTTTGTATTCCCAAGCTGCAACATATGCAAAGTTTTCGTCATCACGAAGTGCTTCTCCTTCTTCTGTTTGGTATTCCTCACGGAAGTGACCTCCACAAGATTCGTTACGGTGTAAAGCATCTTTCGCGAACAATTCTCCTAATTCTAAGAAATCGGCAACACGAGTTGCTTTTTCTAATTCCTGATTAAATTCGTAAGCGCTTCCTGGCACTTTTACATCTTTATAAAACTCTTCACGTAAAGCAGCAATTTCTTCGATAGCTTCAGTTAAACCTTTAGCGTTACGAGCCATACCTACTTTATTCCACATAATTTTTCCAAGTTTTTTATGGAAATAATCTACAGAATGTTTACCGTTGTTATTGATAAATTTATTGATTTGATCTACAACCGCTTTTTCAGCTTCAACGAATTCTGGCAAGTCTGTAGAAATTTCTCCCATTTTAATATCTGGAGCTAAATAATCTCCGATAGTATATGGCAATACGAAATATCCATCAGCTAAACCTTGCATTAAAGCAGAAGCTCCAAGTCTGTTTGCTCCGTGGTCAGAGAAGTTAGACTCTCCAATAGAGAAACATCCAGGAATTGTCGTCATTAAGTTATAATCAACCCAAGTTCCACCCATTGTGTAGTGAACTGCTGGGTAAATCATCATTGGTGTTGTATAAGGATCTTCGTCGACGATTTTGTAATACATCTGGAATAAGTTTCCGTATTTACTTTTCACGATTGCAGCTCCTAATTTAGTTACCAAAGCAGCATCTTTATCATCTAAACCTTTTACATAAGCATCTTCAGTTCCGTAACGTTTGATAGCTGCTGCGAAATCTAAGTAAACTGCTTCTCCAGTTTTGTTAACTCCAAAACCAGCATCACATCTCTCTTTAGCCGCACGAGATGCAACGTCACGAGGTACTAAGTTACCAAAAGCTGGATATCTTCTTTCTAAGAAATAATCTCTTTCGTCTTCAGATAAATCTGTTGCTTTTTTCTTTCCTTCACGGATAGCTTTTGCATCCTCAAGGTTTTTTGGTACCCAAATACGACCATCATTACGTAAAGACTCAGACATCAAAGTCAATTTAGACTGATGATCTCCAGAAACCGGAATACATGTTGGGTGAATTTGTGTGTAGCAAGGATTTGCGAAAAATGCTCCTTTTTTATGAATTTTCCAAGCTGCTGTTGCATTACTTCCCATAGCATTTGTTGAAAGGAAAAATACGTTTCCGTATCCTCCAGAACCAACTACTACCGCGTGAGCAGAATGTCTTTCTATTTTTCCTGTAATTAAGTCACGAGCGATAATACCTCTCGCTTTTCCGTTCACGATTACAATGTCAAGCATTTCGTGACGGTTGTACATTTTAATTTTTCCACGACCAATTTGACGGTTCATTGCAGAATAAGCTCCTAACAATAATTGTTGTCCAGTTTGTCCTTGTGCATAAAATGTACGAGAAACCAAAGTTCCTCCAAAAGAACGGTTATCTAAAAGTCCGCCATATTCACGAGCCAATGGCACCCCTTGAGCCACACATTGGTCAATAATATTACCAGAAACTTCAGCCAAACGATAAACGTTTGCCTCACGAGCACGGTAATCACCACCTTTTACAGTATCGTAAAACAATCTGTAAATCGAGTCACCGTCACCTTTATAGTTTTTTGCTGCGTTGATACCTCCTTGTGCTGCAATAGAGTGCGCACGACGTGGAGAATCTTGGAAACAAAATGCTTTTACGTTATATCCTAACTCTGCTAAAGTAGCCGCAGCCGAACCTCCAGCTAAACCTGTACCAACTACAATAATATCTAAATTACGTTTGTTAGCAGGGTTTACTAAATTAATATGATCTTTATAATTTGTCCATTTGTCCGCTATAGGACCATTTGGAATTTTTGAATCTAATGCCATTATAATTGATATTAATTATTGAAATGATGAAATAAAGCGATAATTACAAAAAGCGCTGGAACTACAACTGCGAACCAGTAACCTACTTTTGATAAAAATCTAGAGTACTTGTTGTGCATCCCTACAGATTGAAGAGAAGATGCAAACCCATGCCACAAGTGGAATCCTAAAAGGATAAATGACACACAGTACAATGCCGTACGAATTGGGTCATGAAATTTGTGAACTAACTCACCATAATACCTCGTAGCATCTGGTGCCGTACCAGCTATATATTTATAGCTAACTTCAGGAAACCAGAAATCATAAAAGTGCAATCCTAAGAAAGCCAAAATAACCAATCCAGAAATAATCATATTTCTAGAACTCCAAGAAGCGTTTGCAGCTCCGTTGTATTTAGCGTACGCAATTGGTCGTGCCGCGCTATTTTGAGCGGTAAGAATAAATCCCATTACAAAATGGAAAATTACTCCGAATGCCAAAACTGGCTGCATTACATATTGTATCAGCGGATTGTATCCCATAAAGTGAGAAGCTTCGTTAAAAACATCTTCACTCAAAATAGAAATAAAATTTAAGGAAACATGCAGCGCTAAAAACGTGATTAAGAATATTCCCGAAAGAGCCATAGCTACTTTCTTTAAGATGGAAGCATTCAATAGTGCAGATTGTGCCATAAGTGTTAAGTAGTTTGTTTTAAAAAATTAGACAAAAATAACTCAATTACAAAAGAACTACAACCATTTCGCTGTTATTTATAATGATTTTAAAATAGCGCAATTCTACGTATTTTTACGTACAAAATTAAAACTGATAAAAAATAATTCACTATAGAAAACCTCAAATCATTGTTTTGTAAAACAGAATCAAGGATTTCGACTCTAAGTAGATTACCAAAAATTTATGATATTATTATTTTATTGGAAGTTTTGATTTGTTTTCTTCAAAAGTGTAGGGTCATCAAAATTTTATCAAAGTAAAAAATTGTCATTCCACAACATAGTTTTACCTTTAGCGGCTCAAAAAAATAAGAATGAAAACAGGAATTGATGCTATTTCATTTGACGTAGCAAACATACATTTACCCATAAAAACTTTGGCTGTTGCCAGAAATATTGAACCCGATAAACTAGAAAAAGGTCTTGGTCTAATAAAAATGACTTTCCCAGACGCACATCAGGATGCGGTTGTTTTTGGAGCAAATGCTTTAACAAAACTTATCATTGATAATAAAATTGACTTAAAAGAAATCAGTCGAATCTATGTTGGTACCGAAAGCGGCATTGACAGTTCTAAACCCATTGCTTCTTATCTAATTAGTTTAATGGAGCAGAAATTTGGTGAAGATTCATTATCAGAATGCGATGTTGTGGATTTTACTTTTGCTTGTATTGGCGGTGTAGACGCTTTGCAAAACTGTCTTGATTTTGTAAAATTAAATCCAAATAAAAAAGCAATTGTAGTTACGTCTGATTTTGCAAAATACGATTTAAATTCTGGAGGGGAATACACACAAGGTGCTGGAGCGGTGGCAATGCTGATTACTGCAGATCCGAAAATTATTGCTTTTGATGATAATTGGGCAACAAGCACAAAAGGTGTTTTCGACTTCTTTAAACCATATAGAACAATTTCTAAAGAAGAAATCACTAAAAACGCCAACAACGATTCTTGGTTTGATAATTTAGAAGCTGAAATTGAAATTCATAAAGATCAGCCAGTTTTTGACGGACAATATTCGAATCAATGTTATATGGATCGTACGCGAAATGCTTACTTTTCATTCAAAAAATTAAAAAACACTACTGAAACTTTATACAATACTTGGCATAGTATCGTGATGCACTTGCCCTATTCTTTCCAAGGAAGAAGAATGTTATCTGAAATCTACGCTTTAGACAGTGCCGAAAAAATTATTGCCGATGATATTGCGCCAGCAGATTATCAGACAAAAATTAAAGAAGTAGCAAAATCGGATGATTACAGAAGTTTTGTAACTGAGAAATTACAACCTGCAGAATTGGCTTCTTCTTTAATAGGAAACCTTTACACAGGATCTATTTTCATGGGATTGTTGTCGACTTTGGCTCATTTTTATGACACAAACAAAGAAGTTGCCGGAACCAAATTCGGTTTCTTAGCTTACGGAAGCGGATCGAAATCGAAAGTTTTTGAAGGAACTATCCAGCAAGAATGGAAATCGGCTTTGGAAAATGTAAAGCTTTTTGAAAATTTAGCTGAAAGCATTGAAATTGATTTCAATACTTACGAAAGTCTTCATAAAAAAGAACAAAAACAGAGTGTAAGAACTCCTAAAAACGAATGGGTTTTAGATAGAATCGAAAAAGAGATCCCTGTTTTGATTGGAGCGAGATATTATAAATGGGTGGATTAAATTCCAATATTTGAAATTCCAAATTCCAAATAAAAACCGAAGCACTTGCTTCGGTTTTTTGTTTTTATACCATACCGTTTGTCATCCTGAGCGAAGTCGAAGGACACGTTAGTAGCTCTACAAAGATTGATTTTCGTTGCGGAGTTACTTGCGAAGATTTCTCCTTCGTCGAAATGACAAGATTGCGCAAAAAAACTTTGTCAAAGTTTAAAACTTTGACAAAGGTCACGGCTAAAATTTAAACCGATTAATTATTTAAATTCCAACAAGAAATTCTCTAATTATCACATTGACATATTTTCTAATTAAAAAATCAATCTTTTTTATGCTGTTCAGTATAATTTTGATTTCCTTTAATTCTAGTATCTTCCGTATGCATTCCGTTTGCCATTCCTAGCATAAAAGCTGTTATTATAATTATAAATTTCCTTTTTATCCAATGAAGAAGCGGTCGCTTAGATTGCTCCAAGCGAGAATTTTTATTTTGTTTATACATTTTGAAAATGATAAATGATTAGACATTATTGAATCATCTATGCTCAGAAATAAATTTCTTAAGCGCTGTATAAACTTTTAGCGAAGTCTTTTGAAGTGATTATTTCATTTATAAAAACAGATTGATTTATAAATGAAGTTAGCTTTTGATAAAGCAGGTTTTGAAGTTTCAGCAATTCCTTGATTTGGAAAGTAAAGACATTTTCGGTTTTAAGAAAATTCAAAACAATTGAAAATCTTGTTTTTTCAGAAGAAACAGCTTGTCCGAATTTATATAAACGAGAATTCTTAAGATTTAATTCTCTTCTTAAAACTACAAACGAAGACTGATAATATTCTGCCGATTTAGATTGAGAATATAAAGTACCATCGCCCGCAATCACGACAAAAGTCAGAAAGAGTGCGATTAAGTATTTTATATGTTTTTTCAATTTACTTTTATCAATTTATAAATTACTTGCTTACTTCAATAATCAAAAATATTACTGTTTTGCAATATCGATTTTTGTTTTTAACAAATCATATAATTTCTTTGTATCATTATTGACCGTTGACCATTCTCCTACTGATTCGTATTCACACATTAAAGTGGTTCGTCTATCTCTTATTTTTACCAAAACATATCCTGCATAACAAGTTGCCATTACATCAGTAAAAACAGGCTTAGATATTATTCGGTGTGCGTATTTGTAAACACTATCTCGTTCTGAAACAGTCATTACAAATATTTTCTTTTGAATCGTATCTAATTTATAAGCGGATGAATAGCCCTTACGCTTCACTTTTTCGTAAATCGCCTCATCAAAAGTTGCTGTATCACTTTTTTTATAAATAACTATTTTTTGATTTTTAGTCTGAATTTCAATATCGTCCCACTGCAAATCCTTATTCTCTTCTTTTTTATTTGAATTACAAGAAAGCATTCCTATTAAAGGCAACATAAAAAAGACAGCAATTGAACGTTTATTCATAATTTTCATAAAATAAAGACAATATACAAATCCTATGTTTAATATTTAGTCTTTCACAATAACTTTTTCTTCTCAAAAAGCAAAAATCCCAATCCGAAAACAAAAACCAGACAACTCAAAAACATATAAATTCCATCTTTCAAAACAAAAAATGAAAATCCAATTGATGCTGAACTCAAAATAATCATTAAAACAATAACAAAATGTGTTTTAATAAAACGCAAAGCATGCATCGTTAAACCAATAAAAAGTAATGAAGGCCCAATTGCAATAAAAGGATAGAAAATTTCTGGTGAATTACTTATTTGATGGCTTAGTGCTTCTTTTGCAATTTCATTATTTCCGTAACTCGACATTACAAAATCAATTGTACAAAGTCCAATGTGTGCGACAACTCCAAAAGCTGTTACAATTGAAGCAAAAAAACTCAAAGTGAATTTCGGAAAAACGTCATTAAATGACAATAACAAACAAGAGCCGATTAAATTAAACCAATGTGCGAGATCAATTGGTTTTTGAAAATTGGGTAAAATTTTAGCAAAGAATAAATAACTGATCAGGAAAAATAATAGTCCAAGCAGGCAAAGATGTTTTGTTTTCATAATTTATTTTTAAAATTGATGAAGCAAAACTAAAATGAAAATTCACCTGAAAGCCTTATTCTACTGACTTAGGTACGAAATGCATTGTTTTAGGTACAAAATTACAATGCCAATAAAACATCTCTATAATTTCTCGAAACCGGAAGTTCTATTTGAGTTAAAATAATTGTATTTGCATTTCTCCAAGATTTAAAATGCGACGGATTTATTAAATGCGAACGATGAATTTGCACTAAAAAATCAAAATCGTCCTGAACTTTTTTGAGCGAAGATCGAATAAGTTTCGAATGAAGTTTCTCATTTTCCAGATAAAAAATCTCAACATAATTCTGCGCATTCGAAATACAGACTAAATCGGATTTATTGATTTTTAGAATGTCTAATCTGTTTTCGCCTTTAAATATTAAAACATCATCTTTTATTAGAATGAGTTTGATTAAATATCTTCGTGCGAGAATAATCACAGGAGTTATGATTAGAGCGACTTTTATAAAGATTACAGAAAAGAATTCTAAAAAAGTATATCCGCCATTTAAAATTGGGCTTTTATAAAAGGCAAAAACTCCAATTAAATACAATCCATGAAACAGAAAAATGGCTATTATTTCTAAACTAATATTCCACTTCCCTATTCTTTTGTAAAAGTTTTTTTGAATAACAGCTAAAAGACAATAACATAAAAAAGCCATAACACTAAACCCAAAACTGATTAAAAACCACGCTCTGAAATTTATAGTTCCGTCGTCAAAGGGCCTTATAATGAAAGCAAAAACAAAAAGCCATAAACTTATTAGAATGGCAATTACTAAATGATGCTTTATTGATGGATTTAGTTTATACATTCTACTGTTTTTTTTTCACAATCTTGTCATTTCGACCGAAGGGAGAAATCTTCGCAAGTAACTCCGTTCCAACAAGCCAATCTTTGTCGAGCTTCTCGCGAAGATTTCTCCCTTCGGTCGAAATGACAAACTAGACTGATAATTCTATAAATTATTTATAAATCGTAAACTTATTATGACTCAAACTAAAACCAAGATTCTCATAAATCGCTACATTCTCAACTCGCTTTTTATTTGTCGTTACTTCAATACTTTTTAAATTATGCTGTTCTGAATAATTTAAAATTTCATTTATCAATAATCGTCCAACGCCTTGTCCGCGATATTTTTTATGAATGAAAAACTCCTGAATCTCACCAACCAATCCGCAATGATGCAGCAGATTTTGGGTGTGAAAACTAATAAAACCTAAACCTACATTTTCATTTTCAGCAATGAGATACAGATTTTTTGGGTTTGAAATATTTTCATTGAAGATCATTTCGAAAACTTCAAAATCTAAAACTTCATTTTCGAGTTCGCAGATTGCTTTGTAAACGAAGTCTAGGTCGCCGTTTTGTATTTTTCTGATTTTACATTCAAGCTTTTCCATTCAACTTATGAGTTAATTAGATTTTATTCTTCAAATCAATCTGTTCAAACATATTTTTCCAACCATACCAAGCGCAAGTTCTGTCAAAATATTCTTTTTTTTGATTTTCAAATTTAATTATATAGTGATCTTTTGTCGTACAACCTCCTGATTGCAATAGATTTAACTCGCATTCCATTTTAACAATCGCATCTACTTCTTTTTGGCTGAGTTTTTTTTCGATTCCTCTACTGATAAAATAATATTTTTCTTCTTCTTTTCTTATTTCAACAATAGTTGCCATAGAATGAAAACATCCCAAACTCTCAAAACATAATTCCACTTTCTGATTGTCCTTTAAATTCTTAACAAACGATTCGTTAATAAAATCAGTATATTTTGAATAATCGGGATGAATTGAAACCTGATAAACTCTACTTTCGGTTATTTCAATTGTTTTCTGCATCTGCTGATTTAGAAAATTTTCATATACGAATCTGTAAGTTCCATTTGACAAACTATCAATTACGAGTTCTTTTTCAATGTAAGGTTTTTTAAATCTCCCATATTTCTTAAATAGTTTTTCATCTTTATAAACTGAAATCCAATATATTCTGGGAAGTTCTTTATTTGTTTTATCTTCAAACTCAACTTTTAATTTTATAGATGCAAAAGAATCTTTTTTGCAACTCACAAAAATTATTAAAATCAACAAAAGTAGTGCTGTTTTAAATTTCATCTTTGAATTAAAGTTGTTATTAATTAATTTTTATTCCTGTTTCTAGGCTCAATAAGCCATTCAATAGTAATAACTTTTGAACATTTATCTTTTACATCACTTCCCGCCCAATCAATTAAAATTGCGGCACCATCTTTTTTAATTTGATCTTTAACAAAATCAAATGTTTTTATAGATCCAACAGGACCTTCTCCACTTAAATCAAAAACTATATTTTTTGTTTTCGTAAAAACTGAATATAAAGAAAGTAACTTCTTTTGACTATAATCAAGGTTTTTTACTTTGTCATTTTTAGAAATACCATTTTCTTCAAAGATTTTTGGCTCTGAGTCTTCATTCAAATTTGTATTTCTTTTTAAGTATCTACTTACTGTTATAGAACTAAAAATACGTTCAAATCTTGACTCTTTAAAATTCTCTGCAAAAGTTAAGGGCTTTACTACCTTTACATTTTCATGTTGTATTTTTCCTGTAAAAATATCTGTTAACTCAGCTTTCATTTCATAAAAGTAAGCTGTTCCGTATATGTGAATGAGAAGCAGTTCTCCTTTTCTAAGTTCAAAAGGCGGTATAAAATACTCGCTAGTTTTTATCCCTTTACTTTCAATTAATAGCTCTTTCATTTCTCAAGTCGTTCAAATTTCTGTTTGTATTTTTGAATATATTTACCCCACTCCTCTTGATTTTTATAAACCGAAAAAGCATAATCAACGGTTTCTTTACTGAAATGATTTCCAAAAATATTATCTAAATATTTAATTCCAGAATCGATTACTAGTTTTAAAACCTGCAATTTATCAATTCCGTTTTGTTTGCAGGCTTTATCCAGCCATAATCCTTTTCCAATTTTCACATATTCTATTAGAAGATCTTCTGTTATAAATTGAGCAGGAACATCATTAATATCGGGTTCATGTTTTCCGTTTTTGAAAACCAATAGAACCAATTCTCCCGAATAATATGCTGACGGAATTAATCTCAGCATTGTACCGCTTTGAGCTGCTCTAAAACAAAATTCTTTTGTAATAAATTCATCAGGAATTACCTGAATCGCAAAACCATCTTTACTGACTAATTTTTCGCAAAGCTCAGAAGTTATCAAATCCTGACCAATGAAAGGCAAAGCATGAAATGTAATATTTAAAGCCAAATTGCAAAGTTCTTCAGTTTTAAATTGCTTCGGAACGAGTTTAAGATCTCTGTAATTTGCCAAAACGCGATCACGCCAATATTCATAAGTTTTAGCGGGCGGATTATTTTGTTTTAAAACCCATTCTCCTCTTGCCAAATCACGTTCCAATTCTTCAAAAGTTTCAATTAACTGATTATCGAGTAATTTTCGGAGTTCATTTGAAATAATTTCTTCGTCAGTTTCATCGTCATATTCGCATTCATTTTTAGGATCAATTTCATCTCTATCATTATAATAAAACAAATCATTTTTTCTTTCTGCAAATACTGTATTATGATCTGTAACGATAAAAACTGGAGAATTTATAGAACCCGAACAATTAAAACTTCCATGATTATAATACGTCATCACGACTTCTTGTGCTGTAACATTTCCTTTTACTTCAACATTCGCCCCACCAAGCAAAAGACTTTGACAATTTACGCTTCCGCTAATGAAAACATACGGGCCATAATCGCCTTCGGCATTAATAATTGAACCATTTACAGAGAAATTTCCATTTATAAAAATGCCTTCAATTCTTATTTCTTCGATCTTTTTAGTTGGAAGATTTAGCAAATTGGTTAACCATTTTTTCTCTTTATCTTCATAAAGATCTATATAAAAATTCCCTTCAAAATTGACATCTTCATCTGCAGTAAGAAAAAAATCTTCATTTTCCCATTCGTCAAAATAATCGAATTTTTCATCCTCAACTAAAAAAGGATATTTGATTTTAATTTCGACTATAGTAATTAATTTAAAATTGGAAGTCTGCATTTTATGGTAGTATTCGAAGTTGATTTTTTGAATATCAAGATTACACAATTCTAAATTCAAAACCAATTGGACAGTTAGAAAATATGTATTTGTCTTTTAAAGAAAATTAAAAATCTTTATTAAAATTGGTTGAAGCTGAAAACAGAAAACAATTCTTTGGAGAAGGAATAGACCTTATGATTTAAAAAAAAAATCGAAGTTTTGAAATTTCAAAGCTTCGGTTTTTTCTTTTTTTCACTAAATCCGAGAAATATTAAACCTTTTAATTTATTCAATGACATAAATTAATTTAGAAGTGCCAGCATCATGTTCTGCAACAGCTAAATAAAAAGGCTTTTTCAAATTTAATTTTTCGAATACATTTTCTTCATCTGCCCTTTTAAACAATTTATTCATTTCTACTAATGCTGTAGCTTCAAATAGTTTATAAATATTATTTACATCTATAAAATCATCAAAATTATCTTCCTCTCCTTGTATGTTTTCAGTTAAGTGATATAAAGTTGGAGAAATAAAAGCTGGCAGACAAGAGATATTATCCAAATATTCCATCTGATCCTCATCGATTTCAAATTCAGATAATTTCCGATCTGAATCATCAAAATCAATGGCAAAAGCTTCTAATTCTCCGCCATACAAACCACCATGTTCAAAATAAATCATATTGAAACTTTTTTCAATATCCTTATTGTATTTCTCTACAAGCCAGTATTTTTCAATATTTATCTCTAGTTCCTCAATCATCAAATTTTCATGTTCTTCTCTATTCTGGTTTTTCCATAAATTATAAAATGAATTATAGGCTTCATTTTCCGAATCTTGTAAATCGGTTACAATAATTTCTTTTGCCTCTTTTTCAATTTCCAGAAAATTGTTTAAAATCAAATCATTAACTTTTTCCATGTATCATTTTAAATTATAGTAGAATACCAATATACAAAATACCAGAATCTATAAAATGCTTTTTCTTTTAAAAACCACATATCTCTCGATAGCCATTGGAATGAATGGGAGTAGGTAAGATTTTTCAATCTTTGTAGAATTTCGAATGTGATCTCTTCTTCGTCGAGATGACAAAACTAGGAGTATACAAATCTTTGTAGAGTTACTTGCGGAGATTTCTCCTTTCGTCGAAATGACAAGATTGGGTAAATACTTTGCGACTTCGCGTCTTTGCGAGCAAAAATCTCCTGCGCACTTTGCGCAAACCTTAGCGTTCTTTGCGGTTAAAAAACTTCATGCCTTAGCGCCTTTGTGGCAAAAACAATAAATAAGAAAACTTTAATAAATCTGCTATACGTCACTAATTCAAAAATTAGTAATTTTGAAATTCGAAGTTCAAAAACGAAATAATTATGAAATATCATCAAATAAACAGCGCTCTTTTTGTAAAAAATCGCAGAAAGTTCATGGCTGAAATGAAACCTAATTCTGTTGCAGTATTCAACTCAAACGACATTTACCCAGTTAGTGCCGATAGTACTTTACCGTTTGCGCAACATAGAGATATTTTTTATCTGAGCGGTGTAGATCAAGAAGAAAGCGTTTTGCTTTTGTTTCCAGATGCGCCTTATGAAAGTCAGAGAGAAATTCTTTTCTTGAGAGAAACAAACGATCATATCGCAGTTTGGGAAGGTGAAAAACTGACTAAAGAACGTGCTTTTCAGGTTTCTGGAGTTAGAACAGTTTATTGGTTACAGGATTTTCATAAAGTTTTGAACGAAATGATGACGTATGCCGATACGATGTACATCAATACAAACGAACATTATCGCGCAACTGTTGAAACAGAAACTCGTGAAGCTCGTTTCGTAAAATGGTGGAAAGAGCGTTATCCAGCACACAATGTTGCAAAAAGCAACCCAATTTTACAAAGACTTCGTTCTGTAAAGGAAAGCGAAGAAATCGATTTGATTCAGCACGCTTGTGATATCACAGAAAAAGGTTTCCGCAGATTATTGGGATTCGTAAAACCAAATGTTACAGAATATGAAATCGAAGCCGAATTAGCTCACGAATTCATCAGAAACCGTTCTAAAGGTTTTGCTTACACGCCAATTATTGCTTCTGGAAACAATGCGAATGTTTTGCATTATATCGAAAACAATCAGCAATGTAAAGACGGAGATTTGATTTTGTTGGATGTTGCGGCTGAATATGCAAATTACTCAAGCGACATGACGAGAACAATTCCAGTTTCTGGACGTTTTACAGATCGTCAGAAAGCGGTTTATAATGCTGTTTTGAGAGTTAAAAACGAAGCGACAAAAATGCTTACACCTGGAACACTTTGGAAACAATATCATGTTGAAGTAGGTAAAATCATGACTTCTGAATTATTAGGTTTAGGTTTATTGGACAAAGCCGATGTTCAGAATGAAAATCCACAATGGCCTGCTTACAAAAAATATTTCATGCACGGAACGTCTCACCACTTAGGACTTGACACGCACGATTACGGATTGCTTCACGAACCAATGAAAGCAAATATGGTCTTTACGGTTGAGCCAGGAATTTATATTCCAGCAGAAAAATTCGGAATCCGTTTAGAAGATAACGTTGTGGTTCAGGAAAAAGGAGAACCTTTCAACTTAATGCGTAACATTCCTGTTGAAGCAGATGAGATTGAAACTTTGATGAACTCATAAATAAAAAGAAAGCCCTTAATAAAATATTAAGGGCTTTTTTTATTATCTAAATCGGTTAATTATCCGATTTTTGAGATTTGTACATCCAGTTGGAATTTACCATCGGCTTCATTTCCATTGATTAGATCAAAAAGCTCTAACGCTCTTCTTGCATTTTTCTCTTCTTCTCTTTGTTCTGCTACATACCACATCATGAAATCTTCTGTAGCGTAGTCATTTTCAGCTCTACATTTTGCGATTACTTTATTGATCGCCTGAGTAACTGCAATTTCGTTTTGCAAAGCAATTTCGAATACTTCTTTAAAAGAAGCAAATTCTTGCTGCACTTCTGGAACCGATGGCGTAATTGCAATCCCTCCCATATCTGTAATGAATTTGAAAATTTTCAGAAAATGCTCTCTTTCTTCTTCGGCTTGCTTATACAAATACGATGCTGTATTGGCATAACCATTTCTATCCAACCATGCAGCCATAGCTAAATATTTGTTAGAAGCGTCACTTTCTAATTTTGCTTGTAAATTCAATATATTTTCTACACCTTCAACTAATGAAGTACGTGTTCTTAGTAAATCTTTCATAACCTTTAATTTTTATACGTGTAAAATTACAAAAATTAAAGAAGCCGATCGTAACCCCTTGAAAATTTGGATTTAATCTAAGTAAGAATCTAAATAAGCTCGACGTTTACCATATTGCAAAGCATAGAATGCAGGTTTAGGGTAAATTTTGTTCCGTTTAATAAATCTCTTAACTGCACTATTTCGCAGATAGTAAGATTTCTAGAAAAATTTCTTTTGGTAGTTTCAATCAGCTGTGCATCTGATTGATCAGATAAGTCATAAAGCATGTTAAGAATATCAACACTATTAACCTTTCTTTGAAAAATCAAAAAATCCTGAATTTTATAACTTGACATAGTATCAACAAAATTAATAACTATACTATTGGTCAAATCACATTGGTAACTGTATCCTTTTTCGGTCTCAAATAATATTTTGGTGGTCAAATCGCTAACTAATGACATTCTGATAAAATTATAACGATGCAAAAATATAGAATTTAAAGCAAATAAACACGTAATTAAGACTAATTTAAAATAACAAAATCATTTAAAGTTCTTAAAAACAGTAGAAGTACGATAAACACTGTAACATTCGACAGCATTTTTTGTCTAATTTTAAAAACAAATACCTAAGAAATAATGCAAACACACGAAATAGATTATCAGATTTTTGGAGAAGAAATGCAGTATGTGGAAATAGAATTGGATCCACAAGAAATTGTAATTGCCGAAGCAGGCAGTTTTATGATGATGGAAAACAATATCCAGATGGAAACTATATTTGGAGACGGTTCTCAACAACAAGGTTCGGGTTTGTTTGGCAAACTTTTAAATGCAGGCAAAAGAGTTCTTACTGGCGAAAGCTTGTTTATGACGGCGTTTTTAAATCAGGGCCACACCAAAAGTAAAGTTTCATTTGCATCACCATATCCTGGAAAAATTCTCCCAATAGATTTAACCCAATTTCAAGGTAAATTTATCTGTCAAAAAAGTTCTTTTTTATGCGCTGCCAAAGGCGTTTCTGTCGGAATTGAATTTTCTCAGAAACTAGGTCGCGGCTTATTTGGCGGTGAAGGTTTTATCATGCAGAAAATTGAAGGAGACGGAATGGCATTTGTGCATTCTGGAGGAACAATGGCTAAAAAAGAGTTAGCTCCTGGCGAAGTCTTAAAAGTAGATACTGGATGCATTATTGGTTTTACCAAAGATGTAGATTATGATATTGAATTTATTGGCGGCATTAAGAATTCTATTTTTGGTGGCGAAGGATTATTCTATGCCACTTTAAAAGGTCCAGGAACAGTCTTTATACAATCGTTACCATTCTCAAGATTGGCTGACCGTATTATTGCTTCGGCGCCACGATCTGGTGGAAATAGCCGTGATGAAGGAAGTCTTCTTGGTGGACTAGGAAATCTTTTGGATGGCGATAACCGATTTTAATTTTAGAATGGCTTTCAGAAATGAAGGCCATTTTCATTATCACAAATGCTATTTTATCATAAATAATTTTATAACTCTTTTAAAGATTTCCCAATTAAATCAAGACATCATGATATTTTACTTCAGCTTTCTTAACTTTGTGCTTTCACAAAAAAAATCTTCATTTTGAAAACGATTTTATACAAGAATACTAAAATATCATACTCAGATTCTGGAATTGGAAACACAATAGTTTTACTTCACGGCTTTCTTGAAAACAAAAAAATGTGGTTAGAATATAATAATCTGTTTTCAGAAAAATATCGCGTTGTAGCAATCGACTTATTAGGTCATGGTGAATCTGATTGTTTAGGATATGTCCATAAAATGGAAGACAATGCAGGCGTTGTAAATGAAGTTTTAGAGCATTTGAATATTGAAAAAGCTACAATTGTCGGGCATTCAATGGGAGGTTATGTTGGTTTGGCTTTCGCCGAATTATACCCAGAAAAAATTCAGAAATTAGTTTTACTAAACTCCACTTCAAAAGAAGACAGCGCGGAGAAAAAATTAAACAGAACCCGAGCCATTAAAGCTGTAAAACAAAATTATGTCAATTTTGTAAGTTTAGCGATTGCAAATTTATTCAGCGAAAACAACAGAATTCGATTAGCAGAAGAAATCGAAAAAGTAAAAACGGAAGCTTTAAAAACACCTTTACAAGGAATTATCGCTTCTCAGGAAGGCATGAAAATTAGAAAAGACCGAGAAGAACTGGTTCGCAAAAATTTATTTCCGATTTTATTGATATTAGGAAAAAAAGATCCTGTTTTAAATTACGAAGAAAGTCTTTCACAAATCGAAGATACGACAGCAGAATTGGTTTCTTTTGAAGACGGGCATATGAGCCAGATTGAAAACAAAGAAGCTCTAAAAACTATTTTATTAGATTTCTTCGAATAAAAATCAAAACAATCAGGATCAAAAAAGGCCATTTCTAACCTAGGGTTGAAATAGCCTTTTTCTCATTCTTGGGGGCAAAATATCGTTATAACTTTGAAGTAATGTCTTTCTTGTATTTAGATAAAGTCGCTCTTGTTAAACCAAGATTTGCTTTAGTAGAATCTACAGCTAAGTAGATAAAATATCTTCCATCTTCAGAAACATCAATAATATGAATCTGATCTGTAAGGGTAATTAAAATATCATTAATTTTTTGATTTAATCCTAAAGCTCTAAGTGCATTTAATTTAGCTTTTACGACTTCTAAATTATAAGCTGAAGCCAATTCTGGATCAAAATCAGATTTTACTGTTAGAGAGCAATAAGACATTCCTGTTTCAACTTCTGTAACCGTAACAGCGATGAATCCGTTAACATTCTCTTTTAAATCGTTTTGAAAATTTTGCAAAAAATCTGACATGTGTATTAAATTTTTGGTTTTAAATTAGTTGTTAAAAATAGAATCCATTTTTCTTAGCAATAGACCCATTTTGCTTAAATCTTTAGAAAGCAACGCGATGCAATTATCATCTTGATTTTTGCTTGCTACAACAATTCCGTCGTTATTTTTTATCATAACTTGTTTAAGATCTCCATTATTAACGTCTTCAGACATTTCTAGGCACATCTTTAAAATCATTCCGATCATTGCTGCAACATTCCCGTCGTATTCTAAATTAACAGACTCATTCAAGATTCCATCAATATTAAAACTTAGTCCAGACTCTGCGCCAGTCTCTTCTACTAGTGTTTGTAAATCAATCATTTTCTTATTTGTCATGTTTTTGGAAGCGCCAAAGATATTTTAATATTGGCAATTGCGCGATAAACACTTGTTAAAAAAAGATGTAGTATAACGTACTGACGCACTTTTATTTATCACTTAATTAATCCTATTTTTTTGCAAAAAATCTGCAAAAAAAATTAACATAAAAAGCAAATAACACTAAAAACGTAACATTTTACTTAACAAAACTCATTTCTAAAATTAACATTTATAGATTGTTGCATTTGACAAAAGTTTTTCTATAGCTTTGCAAAAAAATTTAATAAAATGAAAACTGTTGACGAATTACGCTTTGACTTAAATGTAAAACTGGAGAAGTTTAGAAGATTTCGTATTGAAAACGGACACATTAACAACTCGACTTCTGAAGAAAAATCTAAAAAAGGTTTTTTCAAAAAAATATTCAGCTAAAAGCATCTAAAAAATTGCCGAATCTATCAGATAACCTTTCTGCATAAGTTCGGCTTTTTCATTGATTATCTGCAACTTACCATTATTCATTATTCTTAAATCTGTTGCAATTTCTATAACACTTCTATAATTGTGATCTGTAACAATTATTCCCTTTTCTTGAGAATTTTCTTTAATTAATAAAGCTACAATTTCTATCATTTTAGGAGACAAACCACTAAACGGCTCATCTAATAATACAAATTTTGACTGATTAGAAAGTATTAATTTAACTTGAAGATATCGCAATTCTCCAAAAGACAAATCCCTAATTTTTTGATTTAAAAGAGATTTTAAAAAATCATCTTCACAAACAAAGTGGGCTTTTTGTTTATCGACAGATAACAAAATGGTTTGCAAAACCGAAAAATGATTTGGAATAAATTGGTTTTGATGTAGATAACCAATTTCATTTAACAAAGTAGAGGCGTTATTTTTTGAAATTCCGTTAACAAAAATACTTTTATCCAAAGCTGGCACTATTCCAAATATAATTTTCAACAAGGTAGATTTTCCAGAACCATTCCTGCCAAACAAGCCTATTACTTGACCTGTTTCCAACTTCAAATAAATATCCGAAAGCAATAATTTATTATTAAAGCTTTTTTGAATTCCGCTGACTTCAAGAATATGTTTTTTCAAGATATTTTTTGAATTAAAATCCAAATCGCCGCACACAGAAATACAAAACCAAAATTTAGCAAAAGACTACAAAACACAAGCCTTCTTTTTGAAAGACCATTGTTCCTATAAAACAAATATTCGTTTTGGCGATATATTTCTTTAAATCCAATGCTTGAAGCAAAACCTAGTGTAGCTATCATCAATAAAAAATGATTAAATCCTCCAAAAAGAAATGCAATGGCAGAAACGGCTAAATTCACCATCAAAGTCGTCTTATAAAATTCAAATATGTTTCTAAATTTCCTGATAAGATGTTCTAGATTTTTTCCTCAAAAGGAATATTAATATCCAAAATCTCCGCTAGCAAATTAGCAATTTCTTCCAAATAAGAATTCAAGATTTGAGGTGACACTATAACATCTAGATCCTTTTCTTCTTTAAAGCCAAAAGGTAAAAAACCCGATTTCAAGTTTTTAAAGGATATAATTCCAACTTCTATCGGAAGTCCGCCTGCTTCTTTCTCAAACATGAATGCATAAGCCAAAACCTGAATGATTTTGTCGTTTTTAAGCTCTTGTGTTAATCCATTCCAAGATTTCAATATAACATTAGACTTTTCTACTTTTCCGGTCTTATAATCGATAATTCGGATTTTCCCATCTCGACGTTCAATTCGATCGACATTTCCTTTAATTAAAACAGGAAACGGCAATTTTGGATGAACAAACTCGCGTTCAAAAGTCTGCTCTAAAGCAATTATCTGAATCGCTTCATTGTTTTTTACCGATTCTAATTCCATTCTCAAGAAATTAGCCACATTTCGTTTTGCGACTTCAAAAGCCAAAAGATTTCTCCCTTTCTTGATTTCACCTTCTTTATAAACTAGCTTAAACTGCTTGAGCACTTCATCATCCAGTAATTTAAAACAATTTAAAAGATCATTCTCAGAAATAAATTTCCCAATAAAAGGCTCATAAAGCGTTTTTAATGTTTCGTGAATAATTGTTCCTAAAGTATTCAAAGCAATATTTTCTTCCACTTCTTCCACTTCACGAATTCTCAAAATCTTCTGAAAATAAAACTCAATCGGATTCCGAATATAACTAGTCAACGCTGAGGGCGAAAAACCATTAACAGCAATCTCCTTCAATCGCTCCATTACCAATTCAGACTTAGCAACAGAAATAGGCTCGTAAGCTGTATTGGGAAGATCAGGATTATAAATATCAAAAGTAATATTATGCTGTAGTTTCTTCTCGACTTCTAGTTGCGTAATAAAACGACTTCGTTCTCCAGCATCTAATCCGTCATTTTCAGTATTATAAATCAAATAAATATTTTTCGCCCTTTGTAATAGATGATAAAAATGATAGGTATAAATCGCATCTTTTTCCTTAAAAGTTGGAAGGCCAAGTTCTCTTTTTACATCATAAGGAATAAATGAATTCTGCGATTTTCCAGCCGGGAATTTACCTTCATTCATAGAAGTTATAATGACAGTATCGAAGTCCAAAACACGACTTTCCAAAACCCCCATGATCTGTAAACCTCGTAAGGGCTCACCCTCAAAAGATACTTCCGCTAAATCTATAATCTGTTTGTAAATCGAATGCAGTGTATCGATATTATCGATATGATGATGTTTTGAATAATAATTTATAAGCTTATTGATTACTTTAAAAACGCCATAAACAAAAGCTTTCGCAATTTTTTCTTCTTCATTATCATTGCTAAAATGATCTTTAATCGCGATCAATAAAGCCGAAATGTTTTTTAAAACCGTAACAGAACCTTTTTCCCATTTTTCAAATAACAAATTAAAAAAACTTGAAGACTCAGGATGAAGTTCTAAAATTTTCTGATGCGTAATAAAAGTATAATTATTCTCTTTTATAATTCGTACCAATCTATGTGCATTCGCATACGGCTCCACCAAAGGATGCGTCAAAATATCAAGCACGTCTTTATAATAAAAAACATAACTGCCTCCTTTTCGAGAAAGCGCATTGGTGTGCATTTTAAATAATTTGGCGACAAATATCTGAGACGGATTATTTTTCCCAGAATATCCCATCGTAATATTTAATGCCCCAACAGATGAAGGAAGCGAGTATAGAACAGGAACCAATAAGTTTTCCTCACCTAGCACCACTGCAACTTTATCTAGTGAAGCATCTGGGTTTTGATCTATTAAATTTTCAATAATACTTCCAGCCAATTTTGCTTGGCCAATTGTTTTTGGAGTTCCTATTATTTGAATGTTTTTTGACTGTGAAAAATCATCAACAATCCATTCAAAAACATTTGATTTATAATGTTTCCAACTTTCTTTAAATCGTCTTAAAAAAAGTCCTGCATCATGATATGGATCATTTAGAAAAGCCTGATCGGCATCCCAATAAATTCTAGCTTGATCTAAAGCTAGTAAATGCTGTACTATTTTTTCTTCGGCAGCATTCAAAGCATTGAAACCGGCAAAAATAAATGTACGGTTTCCAATAGTATTTGAAAAATGATTAAGATTATTTACCGCTTCTCTGTAAATCAAACCTTGATATCCAATTGACTTAAAAAGCAAATGATTGTACAACGACTCGTAGTACAACGGAAGTAACTTCCAGAAATCTATGTAGTTTTCAAGAAGCTTTGTTTTTTGATCTACTTCTAGTCCCCATCTTTTTATATCTTCAATATCTTTCAGATAAGACAGAATATGCGAAGGATCCAGAAGATATCTGTCAATTTCATTAAAGTCCTGTAGAAGCGTTTTTGCCCAGTTTGCAAACAGCTCAAAAGATTGTTGTTGTTTTTGTTCTGTAATAGATAAATAAACTTCATAAAATTCAAACAAAAGCTCAATCGAATCAACCGAACGAATTGAAGCTACATCTTGAACAAAATCTTCTATACTTGTAATCTCTGGAGCAATGATAGTTCTTGAAGTCTCTTTTTTAAGAGCTTCGATCAAAAAAACTTTTGCCCTTTTATTAGGAAGTATTATTGTTATTTCAGAAAGTTTGCCTGCAAAGTCCTGAATTACAATAGAGGCAATTTTTTGAAGAAAAGAAGTATTTACCATAGGATAAAAATAAAAAAAGCCATTCAATTAAGAATGGCTTTTCCTGTTTATTTAGAAAACTAATTATAGTTTACCTTGGTATTTAGAACCAATGTGTCTAATTTCAGTTCTTCTGTTTTGTGCTTTACCTGCAGCAGTTTTGTTACTTGCAACTGGTTGGCTAGCTCCAAATCCTTTAGACTCTAAGTTCTCTGGGTTTACACCTCTTTGAACTAATGCATCTAACACAGCTTTAGCTCTGTCTTCAGAAAGTTTTTGGTTGATTTTAGCAGAACCTGTACTATCTGTGTGTCCTTCGATAGAGAATTTCGCGTTTGGATAGTTTTTAAGGATTTCTTTAATTGCATCTAATCTAGCTTGAGTTTCTTTATCTCCAGTTTTGAAAGTAGCTTTTCCTGAGTTGAAGTATACCGCTCTAGCTTGAACTTTAAGATCTTCTAACGCCTCAGAAGTTACTTCTGGACATCCTCTGTTACTAGCAGGACCATAAACTGTTGGACAGTCATCATCTTTATCAGCAACACCATCTTTATCAGCATCTAAGAATGGGCAACCACCGTTTTCTTTAGGACCAGCAACTGTAGGACATTTATCGTCTTTATCAGCGATTCCGTCTCCGTCAGTATCAGGACAACCTTTTAAAGCAGCTAAACCAGCAACATCTGGACAAGCGTCATCTTTATCAGCAATTCCGTCTCCGTCAGTATCAGGACATCCGTTTAATGCAGCTAAACCAAATACATCTGGACAAGCATCAGAAGCGTCAACGATTCCGTCACCGTCAGTATCAGGACATCCGTTGAATTGTTTCAAACCAGCAACATCTGGACAAGCATCGTCTTTGTCATAAATTCCGTCTCCGTCAGTATCTTTACCTCCGAATTTGAAAATTAAACCTGCAGTGTGTTGGAAGTGAGATGGAGTATCAATTTCTCCATTGTAGTCATTTCTTCCTGGATTATCTCCAGAACCTGAAGCAACAGCCCATTTGTATCTTGTAGCAAGCTCAAGACCAATAGCATCTGTAAACCAGAAAGTGATTCCAGCTCCTGGGTTAACAGTTCCAAAACTGTCATCTCCTAAGAAAGTATAACCTCCACCAACAGATAACGAAGGATCAATCACTTTAGATTTGATTAATTCTTGGAAGCTGTATTTGATAGTAGCATCAATTCCGTAGTACATTAAGTCACCAGGATTAGTTACAACGTTACCTCTTCCATCATGTCCTGGAGCAGTTGGTCTAAAATAAACAGCTTTATCAATTTTGTTTACAGATCCTTGTAAACCAACTGAGAAACCGTGTCCAACATATCTATTTACTCCAATGTAAGATAGAGAAGGAAGAATATTCCAATTGTCTTTTACAGCGAATGGCTGAGAGAAGTGCTGATCAAAAAATCCGCTACCAGCTCCTGAACTTGTTCTAGTATCCACAGCATTAACCCCGAAAGAGATCGCCCATGGATTGTTACTGTCTTGCGCGTGAGAACTTAAACCCATCGCCATCAATACAGCAACTAAAAGTTTGTTAAGATGTTTCATACTTAATTTTTTTAATTACAATTTAGTTAATTACAAGCAAAAGTAACACCAAATTTTTTAAATACAAAATGAAATGTTAAAAAAAACCTACAAAAATTTGACCAAAGTGGTAATTATATAACTTTTAACATTTTACCGACAACTGTGAAGGCATTTATAGCTTTATCCAGGTGTTCTTTTTCATGCGCCGCAGACAACTGTACTCGTATTCTAGCCTTATCTTTTGGAACCACCGGAAAGAAAAACCCAATAACATAAATCCCTTGTTTCAAAAGTTCATTTGCCATCGTTTGAGACAATTTTGCATCATACAACATAACAGGCACAATTGCAGAATCTCCATCAATAATGTCAAAACCTGCTTTTTTCATACCTTCTTTAAAATAGTTGGTATTCCATTCTAGCTTATCACGAAGTGCAGTGTCTTTTTCTAACAACTCAAATACCTTTATAGAAGCCCCAACAATTGCAGGTGCCAATGAATTTGAAAACAAATAAGGTCTAGATCTCTGACGCAATAATTCGATTATTTCTTTTTTCGCAGTAGTATATCCTCCCATTGCTCCTCCTAAGGCTTTACCCAGAGTTCCCGTAATAATATCTACTCTTCTCATTACTCCCTTTGCCTCAAGAGTTCCTTTTCCTGTTGCTCCAATAAAACCAGCCGCGTGACATTCGTCTACCATAACCATTGCATCATATTTATCAGCAAGGTCACAGATTTTATCTAATGGCGCTACAAGACCGTCCATAGAGAAAACTCCATCAGTAACAATTAATTTAAAACGAGCTCCTGCTTCATTTGCTTTTATTAATTGCTGCTCCAAATCTTCCATATTATTGTTTTCATAGCGATAACGAGCCGCTTTACATAAACGAACACCATCTATAATAGAAGCATGATTTAAGCTGTCTGAAATAATTGCATCGTTTTCTCCTAACAAAGGTTCGAATACTCCTCCATTTGCATCAAAGGCTGCCGCATACAATATGGTATCTTCTGTACCATAAAAATCAGCAATCTTTTTCTCTAATGTTTTATGAATATCTTGTGTTCCGCAAATGAAACGAACAGAAGACATTCCGAAACCATGCGTATCCATTGCATCTTTAGCAGCCTGTACAACTTCTGGATGAGAAGAAAGTCCTAAATAATTATTAGCACAAAAATTCAACACTGTTTCGCCTGTCGAAATTGTGATTTCTGCACCTTGAGGAGACGTAATAATACGTTCCTTTTTAAAAATTCCATTTTCCTCAATTGTCTGCAATTCCTTTTGCAGATGTTCTTTTATTTTACCGTACATTTTATATTTATTTAAAACGTTAAAAATTAACAGCTTAACAAAAATAAAGCTTCGTTTTTCTTTAACATCTGATTAATTTTTTCACAAATTTACCACTTCAATTTCGGTTCCTATATACACTAATGCCTTTTTTAGAACCGTATATCCTAAATCTTCAATTGCATCTTGATACTCCTGAATTTGCTGCTGATATTTTGCATTAACAGCTCCAGTTTTATAATCCAATAAATAGGCTTGTTTATTTTCCAAAAACACAACTCTATCTGGCTTTAAAATCCTTCCTTCTTTTTGCACAATGGTCTGTTCATTCAGAACCCTATCTTTTCCATCAAAACAAATATTCAATTCGGGATGATTGACAATTTCTTTTAGGGTTTTCAAAACCTGATCTACTTGGTCGTACGTTATCAAACCATTTTCGATAGATTTTGTTACGGCCAAATCAACATCTGATTTATCTTTCACATAAGCCAGAATCTCATGAACAATATTTCCATATGAAATAGCTTCCTGCTGATGCGTCCCCCACATCAAAGCTTCACGCTGCGCGATTTTAATATTTTTCGGATTTAAAACCTCTCTCACAACAGGAATAGACTTGACTGTATCTACCGTTATTGTATTTTTTGACAATCTGGTTTTATTCCCAAACTCGTAATTCAATTTTTCTTCCTCATAAATCCCTTGATTAATCAAGAATTTAATAAAAAAAGAAGCCATGTTATTCGGATATTCGCCATCGCTTTTAGCTTTTAGCGATTGAGAAATTACATATAACTGTTCTTCAGCACGAGTTAGCGCAACATATAGCACATTTATATTATCTAAAAGCTCTTCTTGTTTTTTCAAATTGAAAACTGCCGAAGCGCTTTCGCCAAAACCCTCAACAGCACTGCTATTATCAACCAAAGCTTTTGGAACTCCCAAATCAATTTCCTCCGTATCTAGCCACAACTTATCTTTTGGTTTTCTATTATAATCTTCATCCGCAAAAGGCATAATTACAACCGGAAACTCTAATCCTTTAGATTTATGAATGGTCATAATACGGACAGCATTATTTCCTTCTGGAGACGGGATACTAAATTTCTCGGAATTTTTATCCCAGAAAATCAAAAAATCTGCAACACCAGATTGATTTCGAATATCTCTTTCTAAAACAATATCTAGAAAAAACTGCACATAAGCATTTCCTTCCGACGGAAGAATAAATTTAGAAATGATGATTTCTACCGCTTCATACAAAGATTTCTTTCGCACATCTTCAAACGAAAAAGAAACATCAAAAGTCATAAGCCATTCTTCAAATTCTTTTTCAAACCTATGACTCATTCCCAAAGCGATGAAATCATGCACAGGCATTGACAAATCTTTTGTCGACGAAAGAAAATGCAAAAAGTTGGCTTTCGACTCTAAATTGGCACTATTGTTTAAATATCTCAAAAGATGAACTATCAAACGAACTTCTGATGCATTTTGAATCATTAAAGTTTCCGAAGAAAGAAGCGGAACGCCTTGCTCCGTCAAATAATTTGCAACCGCAATTCCTTGATCTCTTTTTCTGGTCAGAATTACAATATCTTTATATTCAAAACCCTGTTTAACAACTTCTCGAATTGTATTTAAAGTTGCCAAAACATACAAATCAGATTTCTCTACCACTTCTTCTTCATCTACAGATTCATTTTTCTCAGCAATCGGAAGAAAAGAAATATTTACATAACCGCCTTTTTTTGAATTCGTATTTTGAAAACTGTGATTTTCATATAAATCCTTATAATCTTCATTTGTAAATTCAGTCGAAATCAATTTAAAGAAAGCATTATTGAATTCAATAACTTCACTATAACTTCTATAGTTGGTATCTAAATGCTTCACTACTTTTTCATGATGAAAAAAAGCCACCTCTTCTTTACTTAATTCAATAAATTGCTCTGCTTTTCCTCCGCGCCAGCGATAAATAGATTGTTTTGGATCTCCAACAATCATCAAAGTTCCTTTATTTCCGTAATCATCTAGACCAGAAAGCGAATTATCAATAAGCGGAATCAAGTTCTGCCATTGCATTTCTGAAGTATCCTGAAACTCATCGATAAAGAAATTACGATAACGCTCACCCAAACGTTCGTAAATAAAAGGTGCTGGCTGATTCTGAATTTCGCGATGAATGATCGCATTGAATTCTGAAATCGACAAGACATTTTGTTCTGACTGAATTTTTGCAAGCTCGTTACTCACAGTATTCAGCAAAGAAAGTGGTGTTATATTTTTTAAAAAAGCTTTATAAAAATCTCTTTTTTCAAAGTTTTGATAAACCTCTTTTAATATTTGAAGCAATTCTGGAATAATATTTTCAATTAACGCTCGGTCTTTTGCCGTTTTGTTAATCGCAATATCATCAAACTCATGAAAGGTTTTATTTTTTGGATTGAATTTTCCATCTCGAATACTTTGCAAATGATTTGGAAAAGTCCCTCTCGAAAATGATTTTGGATCAATTCCGTTTTTATCAATCAATTCAATTGCTTTCGTTGCAAGACCTTCATTTACATCTTCTAGCTCTTTACAAAGCACTTGCATCTTCTTTTTAATCTCAACAAACTCTTCAATAGTTTTATCTTGAAAATGCAGAATTTCATTTCTATTGTTCTCATTTAAAACCAATCTTCCTGTATCGAGAATTTCTCGAGAAACATCCCAACTTTTGTCATCATCGGTTTTTTCCATTGTAAAATCAATGAGCAGTTTGGTCAATGTTTCGTCTTCTCCAGCTTGTGCGATAATAGCATCAACAGCTTCAACCAATAAATTTTCGGTATCCAAAGTAACTTCAAAAGTCATCGGAAGATTCAAATCATGAGCAAAAGCACGAATAACTTTATGGGTAAATTTATCAATTGTAGAAATATCAAAAGCGGCATAATTATGAATTAAGTGCTTAATGATTTGCTGCGATTTGGTTTTAATTTTAATAATCGAAAGTCCAGTATCGCGCGATAAGTCCTCCATCAAATCGGCGGCTTTTGGAGACGGGTTGTCTTTTGCAAATTCAGACAGACTCCCAACAATACGGCTTTTCATTTCATGAACCGCTTTGTTGGTAAAAGTAATGGCTAAAATATTTCGGTACGCATCGTTTTTTGGAGAAGAAAGAATAATCTTTAAATATTCTTTTACCAAAGTATACGTCTTTCCTGATCCCGCAGAAGCATCATAAATGGAAAAAGACGGACTTTGCATAAGTTTAGTTTTAGTATTGTAAAAATAGCACAATTAAATATTAAATCCCAATAATGAAAAATTCCAAATTCTAATTTTTGAAGCACTAATTGCAAACAAATATTAGAATTTGGAATTTTTTATGTTGTATTTTTAAAAATAATTAGTGTTTTGGGAAAGCTCTTTTGTTAAAAACTAACAGTATACCTACACCTGTAGAAATTGCCACATCGGCTACATTAAAAATCGCATTAAAGAAAGCAAAGTGTTTTCCGCCAAATATTGGAAGCCAACTTGGAAGCTCTCCTTCCCAAATTGGAAAGTAAAACATATCTACAACCAGACCGTGAAACCATGTTCCGTATGGAACTGGAGAAAAAATAGTCGCTAAGTTATGTGTACTATCATCAAAAATAACCCCGTAGAAAACAGAATCAATAATATTTCCTGCTGCTCCAGCAAAGATTAATGCAATAGCTGCTATTAAATAATTCGAATGACGCTTTTTTACTGAATCAGAAAGCCACCAGCCAATTCCAACAACTGCAAAGATTCTAAATACGGTCAAAATTAATTTTCCATACTCTCCAGGAATTTTTGTTCCCCAAGCCATTCCTTCATTTTCAATGAAATGAATTCTAAACCAATCAGCAATCACAAATTCTTCGCCTAAAACGAAATTTGTTTTGACATAAATTTTAGAAAGCTGATCAACAATTAAAACTAAGAATATAAGGAAATACGCTTTTCGTAATGACATTTTATAATTTTTTGATGCGCAAAAATAACAATTTAATCAAAAAAAACGCTCCCAAAGGAGCGTTAATTGTTTTGTAACAAACTAAACAAGTTTATCTGCTAATCTAAACCGAGTAAAGTTTACTTTTTTACGGCAGCTTTTGCTGGTGTCTTTGGACTGTCGGAAAAAAATTCTGAAATGGACTTGAATATCCCTTTGCTTTCTTTTCCGGCCGCCAATTTCTTAGCTTCTCCCTTTTTTACATCAGCTTTAAACTTAACACGCAGTTTTTCAAATTCTTTCATTCTGCGCTCTACATCAGAGTTTACTTCTTTGAATTTCAATACTTTAGCCATAATGTAAGTTTTTTGTAGTAAATAATTTAAATTATTACTGATTTGGTACTACAATGATACATAATTTAATTTATATTTGTTAATAAAAATTAACACTTGTTTAGGATAACTTGAATTAATTTTTAAAAACGAATACCAACACAAACTGAATTTAACATTCCTCCCAAAATCCTACAAAAAATGAATGAAATCACAACCACACTAAATGACTTTCTTGTCAGCACAAAATCTACTGCTGCATTAATTTTAAATGGAAAAGGAAAACTTATCACTTCCTTAAATCTTGATTACGGCGACAGTATTGCCGCAATGAGTGCAGCTATTTTATCTATGAGCGAAAAATTCTTAATTGATTT
This sequence comes from Flavobacterium sp. CFBP9031, assembly GCF_034044945.1. NCBI lineage: Bacteria > Pseudomonadati > Bacteroidota > Flavobacteriia > Flavobacteriales > Flavobacteriaceae > Flavobacterium > Flavobacterium sp. CFBP9031. The sequence goes on from NZ_JAXCWF010000009.1 coordinate 220,712, forward strand.
GGAAAAAGGCTCTCTAAAACAATTATATCTAAAAAGTGCCGAAGGCGTTATTGTTGGAAACAAAATAAGCGGCTCTAACTTTATCGTTGCTTTCTCTAAAGAAGGAAGCAATCTAGCATTATTGATGCGCTCTACAGAAGAAGTTTCTGCAGAATTAAGCAAAAATTCCCTATTGAAATAATATAAATTCTATTAACAAATTAACCCAAATGAACTATGAGCAATGATTTTTTAAACGTGTTTTTGAACGAAATGAAAAGCAACGTAAACGGCTTTATCGCTGTAGCAGTAACAGAAATTGAATCTGGATTAAGCTTTGGAAATTTAACTATCGATCCAAGTTTTGATCCTGAACTTGCAGCAGCTTATAACTTAGAAGTTGTAAAAGCTAAATTGAGCGCTGTAAAAGCACTAAACCTAAACCAGGACATCGAAGATATTTTGATTACTCTTTCTAATCAAATTCATATTATCGATATTTCTCCAAACAAAAAATTCATGATTTATCTTGCTGCTGATGCTTCAAAAGCTAATTTAGGCATGACAAGAGCTATTTTAAGAAAACACAAAGCTGATGTTGAAAAAAATCTAGCATAACTTCTTAAAATACAATACACTGAAAAAACCGTCTTTATAAAGGCGGTTTTTTTTATTTGAATAGCAAACAAAAAACCAAAAAGAGTCAAACCAAATAGTTCTTACAAAAACCAATACCCTCTCTTTAAAATTATTTTGATTAATTATAAATAATTTCTTTCAAAGCACAAACCTAGCAATGAACTCTCTTATAGCTAAATGTTAAACAAAAAAAGCGCCCCTTAAAGGAGCGCTTTTTCTCTTACGTAGTTCTACGCAATTTTATCTTTGCAAGTTTTTAGCTTCGATACTCATTGTTGCATGAGGAACGATTTTAAGCCTTTCTTTGCTAATTAATTTACCTGTTACTTTGCAGATACCGTAAGTTTTATTTTCCACACGGAATAAAGCATTTTTTAAGTCACGAATGAATTTCTCTTGTCTGATAGCCAACTGAGAGTTTGCTTCTTTTGACATGGTCTCACTTCCTTCTTCAAAAGCTTTAAAAGTTGGAGAAGTATCGTCGGTACCGTTATTCAAATCGTTCATATAGGCACTTTTGATCAAATCAAGATCTTCTTGTGCTTTTTTAATTTTTGCTTGGATTATTTCTTTGAACTCTGCTAAATCTGCATCAGAGTATCTTGTAATTTCATCTATCATTTTCTACTATTTTGAAATTAATATAATGGTTCTAATATCATCAAACTCAATTTCTGTGCCGTTTTCTAACGTGTCAGCAAAAACCAGTTCGTCTGTTAATGTTTCAGACTTAATATAGTCTTCGTTTTTTGAAACTGCATCTTCTAAAATACCGTTTCTTTTTATTTGTACTTTAATCTTATCCGTAACCTCAAATCCTGAATCTTTACGAATGTTTTGTATTCTATTTACTAACTCTCTAGCGATACCTTCATTTTTTAATTCTTCGGTAAGAGTAATATCAAGCGCAACTGTTATTCCGTTTGAATTAGCAACTAACCATCCTTCGATATCTTGTGATGTTATTTCCACATCTTCTAATGATAAAGTTACACTATTTCCTGCAATAACAATATCTAGCGTTCCTTGCTTGTCCAGCTGATTGATCTGATCTGCAGAAAAACCTTGTATCTCCTTAGAAATCAAGCCCATGTCTTTACCAAAACGTGGCCCAAGAGCTTTAAAATTAGGCTTAATTTGCTTAACCAAAATACCTGAAGCATCGTCTAAAAGTTCGATTTCTTTAACGTTTACTTCGGCTTTTACAAGATCAGAAATTGCTTCAATTTCAGCACGCTGATTCTCGTCAAGTACTGGAATCATTACCTTTTGCAGAGGCTGACGAACTTTAATCATCTCTTTTTTACGTAGTGACAACACCAAAGAAGAGATCGTTTGCGCCTTCTGCATTTTGCTTTCCAACGTTTTATTAACAAAGTTTTCGACAAATTTTGGAAATTCAGCCAAGTGAACACTAGCAAAATCCTCGGTTCCCGTCGAAGTTGTTAAATCACGGTATAATTTATCCATAAAAAATGGAGCTACTGGAGCGCTCAATTTACTGATTGTAAGCAAACAAGTATAAAGCGTTTGGTAAGCTGCAATTTTATCTTTTGCATATTCTCCTTTCCAGAAACGACGACGGCATAAGCGAACGTACCAGTTACTTAAGTTTTCCTGAACGAAGTCAGAAATTGCTCTTGTCGCTTTTGTTGGCTCATAATCTTCATAGCATTCATCAACAAATTTGATTAACGAATGTAATTCAGAAATAATCCATTGATCGATTTCTGGTCTTTCGTTTAACGGAATTTCGGCTTCTTCATATTTAAATCCGTCGATGTTTGCATATAACGAGAAGAATGAATAGGTATTGTAAAGTGTTCCGAAGAATTTACGTTTAACCTCAGCAATTCCTTCAAGGTCAAACTTCAAGTTATCCCACGGATTTGCATTCATAATCATATACCAGCGTGTAGCATCTGGACCGTTTTCTGCAATGGTTTTAAATGGGTCTATAGTATTTCCTTTACTCTTAGACATTTTAATTCCATTCTTATCCAAAACCAAACCGTTTGAAACTACGTTTTTGTAGGCTATTTTATCAAAAACCAAAGTTCCGATTGCATGCAAAGTATAAAACCATCCGCGAGTCTGGTCTACTCCTTCTGCAATGAAATTTGCTGGAAAATCTTTGTTGCCATCAATTTTTTCTTTGTTTTCAAAAGGATAATGCCATTGTGCATAAGGCATTGCTCCAGAATCGAACCAAACGTCGATTAGATCACTTTCGCGCTTCATTGGTTTTCCAGAAGCTGAAACTAAAGTAAGCCCATCAACAACATTTTTATGCAAATCGATTAAATCATAATTTGACTCAGACATGTTTCCGATTTCAAATCCTTTAAACGGGTTTTCTTTTTGAAAACCTGCTTCGATTGATTTTTCGATTGCATTGTACAATTCTTCAACAGAACCGATAATAACTTCTTCTGTTTTATCTTCTGTTCTCCAAATTGGCAACGGAATTCCCCAATATCTAGAACGAGATAAGTTCCAATCGTTGGCATTTTTAAGCCAATTTCCAAAACGTCCTTCACCAGTAGATTTAGGTTTCCAATTGATAGTTTCGTTCAGGTCGAACATTCTATCTTTTACATCGGTTACTTTGATGAACCATGAATCTAGAGGATAGTATAATAACGGCTCGTCTGTTCTCCAGCTGTGTGGATAACTGTGCACGTATTTTTCAACTTTAAAAGCTTTGTTTTCTTCTTTTAAACGAATAGCGATTTCAACATCTACAGATTTCTCTGGAGCTTGTCCCGAATCGTAATATTCGTTTTTAACGTATTTACCAGCCAAATCACCTACATGAGAAGTGAATCTTCCTTGTAAATCTACTAATGGAACTGGAGTTCCGTTTTCGTCTAAAACCAACATTGGCGGAACTTCTGGTTTTGCTTCTTTTGCTACTTTAGCATCATCTGCACCAAAAGTCGGAGCTGTATGCACAATTCCTGTTCCATCTTCAGTTGTAACAAAATCACCTGCGATTACTCTAAATGCGTTTTCAGCATTTTCATAAGGCAATACATAAGGCAATAATTGCTCATAACGGATTTCCACTAAATCTGCTCCTTTTGCTTCTGCTAAAATTTTGTACGGCAATTTTTTGTCACCGTTTTTCACATTGTCAAAATCAGCGTCGTCTTCACTTAAGAAAAACCCTTTTCCGAATTGTTTCCCAACTAAGTTTTTAGCCAAAACAACATTGATTGACTCAAAAGTATATTGATTGAATGTTTTCACTAAAACATAATCAATTTTTGGCCCAACTGTCAAAGCTGTATTTGATGGAAGTGTCCAAGGAGTAGTCGTCCAAGCTAAAATGTGGATATCTCCAAAACCTTGCAAAAATGAAGGTAATGTTTCTGGCAATGTTTTAAACTGAGCTACAATTGTAGTATCAGTAACATCACGGTAAGCTCCTGGTTGGTTTACTTCGTGAGAAGACAATCCCGTTCCTGCTTTTGGAGAATAAGGCTGAATTGTGTATCCTTTGTACAACAAACCTTTATCATAGATTTGCTTCAAAAGCCACCAAACCGATTCCATATATTTTGGTTTATAAGTCACATACGGATCTTCCATATCAACCCAATACCCCATTTTTTCGGTCAAATCATTCCATACGTCTGTATAACGCATAACGGTTTTTTTACACGCTTCGTTATATTCTTCAATCGAAATGGTTTTACCAATATCTTCTTTTGTAATTCCTAATTCTTTTTCGGTACCCAATTCAACAGGTAAACCGTGAGTATCCCATCCAGCTTTTCTTTTTACCTGAAAACCTTTTTGAGTTTTATATCTGCAAAAAATATCTTTAATCGCACGTGCCATTACGTGGTGAATACCAGGCAATCCGTTTGCTGAAGGCGGACCTTCAAAAAATACGAAAGGCTCAGCACCTTCGCGAGTTGTTACACTCTTTTCAAATATATTTTCTTTCTTCCAAAAATCAAGAACTTCAGACGCTACAGTTGGCAAGTCAAGTCCTTTGTATTCAGTAAATTTTGTACTCATTTTATCCTTTTCTTAAACGAGGTGCGAAAGTAGTAAATTTAAGTCAGAAGTAGAATATCTAAAGCCAAAAGTTGGCACTTTTAAGACAATTTTTAAGAGTAAAAAAGAAATCATTATCAAAATAAGAAATTAAGATCGCTTTTTTCAACATTTCTTAATTCAAATACACTTTTCTAAAAGATTAACAGCATTGCAATGTACTGTCATGAATTTTTGTTAAATTTTAACATATTGAAACCTATTATTAGGAATTGTAAGATTAATAATTGTAGTTTTATACCCAACTTTAAAAAATGTGTATGAGAACAAAATTACTTATCTTATGCTTACTTACAGTAAGTTTTGCAAAAAGCCAGAATCTTCTACAAAACGGTAGTTTTGAACAATTTACCGCTAATGCTCCTGATTCATGGACTTTTATTTACGGAGCTACATCAAAAGAAGAAACAATTAAAAATGGTGGATCTTCAAGCTTAAAGGGTTTACCAGTATCAGACTTAGAAAATGGTCTGATGCCAACTTTACAATTCAAACAAGAGTTTACTTTATCAGATCTTGACGAATACACTTTAAAATTTGACTATTATATTCCAAATGATGTTCCTTCTTTCATGAACATTAGCAATCTATCTTATGAAATCATAAAAGTAACTTCAGGAGGAGCCTCTTTTATTGCTCAACCCGATTTTCTTACTAGAGAATTTGGCGTTTGGAAGACAGTAACTTTTGACTTTAAAATAACAGCATTTTTAGCACCAACAACATCGGTAACAATGGCTGCTTTTTTTACAGCTGGATGTCAATTTGATGGTCCTGCAATCTATTTTGACAATGTGATAGTAGCAAAAAAAGGCACTTTAGGAACTGTTGATTTTGATAAAAAAACCAACCCGATAGCATCTATGTCTAAAGATGAAATAAAATTAAGCAGTGATTTTAAAAATTCTTCTTATGTAATTTACTCTATCGATGGTAAAGCAGTAAAAAGAGTAAACAATAACTCATCTGAAACTATTGCAATTTCTGGATTACCAAACGGAGTTTATTTATTAAAATTAAACGACTTAGGCACTTCAGTTAAGTTCATCAAATAATAGACTTAAGCAACCTAAAACAAAAAAGGATCGAGTTAAACTTGATCCTTTTTTGTTTTTATACAATTTAAAGAAAGTATACTCTCACGAAAAAATCTCTTTTAAAATATCCAAAGATTTGGGCCTTTTAAAACCTTCCAAGTGCAGACTGTAATAATCGATTAGAATTTTTAGGAGAATCTGCCTTTCTAAAACATGAAAGACTTTTTGATCGTTATCGAATTTTAATTCCAATAACTTTTTAAACAAGTTGGTCTCGTGTTCTGAAAGCAAATTTCCATTTTGAAAAAGTGTAAAGACACCTTCATTCATTTCAAAAAAAGGCAAATCAATTTCAGAAATATCAGGATAAAAACCGAGATATTTTGTGATTTCTAAAAGGAGAATTAAATGAAAATTAGAAATCTCATCATGATGATCCAGCCAAGTCAGCGCAGCTTCTAAAAAAAGGAAAAGCTGTTCGTTTTTCTCTTCTTCTTGAATAGAATAATGAAGCATTTCGGACAAAAACATCACCATGGTACTTTTGACAATATCAGTATGAATAGTCTGAAACGGAACAGCGCTTTTTATTTCTTTAAAATTCTCTAAAGTTCCTTTATTCTTATGCACAGCTTCAATTTCTAAAATAGAAAATGGCTGAAAATAAGCAATTTTCTGACTTGCTTTCCTACTCGAAAAAGCGTCACGCACAAAATACGATTTCAGTCCGCTAGAAAGTGTAAAGCATTTTACAATCAAGCTTTTCTCCTGAAATTTTAAAGACGAAATTACTATGGCTTTTGTTTTGACGAGCACAAATTTTTGTTTTTTTTGTTTCAATTTTCAGGTATCAAGTTTATCAAATTGACGATAAACTGAACACTAAAAAAGACTAAATACTGAATACTGATCTTATCGTATAATCATTACTTTCTTAACTTTAGTTTCTCCTCCATCTTCTGCCGAGATAAAAACCATGTAAACACCAGATGCTACTTTATACTTCCCAAAAGCAGTTGTGTCCCATTCGATTGTTCCGCCAGAAGAAGTCACTTCATAAACTAAATTCCCTTCTATATCTGTGATTTTCACATTAGCCTTGTCAATTAATCCAGCCACTTTAACGGTTCCCGAATAATTCGGACGTACAGGATTTGGATAAACATATACATTGCTTAAATCGTCATTTGCTCCAGTTGCAATTCCGCCAAACGAAACCAATCCTTTGTCGGTTGCAATAAAGACCTCTCCCGTTTTAGCATTTATCTTAACATCATTTATATAATTACTTGGCAAAGGCGAATTGTTTATTGTAAAATGATATTTTGTTTCCTGACCATTTGGCGAAACCATAAATATTCCAGAATCTGCCGTTCCAATCCATTTATTATTTGCGCCATCGACTGCTATCGAAGTTACAAACTGTTCGTATAACAACTCCTGAGCCAAATCGTCTTCGGTTATAATAATTGAATTTGCTTTTAACTGACTATCTGTTTGAAAACTAGAAACATTAGAGAGAACTCTCAAACCCTTTGTTGTTCCTATCCAAAGCTGATTTTTTGTATCTAAAGCTATTGCTCTAACATCGGCAATTGGCAGATTACCAGCATCAGTTCCAAAAGTCATTTTTTTGAAGGTATTTGTAGCTTCATTAAACCCTACAACTCCACTTTTATAAGTTCCAATCCATTTTACATTGTTGCGATCTACCACTATACTTGAATAGTTATCTTCTCCCACATCGTCTGATATCGAAGTCATCGAATAACTGCCCCATTGTCCATTTGTTTTTAAAACCTTCAATCCATTATTGATTCTGCTATTGGTCACCCAAAGATTTCCAGATTTATCAAAAGCCGTTGCATTGATTCGGACATCTACATAATCTGGCGATGTTGTTTTAAGCGACTCTAAACCACTATTTTTTTCATTATATAAATGAGTTGGAATATCGCTTTCAATTTTCAATAATCCAGAGAAAAAAGAACCAGCATAAACCTGTTTTTCATTATTAGGATTTATATAAATTCTCGTTATTGATTTGGCATCATAAACATCAGAATATGGAATGTTTAACCATCCCGAAGCATTAAATCGACTAATTCCATAACTATCCAAAGGGTACGGATTATACACCGCATCATAATCTCCATAAACTGCCCACAAAACATTTGAACCAGCATCTATAGAAAAAATATCATTACGCACAGGACCGCTAGGCGTACTGTTTTCAAAAGCTGTGGCATTATTTAAAGTAGAAGCAAATAGTCCTTTTTCTTTTGTTCCAATAAAAATCTGATTTCCAACTGCAGTTGCACAGCTAAAATTCAGGGTATTATCTAAAACTTGAGAATTTGTAATTTGTCGACTCAACGTCATTTGATTATTATAAACATATACTGTATTGGCAGTCGTAACAAATAAATTATGGTTTTTCGCTCGCGTATCAACAGACGCTTGAGGCAGTTGCAAAAAGCCCACAAAGGTATTGGTATTAAATCTATGAATATACCCTGTACTATTTATTGCAATAAGCTCTGAATCTAAAGCCTCAACACTCGACCAATCTCCGCCATTGACTACTGACCATTGGCTATAATCTATAAGATTAGCATTTGTAATGTCTGCTTTTCTAATACCGCTTGATGTTGCCGCAAAAATAAATCCGTTAAACATTGTGGTTTGCTTTACGCTTATTTCTGCTCCATTATCTCCAATAAAATAAGTGTCGCCAAATTGAGATGTTTTAAGATTAAATTGAACAATTCCAAAATCGCAAGAAACATATATCAATCCATTATTTTCCATAAAATGATTGATTTTTTTAGTATTTGCTGGCAATTGCTTATTGATTATATCTACAACTTTTAGAATACTTCCGTCTACTTCGTTAATCAAGATCATCAAACCATTTTCATAACCTATGATTGTTTTTTTAGAAGCTTCGCTGTAATAAACTGCCGAAATGGTCTGGCCGGAAAGTCCATCAACAGTCGTCGTCGTTTTAAGAACATTTGTTGTTGTATTTTTTGAAAACAGTGCGTTTTCGGAAGCCGCAAAAACAGTTGTTCCAGATTCTGAAATGTCTTTTACTTCATTAAATGAAAAATATCCCTGCCAAGACAATTTGCTCTGCGCTTCGCAAAACTGAATTAGAAGTAAAAACAAACCGCAGAAAAATACTTTTTTCATCATATAATGTATTCGAATAGACAAATATAATACAATCGGGTTTTTATTTAATTTTTAGCACAAATAAAATACCCCCGATATCTTATTAGGATAACGAGGGTAATTCTAAATATTGCAATTAAATCTTAAACTACACCTTGTGCAAGCATAGCATCGGCAACTTTTACAAATCCGGCAATATTAGCTCCTTTTACGTAGTTAACATATCCGTCTTCTTCTGCACCGTATTTTTTACATTGGTTATGAATTCCGATCATGATTTCTTTCAATCTCAAGTCTACTTCTTCACTAGTCCAGTTTAAACGAATTGAGTTCTGAGTCATTTCTAATCCTGAAGCAGCAACTCCACCAGCATTTGCAGCTTTTCCTGGCGCGAATAATACTTTACTATCTAAGAAAAGTTTAATAGCATCTAAAGTAGAAGGCATATTGGCAGCTTCCGTAACACATAAAACGCCATTATCTATTAATTTCTTAGCATCGTCGCCATTCAATTCATTTTGAGTAGCACATGGAATAGCAATATCTACTTTTACTTCCCAAGGGCTTTTTCCTTTGTGGAAAATAGCATTTGGATATTTCTCTAAATATCTTTCTGCTCTATTATCTCCAGTAGCTCTCATCTCAACCATATGTTCGATTTTTTCTCCAGAGATACCTTCTTCATCATAAATATAACCATCAGGTCCAGAAATAGTAACTACTTTACCTCCTAGTTCATTTACTTTTAAAGCAACACCCCAAGCCACATTTCCGAATCCAGAAATAGCAACTCTTTTTCCTTTAATTTCGTGACCAATTGTACGAAGCATTTGATCTGTAAAATAAACTACACCATATCCTGTAGCTTCTGGTCTGATTAATGAACCTCCGTAAGCCAAACCTTTTCCAGTTAAAACTCCTGTAAATTCATTTCTAATTCTTTTATATTGACCAAATAAGTAACCGATTTCACGTGCACCAACACCAATATCTCCAGCTGGAACGTCAAGATCTGGACCAATATGACGGCATAATTCTGTCATGAATGACTGGCAGAAACGCATAATTTCAGCATCAGATTTTCCTTCTGGGTCAAAATCAGAACCTCCTTTTCCACCTCCCATCGGAAGTGTTGTCAAACTGTTTTTAAATACTTGTTCAAATGCCAAGAATTTTAAAACTGATAAGTTTACCGAGTGATGAAATCTAATTCCTCCTTTGTAAGGTCCAATTGCAGAGTTCATTTGAATTCTGAAACCTCTATTTACAATAATTTCCCCTTTATCGTCTACCCACGGAACTCTGAATATTATTGATCTTTCCGGTTCAGCGATTCTTAAGAGAATATTCTTTCCATCGTATTTTTTACGCTCAGATATAAACGGAATTACAGTTTCTGCGAATTCTCTAACTGCTTGAAGAAATTCTGGCTCATTTGGATTTTTTGACTCAACAAGAGCCATAAATTCATTTATTTTTTGTTCCATCTTTAAAATAAATTTTCAGATAATTTAGATTTAATTTTTACTCTTATAAAAAATAAGAAATCATGTTTAAGAAAACGTTTTCGTTTTAACTGACAAAGATATATCAAATAATGATTCGATGTTACATTTTTCACTTTTTTGAAGCGATTTGTGTTTTTTTCAAACAATAGAAAAAAACACATTTTACATGTAGGTGTTTACATGCAAATCACCTTTTAAAAGTTAGTAAATTAAGTATTTTGCTAGTTATTTTTCAATACGTCAATTTAATATTTTGAATCGATTATGTTTTTTATATATTTGCCGAGATTTGTAAGCCCCTAAAAAATGCCTAAGCACCTATTTATCACATTATTTGCCTTATTGGGCATCTCAACTGCTGTATCAGCACAAGGATTAGCCCAAGAGATCGGAATCTACGCAGGACCTGTAACTTTACAGTCCGATTTTGGAGAAAGAAACAACTTTGATAATAATGTCGGAAACACAGGTTTTGGCATTGGAATCATGCACTTTATAAACTTTTCTGCCAATAACAATAGAGAAAATTTTTTCACAGAACATTTTAAAGTAAGATCTGATCTGTCTTACAGCAGAACCACTTTAAAACATCATGGAAAATGGGTTGATTATAAGCCCAATGGTTTATTTGCAACACAATTAAGAAACATGCATGCAAGTTCTAGTATAGTAAGCTTGGGAGCACAGATGGAATTTTCTCCTTTTATGAAAATCCACGATTTCGAAAACACAGTTGGTAGCTTCAGTCCGTATGGAGCTGTAGGGTTTCAGGTGAGCTATTATTCAGCAAAAGTTGGGTCACATTTAGGAGACATTACACTTCCTGCTATTACCCCAGGAAAATACTTAACTCCATCTGACGGACGTGCACATGGTTTTTCTACAGAAACTGGTGTAGCTTTAGCGGCAACAGCAGCAGTAGGTGTACATTATAAACTAACTGAAATGAGTGATTTAATGTTTGAAACTCGTTTTCATATGTACAGCTCAGACTGGATTGACGGATTAAACCCAAATAAAGATATTTATAAAGAAAACAAATCTAACGATTGGCAGGTTTGGTTTAACTTTGGATACATCTACTATTTAGAATTCTAAAAAAGTTTTAATCTCAAAATATAAAAAATCCCAAATTCCAAAACTATTCATTGGAATTTGGGATTTTTCATTAGACATTTTATCGCCTTCTTTATAAGAAATTTTAAAATAAGAAATCCCAAACTCCAGAATAAAAATTGGAATTTGGGATTTTCTTATTTGGAATTTATACTAAGCTAAAGCTTGCTCTAAATCGGCAATTAAATCTTCTGCATCTTCGATACCAACACTTAATCGAACTAAATCGTCTGTAATACCAACTTCTGCTCTTTTATCTGCAGGAATAGAAGCGTGAGTCATTAAAGCTGGATGATTAGCCAATGATTCAACTCCCCCAAGAGATTCTGCCAAAGTAAACACTTTCAATTTTTCTAAAAATGCGATAGAATCTTCTTTCTTCCCAGATTTAAAATCAAAAGAAACCATTCCTCCAAAAGCTTTCATTTGCTTCTTAGCAATTTCGTGAAAGGGATGATTCTTTAAACCTGGATAATAAACCGTTTTAATTTTAGGATGGTTGCTCAAATATTCAACTACTTTTTCCCCATTTTCACAATGTCTCTGAACTCTTAAAGCTAAAGTTTTGATCCCTCTTAAAACCAAGAAACTATCCATTGGCCCAAGAGTCGCTCCTGTTGCAAATTGCTGAAAATGCAATTGATCTCCAAGGGCTGCGTCTTTTACAATTAATGCTCCAGCAATAACATCAGAATGACCTCCTAAATATTTCGTAGCAGAGTGCATTACAATGTCTGCTCCTAAATCTAAAGGCTTTTGTAGATAAGGCGTTGCAAAAGTATTATCAACCGCAAGAAGAATATTTTTCTCTTTAGTAATTTTTGCAATTTCTTGAATATCTGCCAATTTCATCAACGGATTTGTTGGTGTTTCTACCCAAATTAACTTCGTATTTTCGTTAATTAAACTTTTCAGTTTTTCGATATTCGTCATATCAACAAAATGAAATTTAATACCCGAATCTTTATAAACACGAGAGAACATTCTGTAAGTTCCGCCATACAAATCATCCATCGCAATGATTTCGTCTCCAGCTTTAAAAGATCTTAAAACGCAATCTGTAGCTGCAAGACCAGACGAAAATGCTAATCCGCGAGTTCCGTTTTCAATACTAGCCAGCGCCTCTTCTAAAGCCGTACGTGTCGGGTTTGAAGCTCTACTATATTCGTAATCTGCCAAAGGTTTACCTGGACTTGTTTGTACAAATGTTGAAGTTTGATACACTGGTGGCATAACAGCGCCTGTACTTGGATCATGATGCTGTCCTCCGTGAATAACTTTTGTATTGAATTTCATATAGTTATAAATTTTAAATCCTTAATTCTTTTACAAATTTACCGCTTAATTTATTTTATCGCGACACAACTTCTTACCTTTGTAGATAATTAACACTTTTTGATATGAAAAATTCATTATTTATACTCTTTTTGTGTTTGATTTTTACAAGTTGCAAAAAAGAGCTTTCATTTGAGAATGAAACGTTTGAAGAGAAATCTACTGTCCCATGCAAAAATGATTGCCCAAAAATCACCATAGAAGTTCCAATTGCTAAAAATGTTAAAGTAACATCAGACAGCATTAACAAGAAACTATTTGCCGTCATTAAAGAGATTGTGTTTTTTGAAGACGATTCGGTAAAAGTTGATGGCTACAAAGCTTTGGCGAAATCTTTTATTGCCTCCTATCAAGAAATGCATCAAAAATTCCCAAACGATACCTTTGGCTGGGAAGCAAAAATCATTGGAAATGTCGAATTTGAATCTGACCAAATTTTAAATCTTAAAATTGACCATTATACTTTTACTGGCGGCGCTCACGGTTATCAAGGTTATCGCTCTTTATTATTCGATAAAAAAACAGGAAAAACCATTTTCAATAATCAGTTATTTAAAAACGAAAATGAGTTTAAAAATTTCGCTGAGAAAACATTCAGATCAAAATATAAAATTCCAGAAAAAGCTAATATCAACGCTACAGGTTTAATGTTTGAAAATGATAAATTTCAACTGCCTCAAAACATTTTTTACACCTCTGAAGGTTTGCTTTTATATTACAACTCATATGAAGCCGCATCTTATGCAGATGGCCCAAAAGAACTTATATTTCCGTATGAAGAAATAAAAAAATATTTGAATTTTCAATAGAAAAATAAAATCAAGACATTTTTATTTATTCCCTATCTAGCACAATCTTTGTAGATATAGTGGACGTAGACGCACTACAATGTATCTCTACAGAAAAAACTTAGAACCTTAGATTACTGAACATCATATTTCATCTTTCTTAAAACCCTCAAAGCTTCTTTAAAAGAAGAGTATACATTTTTATACGGTTTTAAAAGCAATTTTGCATCTATTAATTTTTGTCGAGCATCTTCGAAACCATTCAAATGACAAATCATAAAAGTAGAAGGAAGATTTTCCAGATCTTTCATTTCACGATCAGACAATGCAATTTCTTTTTGAAGTTTTCCGAGCAAAGCCATATTTGAATTATAAATATGATACAACATTTTTCGGTTGAACTCTGGTGGCTGAAAAAGCATTTGGCGATCTATTTTATAATAACCATTATCAAAGAAATGAATCGTTTGTTCTTCTAACGGATAATAACTCGTTTTGTCATTTAATCCCAACGGAACATATTCTGTAATGGTAAAAGTATCATCATTATATTGTATTGTAACAACATCTTGTGCCGAATAAAAAAGCTTAATTTGTTCGTTTATCAATTCGATATCTACGCGAGACAAATACGTTTTATCACGTAATTTTTTCGGAACTCCAGCCCAACAAATCACGAATAATTCTTTAAAAACACGGTATTTTGGCGACATATCTTTATGTCTGAAATTCATAAAATCGATAACACCGTCTAAAGTATATTGAATACTATTTCGAGAGCTATTTTCTATTCCGATTACCGTTTCTGTATTTTGATTGCTCTTTTCGATTATCTCATGTTCTTCTAGAGGAATTGAATTACTGCCACGTCTCACAAAAACACTGTTAGCAAGAATGGTATGAATTCCTTTTTTAAAATAAGAGATTTTACTTTTAGGTTTTATGGTAACCAGACCGATTACTTTGTCTTTTGGAAGATTGGGAAAAGGGACGTTTTCGTATTGAATTTTTGGTGGATTTTCTAAAAATGCATTTACCAGATTCTGAATTCGGCTATCATCGAAGAAATCATCGCCTACAATCTCATTATCTTGATCTTCTACTCCAACAACGATATAAGAATTATTGTTTGGATTGGAATTGGATAACGCACAAATGTGTTTTAAAAACTTGCCCTTCCCTTCGCGCGAATGAAGATTCAACTGCCTTTTCTTATCATAAAAACTGCTTTCGTCATTATGAGCGAGGAGATTTTTAATTAAAAGGCGCTTATTAATCATTCTTTTTAGATTATTAGACTGACTTAGATTTTTAGACTTCTTAGATTGATTTTCAGTTTCCTAAGTTAAACTAAAGATCCGACTTTCTAAGAAGTCTAATAATCTAGTTTTAAATATTCTTTTTAACAATCGTCGAAGAGGCCTGTGCTGTACTCATAACAACCAAATCGGCAATATTTACATGATAAGGTCGTGAAACTACAAAGTGAATAATATCGGCAATATCTTCTGCCTGTAACGGATCAAATCCTTTATAAACATTTGCCGCTCTTTCTACATCTCCTTTAAAGCGAACTTCGCTAAATTCAGTTGCTACCATTCCTGG
The DNA here is from genome assembly GCF_034044945.1 of Flavobacterium sp. CFBP9031. NCBI lineage: Bacteria > Pseudomonadati > Bacteroidota > Flavobacteriia > Flavobacteriales > Flavobacteriaceae > Flavobacterium > Flavobacterium sp. CFBP9031. Next base: position 235,964 of record NZ_JAXCWF010000009.1, read on the forward strand.
ATGAATTCCTCCAACTCTAATTCCAAACGGGTTTAAATCGATTCGCATTCCTGCAGTAATAGCATCAACCGCATGTTTAGAACCACAGTATACATTCCCATTTGGGTAAACCTCTTTTGCCGCTGTTGAACCAATATTAATAATATGCCCCGATTGTCTTTCGACCATTTGTGGAATTATCGCTTTTGAAACATACAAAAGACCTTTTACATTAATATCAATCATGGCATCCCAATCGTCTAAATTTCCATTTTGAATCGGATCTAAACCATGGGCATTTCCTGCATTATTAATTAAAACGTCAATCGCAGAAAAATCGTTTGGCAAAGCACCTATTTTTTCTAAAACTTCCTCTTTATTACGAACATCAAATTCTAAAGAATGTACTTCTGTAAAAGCCGAAAGTTCTTTCTCGAGTTCTTCTAAACGGTCTTTACGCCTTCCGCAAAGGATAACTTTATAATTGTTTTTTGCCAGAATCTGAGCGGTTGCTTTTCCAATTCCGCTTGTTGCACCAGTAATTAAAACTGTTTTTTTCATTTCATTTTTTTATTTTTTGCCACAGATTAAAGGATTAAAATGATTCTTTTGAAATCTGTGAAAATATTTTAATCTGTGGTAAAATATTTTAATTCTTATTTTTCCATTCTTCTAAATCCAATACCATGTTAAGTGCCGTCCATATTTCTCCCTCAATTTCTCTTATGTATTTTTTATCGGGATTTAAAGTAAACCCAACTTTTTCATAGCATTTTTGAGCTCCAATATTAAAATCGAAAACATTTAATTCTACGTTTCTTTCTTTTCTGTTTTCAAAAATATATTGCAATAATAAAGTCACCATCTGCTCACCAATCCCTTTTCCTCTTTGATTTTCATCAATAATGAGTATTCTTCCTAATTTCGCAAAATCATCTTTAAAGTAAATTTCGCAATGTCCAATCGTATTTCCATTTGAAATATTTGCAACTCTAAAAGCAACTCTGTTTTCATCAGAAAGCGTTTTATCTATTTGCTCTTCTGTTAAAGGAAAAGTAAATTCTGGTCCGCCAAATTGCATTAAATCTTTGGCACTTTTGACAGAATTAATTAATTCAAAGTAATCTTTTCTTTCAAATTTTTCTAGGCATATCATTTTCAGAATAGTACAAAATTAAGGCACATCATCACCCATGCTTTCTGTCCAGATAGCAAACCAATCTTCTTTATCCATTTCTAATTCAACTGCTTTTGACAGAGATTGAATTCTGGCAACGTTAACAGTTCCTGCAATAGGAATAACTCTTGCTGGATGTTTTAAAATCCATGCTAATAAAAGTGTATCTGCACCTAAATGATATTTCTCTAATAAAGTAGAAAACAGTTTTTTCAAACGGCGAGTTTGTTTTGTATCTTCTCTAAAAACCGTTCCTAGCGGATTCCATGATAAAGGTCGAATTCCGTTAGTCTGCATATAATCTAAACTTCCGTCAATCATTGCTTCATAATGCGTAGCAGAAAACTGAACTTGATTATAGCTTACTTCTGTTTTCTGACGAATCAATTCAGTTTGTGAGCTTGTAAAGTTTGAAAGTCCAAAATCAATAATTTTTCCTTCTCCTTTTAATTTCTCAACCGCTTCTGCAATTTCATCAGCCTGCATTAACGGACTTGGTCTGTGAAGTAAAAAAACATCTACATAATCTGTTTTTAAATTCTTCAAAGATGTTTCTACAGACTTAATAATATAGTCTTTAGAATAATCATAATGTTTGATTTTGTTTTCAGGGCGTTTTTCAGCAATCATCTGAATTCCGCACTTGGTAATTAATTGTAATTTTTCACGGGCAATCTTACTTGCGTGAAAGGCTTTTCCAAAATCGGCTTCGGTCGTATACGAACCGTAAATATCCGCGTGATCAAAAGTCGTAATTTTGTTTTCGATACTCACCTGTATCATGTTTTCCATTTCTTTAGTTGTAAGGTTTTTATCCCAAACTCCCCAATTCATAGTGCCCGAAATTATAGGCGATAAGACTGTTTTGCTCATAATAATTATGCGTTATTTTTGGTAATAATTATGCTTTACTAAAACATAATCATCAAAGTTCTTAAAAATATAAAAATAGATTCACAATTAGTCCTTAAAATTAGGTCTTTGGTCGAAGTTTTAACCATTCTTTAACATCTTACTTCTTAAAAAATATTCAATTTGCACTCTCAAAAATTAGGCGTTAAAATCAAGGTTTTAAAAATATTTATATGGAAGAAAATACAACGACTTTAGACATTAGAGCGATAAATGAAAAAATTGAGAGAGAAAGTGCTTTTATAGACCTTCTTACAATGGAAATGAACAAAGTTATTGTGGGTCAGAAACATATGGTCGAGCGTCTATTGATCGGATTACTTGGACAAGGGCATATTTTATTGGAAGGAGTTCCTGGTCTGGCAAAAACTTTAGCCATCAACACGCTTTCTCAAGCGGTTCAAGGATCTTTCAGCCGTATCCAGTTTACGCCAGATTTATTACCTGCCGATGTTATCGGAACCATGATTTACAATATTAAAGCAAATGAGTTCTCAATTAAAAAAGGACCAATTTTCGCCAATTTCGTACTTGCCGATGAGATTAACCGTGCTCCAGCAAAGGTTCAATCTGCTTTATTAGAGGCGATGCAGGAGAAACAAGTTACTATTGGTGACACTACATTTAAATTAGACCGTCCGTTTTTAGTATTAGCAACACAAAACCCAGTTGAGCAAGAAGGAACGTATGCACTTCCTGAAGCACAGGTTGACCGTTTTATGTTGAAAACTGTTATTGATTATCCAAAAATTGATGAAGAACGTTTTGTAATTCGTCAAAACTTAAAAGGAACTTACGAAAAAGTAAATCCAGTAGTTTCTGTAGATCAGATTCTACGTGCTCAGGAAGCTGTTCGTGAAGTTTATATGGATGAAAAAATCGAGAAATATATTCTTGATATTATTTTCGCTACACGTTACCCAGAAAAATACAAATTAGCCGATTTAAAACCGCTTATCAGTTTTGGAGCTTCTCCTCGTGGAAGTATCAACTTGGCTAATGCTGCTAAATGTTATGCTTTCATCAAACGTCGTGGTTATGTAATTCCAGAAGACGTTCGTGCAGTTGTTCACGATGTATTACGTCACAGAGTTGGAATCACTTACGAAGCAGAAGCAGAAAACATCACTTCTGTAGACATTATCAACAAAATCGTTAACGAGATTGAGGTACCTTAAAAATTTGTTTCAAGTTTCAGGTTTCAAGTTGTTGCAAGACAAACTTGAAACTTTTAAACTTTAAACTTTAAACAAATCAAATGGATACAAAAGAGCTTTTAAAAAAAGTACGGAAAATAGAAATCAAAACGAAAAGACTGAGTAATCATATCTTTTCGGGAGAATACCACTCTTCATTTAAAGGACGAGGAATGACGTTTAGCGAGGTGCGTCAATACCAATACGGAGATGATATTCGTAACATCGATTGGAATGTAACCGCACGCTACAACGAAGCTCACGTTAAAGTATTTGAAGAAGAACGCGAATTAACGATGGTTTTAATGGTCGATATTTCGGGTTCAGAATCTTTTGGTTCTAAAAATCAATTCAAGAAAGACATCGTAACCGAAATTGCGGCAACGATGGCTTTTTCGGCTACACAAAATAATGACAAAATTGGTTTAATCTTATTTTCTGATACTGTAGAATTATATATTCCGCCTAAAAAAGGACGTTCTCATGTACTTCGCATCATTCGTGAATTGATTGAATTTGAACCAAAAAGTCATAAAACAGACATTGCTCAAGCCTTGAAATTCTTATCTGGAACACAGAAAAAGAAAGCCATCATTTTTATGATTTCCGATTTTATGTCTGATTCTTATGAGCATACATTAAAGATTGCTTCTAAAAAACATGACATTACAGGAGTTCGTGTGTACGATATTCGCGAAGAAAGAATTCCGAATTTAGGAATGGTAAGCATGCTGGATGCCGAAACCGGAAAAATACAATTGGTTGATACAAGTTCTAAAGCTGTTCGAATGAATTATGAAAAACATTATCAAGAAAAGCTGAATTACTTTAAAGATACTTTCCGTAAATCTGGAGCAGGAATTGTCAACACCAGAGTTGACGAAAATTATGTAACTAAACTATTAGGCTATTTCAAATCGAGATAAGTATTTTTGATTTTTGATTAACGATTTTTGATTTATGATGTGTGTGATTTGAGATTAAAGGGAGTATTTAAGAAATGACCAAACAAGAATTAGAAAATAGATTGATTGATTTTGCAGCAACAATTATAATTATAGCAAGTAAGTTTGAGAAAAATTATGCAGGAAATCATTTGTAAGGGCAAATAATCCGATCGGGAACATCACCAGCGCTAAATTACGGTGAAGCGCAAAGTGCAGAGAGTAAAAAAGATTTTATTCATAAAATGGGAATTTGTCTGAAAGAATTAAGAGAAACATTTGTTTGTTTGAAAATCATAGAAAAAGCAAATTTATCAACAGACAGAGAAAGTTTAATGCAAGTAAAAATAGAAGCAAATCAATTAATCTCCATTTTTGTATCCAGCATTAAAACATCAAAAAATAATTCATAAAAATTAAAGATTACTATTTTAGAAAACTATTGACAATCCTTGGAAAAATCAAAAATCAAAAATCGTTAATCTTCAATCGTTAATCAAATGAAATTTAAACTTTATATATTTTTATTGCTTTTTTCTACTATGATTTTTGCACAGCAGAAACCAGTAGAAACGAGTATTGATACCACCAAAAATAAGATTGGTGCTGAGTTCAAACTGACGCTTAAAACGGTTGTGACTTCAACATCAAAAGTTGAATTTCCTAAACTTAAAAATATTGGTCCGTTAGAAGTTATCCAGTCTTATCCAATTGATACGGTTAAGAAAGATGCCACTAATTACGAACTTATAAAAAAATATGGTTTAACGCAGTTTGATTCTGGCCGTTATACGATTCCGAGCATCAAAATTTTAATTGATAAAAAACCTTTTTACTCTGATTCTATTAAAGTTGAAGTTGCCGCTGTAAAAGTTGATACTTTACAGCAGAAAATGTACGACATTAAAGATATTTCTTCTGTTGATGAAGGAATGGGAAATTGGTGGATTTATACTTTAATAGTTCTAGTAATTTTAGGAATTGGCGCTTTCGTTTACTGGTATGTCAAAAAACGCCAGCTGAAAAAAATCGAAGAAGAAGTTTACAAAACTCCTATCGAAAAAGCGACTAGTTTATTAAATAATCTAGAACAAAAAGAACTGGTTCAAAAAGGAGAAATTAAAGAATACTATAGCGAACTGACCGATATTGCTAGAAATTATATTGAAGAAGCAATTCATATCCCAGCAATGGAAAGTACAACTTCTGAGTTAATTGCTGCAATTAGAGGAGCTTCGACCAAAAAGAAAATGACCCTTACGCCGGAAACGGTCGAAAATTTAGAACGCGTTTTACGTCAGGCCGATTTGGTAAAATTTGCTAAATCTAAACCGCTTGATTTTGAAATTACTGACGACAGAAATAAAATACAGAAAGTAATTTTAACCCTTGATAATGCAATTCCAACTGAAGTTCCAGAAGAAATTGAAGATCAGTTATTAAACGAAGCGCAAAGACAAAAACAAATTCAAGCGCAGCTTAAAAAACAGCGCAATGCTAGAATTGGTTATGCGGTTGCAGCTATCATACTTTTATTGTTTGCTACAACCACTTTCTTTGTGGTTACCAAAGGGTTCAATTATGTAAAAGATAACGTAATTGGCCACCCTTCAAAAGAATTATTAGAAGGCGAATGGGTAAAAAGTGCTTACGGAAATCCAGCTGTTCTTATTGAAACGCCAAAGGTTTTAAAAAGAATGGACGCGCAAAAAGTACTTCCAAAAGAAGCAATGGCACTTATCAAAGAAATGCAACTTTTTACATACGGAAGTATGGTTGACAATTTTTACGTAACGGTTTCAACATCTAAATTCAAACAGCCAACAGATATTGATTTAAGTAAAACTCTTGAGGGTAATCTAAAAATTATCGAGGCTCAAGGCGGACAAAATATTATATTAAAACAAGAAGATTTTCAAACAAACGAAGGTATTCAGGGAGTAAAGGGTTACGGGACAATGACTGTTTTGAATCCGGCAACCAAAACGAGTACAAAAGCATATTACGAATTGTTACTTTTCAAACAAGATCAAGGTTTACAGCAAATCCTGATTTTGCACGAAGAAGGCGATACTTATGCAAATGAAATCACGACCCGAATATTAAATTCTGTTGAACTTCAAAGAGCAAACAACTAATGAGCAAGATCACTTTTTTAAATCCAGAGTTCCTTTGGTTGTTTCTATTAATTCCGATTGCGATAATCTGGTTTTTCTGGAAACGCAACCAGCAGTCGGCTACCTTAAAAATGAGTTCGACAGCAGGATTCCAAAATAATCAATCGTTTTGGATCAAGTTCAAACCTGCTTTATACGTTTTCAGAATTCTCGCTTTAAGCTCATTAATTATAGCATTGGCACGCCCAAGAACTGTAGATATTAGCAACCAGACTAAAACAACAAAAGGAATTGATATTGTAATGGCAATTGACGTTTCTGGATCTATGCTGGCAAAAGATTTAAAGCCAAATCGTATGGAAGCTTTAAAACGAGTTGCAGCCGATTTCGTTGAAGAAAGACCAAATGACAGAATCGGATTGGTTTTGTACGCTTCTGAAGCTTACACAAAAACGCCTGTTACAAGTGATAAAGCTATTATTCTTGAAGCTATAAAAGGAATTAAATACGATACGGTTTTACAAGACGGAACTGGAATTGGAATGGGATTGGCAACTGCTGTAAATCGTTTGAAAGATAGCAAAGCAAAAAGCCGCGTTATTATCCTCCTTACTGACGGTGTAAACAATGCTGGTTTTATTGAACCAGAAACAGCGTCAGATATTGCGAAACAGTATGGAATTAAAGTTTACACGATTGGTCTTGGAACAAACGGAATGGCAGAATCTCCATACGCATATGCTCCAAATGGCGGTTTCTTATTTAAAATGCAGAAAGTTGAAATCGATGAAAAGCTAATGAGAAACATTGCTAGAAAAACAGATGGAACGTATTTTAGAGCAACAAGCAACGATAAATTAGCAGAAATATACAAATCGATCAATAAATTGGAAACTACAGAAATTCAGGAACTGAAATTCTACGATTACGACGAAAAATACAGGTTTTTTGTCTTATTTGCAGGTTTAATGTTATTGCTTGAAGTTGGATTAAGAAATACGGTTTACAGAAGCTTTATTTAATTTAAAAAAATTCCAATTCTAAAAATTCCAAATAACAAATTGGAATTTAGGATTTGAAGATTAAAAATTAGAAAGAGGATTTGGAATTTGGAATTTCAATATTGGAATTTAAAAACATTTATGGAATTAGACGAAAAAAAATATTTATATCTCTTATTACTTATCCCAATTGTGGTATGTATTTTTCTTTTCAACATGTATTGGAAAAGAAGAACGCAACGTGAATTTGGTGATTTGGAAATGGTAAAAAGATTGAGCCCAGAGAAATCGGTTTTTAAACCTGTTTTAAAAATTGTTGTAATTCTTTTGGCGCTTACTTGTTTAATTATTGGCTTGGTAAATCCGAAAATCGGAACCAAAATGGAAACCGTAAAACGAGAAGGTATTGATATTGTTTTTGCTGTTGACGTTTCTAAAAGTATGCTTGCAGAAGATGTTGTTCCTAGCCGTTTAGATAAAAGTAAACAGTTGGTCTCTCAAATCATTAACAATTTAGGAAGCGATAGAATCGGAATCGTGGCGTATGCAGGAAGTGCTTTCCCAGTTTTACCAATTACATCAGACTATAGCGTTGCAAAAATGTTCTTGCAAAGTATGAATCCAGGAATGGTTTCCTCTCAAGGAACCTCTTTGGATGAAGCGATTAAATTATCCTCTACTTATTTTGATGAAAAGAGTAAGACCAGTAAATTATTAATTCTGATTTCTGACGGTGAAGATCATTCTGAAGGTGCAACTGCTGCGGCAGAAGAAGCGAATAAGTTAGGAATGAAAATCATCACAATTGGTGTTGGAACAGAAAGAGGAGGAACAATTCCGTTAAAAGAAAATGGCGTTGTAAGAGGCTATCAAAAAGACCAGAACGGAGAAACAGTTATTACCAAATTAAATCAAGAAGGTTTAAAAACAATTGCAAAAGCAACAAAAGGTGGTTATGTTTACGGCGGAAGCACGAAAGAAGTTTTAGAATATGTAAAAAATGCTTTGAACAATATTCAGAAAACAGAATTTGAAGCTACACAAATGGCAGAATTTCAATCGCAGTTCCAATGGTTTATCGGATTTGCATTTTTACTGCTTTTCCTAGACATTTTCTTATTAGAAAGAAAAACAAGCTGGATCAAAGAGTTGGATTTATTTAATGAAAAGAAATAAATGTTCAGAATGAAATTCAGAACAGAAAACAAAATTAGAATGAAAAATTTACTCCTTTATATTTTACTAACCGTTTCTTTTGCAGCTGCTGCACAAGAAAAAGACAAATCATTGCCTGCTGGTAATGAAGAATATAAACAGAATAAATTTACTGATGCTGAGGCAAACTATAGAATTTCGGAATCAAAATTTCCTAAAAAATCAGCAGCTCCATATAATTTAGGAAATACCATTTATAGACAAAATCAGATTTCGGAAGCTAAATTTGCTTACGCGAAAGCGATAAAAAATGCCAAAACGAGGCCTGAAAAACATAAGGCTTATCATAATCTTGGAAATGCTTTTATGAAAGAGAAAGATTATTCTCAAGCAGTTGAAGCTTACAAACAAGCACTTCGCAACGATCCGACTGATGATGAAACACGTTACAATTATGCTTACGCAAAACAAAAACTAAAAGAGAATCCTCCTAAAAACGATCAGAAAGATAAAAACAAGGACAAAGACAAGGATAAGGATAAAAACAAAGATAAAGACAAGGACAAAAATAAAGATAAAGACAAGGATAAAAAAGACGATAAAGGCGACCAGGATAAAGACAAAAAAGACGGTAAAAACGATCCTAAGAAAGATGACAAATCTGATAATCAAGGAGAGCCAAAACCACAGCCTGGAGGAATATCAAAAGAGCGTGTTCAGAATTTGTTAGATGCTGTAAACAATGAAGAAAAGAAAATTCAGGACAAAGTAAACGCTCAAAAAGTAAAAACTAATCCTAAGAAAACAGAAAAAGACTGGTAAAATTTGGTTAATCGTTTAACCGTTAATTTGTTTATTTGATCCAAACAATACGATTAAACAAAATAACGTTTAAACGATTAAGCATTAAAAATAACGATTAAACAAGTAATGAAAAGATATTTAATTCTATTTCTACTCACTTTTCAAGGACTTATGGCTCAAGTACAATTTGAAGCCAGAGTCAGCAAAAACTCGCTTGGAATAAATGAAAGACTTCGCATCGACTTCATCATGAATGTTGACGGAGATAATTTCGAGCAACCTTCTTTTGAGGGGTTTAAAATGGTCGCAGGACCAAGCCAACAGATTAGTCAGTCTTGGATAAATGGGCGAAGCTCTTTTCAGAAAATATATTCTTATATCTTGCAGCCTGAGAGAAAAGGAGTTGTCACCATTAAGCAGGCCGCAATAGAATTCAACGGTCAGGTTTACAAAACAAATCCGATTAAGGTTACTGTGACCAATGCCGTGGCTCAAGAAAGAGATCCAAACGATAGACCTCCAGGATCTGGAAATGAATTATTGACTCTTGTTGCCGAAATTTCAAAAACAAATCCGTATCTAAACGAACCAATAACAGCGGTTTACAAATTGTATTTCAATAATATTGGAGTTACAGGATTTAAAGAATTGGCCAAACCTAAATACAATGATTTCTGGAATCAGAACATTGATATCAAACAATTAGCAATTGAAGAAGGAAATTTCCAAGGCCAAAAATGTTATTATGTTATCCTGAAAAAGACCATTTTATATCCTCAGAAATCAGGAAAACTTACTATTGAACCTCTTTCGCTAGATATTGGTGTGCAATTGCCAACAAATCGTCGTGATATGTTTGGTCAAATGATTATTACAGAAGACAATAAAATAGTTTCTGCTGGAGCAAAAACAATCAATGTAAGACCTCTTCCCGAAAGCACAAAACCAGAAGGATTTACTGGAGCTGTCGGAAGACTGAATTTTACCGTTACTCCATCAAAAACAACGCTTAAAAATGGCGAAGGTCTTGACTTAATCGTAAGTGCGCAAGGAACTGGAAATATGAAGTTGTTTACGCTTCCAAAACCAGTTGTTCCAAATGCATTAGAAATGTACGATCCTGTTCATGACGAGCAAGTAACTACTTCTCTAAGCGGCATGTCTGGAAGAATTACAGACAAATACACTATTGTACCACAATACCGAGGAAAATATGCGATAAAACCAATGCAGTTTTCGTATTTCGATTTGAGTTCTGGTACTTATAAAACCATCACTTCAAAAGAAATTATGATTGATGTTTTGGACGGTCCAACGCCTGCTGAAGCAAATCCAGGAGCATCAGCTTCTAAAAATGCAGTAGCAAAAGCAGATCAGTTCAAAAACATTAAATCTAGAACAGCATTAATTCCTATTGAGAAAAAAGATTTTTACGACTCAAACTTATATTTAGGATTATTGTTTGCTCCATTTATCATTATCCCGATAATTATTCTGGCTAGAAAGAAAAAAGAAGCTATGGATAGTGATGTTACTGGAAATAGAATTAGAATGAACAATAAGCTGGCTAAAAAATATTTATCGCAAGCGAAGAAACATCTTAACAACAAAGAGCCTTTCTACATTGCACTTGAAAAAGCAATGCATAATTTCTTGAAAGCAAAACTACATATCGAAACTTCAGAAATGAGTAAAGATAATATTAGAGAATTGCTGCTATCTAGAAATGCAAATCCAGAAACGGTTCAGAATTTTATTGCTCTAACTGAAAACTGCGAATTTGCACGTTATGCACCAGCATCGAGCGCTTCGATTCAGCAGGATTATGATAAGGCTGTATTGATTATTTCTGAACTAGAAAAACAGATTGTTTAATTTTTTTTACCGCAAAGTTCGCTAAGGAAATTGATTTAGATTGAGTCGAATTTAAGTTCGCAAAGTTGATAATCTTTATTATAATAGAAAATGAAAAACATACTATATCTCTTTTTATTCATCTCGCAGGTTTTCTTTGCGCAAGGTCGCTTTGAATCGGCTAATGCATTGTACCAAAAAGGACAATATAAAGAAGCGGCGCAGGTTTATGAAAACATCATAAAAGAAGACAAATTACATTCTGCTGAAGTGTATTTTAATCTTGGAAACTGTTATTACAAACTAAATCAGGTTGCACCTTCAATTTACAATTATGAAAAGGCTTTGGTTCTTAAACCAAACGATCCTGAGACTTTAAACAACTTAAAATTTGCCAAAAAACTAACGATTGATGAAATCAAAGAAGTTCCAAAAGTAGGTTTTGCCAAACTGATTCAGAACTTTACTTCTATTTTTGACTATAATACTTGGGCCAAAATTTCTATAGCGCTTGGGTTTGTGTTTTTATTGAGCTTTATTGGGTATTATTTTTCGAACGCTACACTTGCAAAAAGAATTTATTTTGTCGGAATGTTTATCATTTTGGTGGCTTTTGCTTTAAGCATTTCAGCGGGAATGTCTGAAAAAAATCATTTTGAAAACGACCGTGTAGCCATTGTTTTTTCTGAATTAAGCCAAGTTAGACATGAGCCTAAAAAATCTTCGACTGGAATTATTTTATTGCATGAAGGAGCAAAAGTTTATGTTTTAGAAAGTATTGCAGGTTGGAAAAAAATCGAATTGACAGACGGAACGCAAGGTTGGATCGACTCTTCAACAATTAAAGAGGTTAAATAGTTTTTTTAGAATGCAATTGAAATAATTTAAAATTACATTCAATGGTCAAAAAACAACTCTTAATTATACTATTTACTTTATCCTGCACAATCTATGCTCAGGAAGAAAAATTAAAACCAGAACAGCGCCAAAAACACTTTTTTGAAGAAGGACTAAAAGCTTTAAAAGAACAAAATTTTTACCGTGCCTACGGTTTTTTCTCCTTAGCTCAAACCGGTTTTAGTCCAGACAAAGAAATCTTAAGCAAATCGATAAAAAAAAACTGATTCCTTAAAAGTCATCGTAAGAGCAGAACAAAGACAAGAAATTATAGGGAATTGGAAAATGCTTACTCCTGACTCTTGGGCAATGAGAGATCCTTCTGACAGTATCGTCGGGAGAATGATTACTATCGATCCTGATCAAATATTGTTTTACGAACTTTATGATAAAGCAAAAAACTGGAATTTAGCCAAAACAGAAAAAATCATTTTTTCAGATAAAGAAAGTTTAACTTCTGATCCTTTATTGATAGTGTATTCAAACAAGGAAGTTTGGCGTTATTATATTGATGAGGCTTCGGGTAATTTGATTGCTTTTTATATTGGAGAAGAAAATGAAAACGGAATATCAGAATTGTTCTGCAGTAATCAAAAATTACAATATTTTAAATTGCAATAATTTACATTAAAAAATAAGAAATCCCAAATTCCAAAGAAGACTGGAATTTGGGATTTCTTATTTTGAAATTTTAAATTAATTTACTGCATCGACCAATCTTACAAACTCAGATCTGTAACCTTCTTCGTCGTTTGACAAACCAGATTTTGCCAATCTTTTAATATCAGAACTTGAACTGTTTGCTATATATTTTGAGTCACGTAATTTTAATCCGAACCAAGAAACGGCAGTTGTGAATTTGAAATCTTGAGAACTGTTTTCTAAGTCCGTTTTTTGGTCTGCAATTACATTTACGATTTCAATACTTTTGTTGCCATCAGGTTTTTTATATCTAAATTTTACTGTAGCTAATTCATCACTATGATTTCCAGCCACTTTCTGCGTTTTAGTATATTTTAAATCTGAAGGAACATAATCACTTTCTACACCAATCGGAACAATCTCATACAAAGCCGTAACCGAGTGTCCGCTGCCTAATTCGCCTGCATCAATTTTATCATTTTTAAAATCTTCAGCATTTAATTTTCGGTTTTCATAACCAATCAATCGATACGCCTGAACGTGATTCGGATTAAACTCGATTTGGATTTTTACATCTTTCGCGATAGCAAACATAGAACCTTTAAATTCTTTTCCAAGAAAACGATTTGCCTCTTGAATGTTATCAATGTAAGCGTAATTTCCATTTCCTTTATCGGCAAGAATTTCCATTTTACTGTCTTTGTAATTTCCCATTCCAAATCCAAGAACGGTTAAGAAAACTCCAGATTCTCTTTTTTGTTCGATCAATTTCAGCATATCATCATCTGAAGAAGCGCCAACATTAAAATCACCATCTGTAGCTATTACCACTCTATTATTGCCCTCTTTAATAAAATTCTGCTGTGCCAATTTGTACGCTAATTCGATTCCTTCTCCTCCTGCCGTACTTCCACCTGCATGTAAATCATTAAAAGCATCCATAATTTCATCCTTATTATCTCCAGAAGTGGGTTCTAAAACTACTCCCGCAGATCCCGCATAAACTACAATCGAAACTTTATCCATGCTTCTCAGTTCTTTTACCAAAACTTTCATCGATTCTTTCAACAATGGCAATTTATTCTGTTCATCCATTGAACCCGAAACATCAACCAAAAAAACCAAATTAGTAGCCGGCAGATTCGCCATAGGAATATCTTTTCCTTGCAAACCAATCTTTAGCAATCGGCTGTTTTTATTCCAAGGACAATCACTGTATTCTGTATTAATAGAAAACGGATGCTGACCCTCTGGCTGCGGATATTTGTATTTAAAGAAGTTAATCATCTCTTCCACACGAACAGCATCTTTAGGAACTTTTTGCCCTTCGTTTATAAATCGGCGGATATTGGTATAGGATGCATTATCAACATCGATAGAAAAAGTAGAAAGAGGCTCTTTTAAGGGAGATTCAAAAGGATTTTCTTCCAATCCTGCGTAGCTTTCTGTATTCGGTTCAATGTACATTTCCTCTGGAATTGCATCTGTTACAGCCGCAGCAGAATCAACTGTCTCGTAACTTTGATCTGGTGCATACGCTTTCTTACAGCTGAAAATAGTAAGTACAAGGAATGCCATCATAAAGAAATTAAGATTTCTCATAAAGTAAATTTTTAGAAATTAATAAAAGGTTATAGGCTTCAAATAAGGACTAGCATTCCGGATGTACTAGAGGCGATTATTTGCATTTTTTCGAGTAAGCAAAATCGTGCCAAAAAAATTAAAAATCCTTTTCTTACGTAAAAATAAAATGAGAAACCTTGATTTTAAAGGGATTTAGTGTAGAATATTTTTTTTGTGAAATTCGAATATTTTCTTGCCACAGATTAAATGATTAAATAGATTAATCTTTTAAAATCTTTTAAAATCCTTTAATCTGTGGCATTATTTTTTTTTGCTATTAAATTAAAACTGATAAATCTTTTCTGGCGTTACGCAATAATCCAACTTGATATCCGACTCAAAAACATCATCAATCTGATTTACGGCTTCAAAAAATGAAAGTCCAATTTTTAAGGTTTCGGGTTTGCATTCGGCAAGGAATTTATCATAAAAACCTTTTCCGTAACCAATTCTATTTCCAAAAACATCAAAAGCCAAAAGGGGTACAAAAACTACTTCGACCTTAGACGAAGGAACCTCAATTCCGTCAACAGGTTCAGGAATGTTGTATTCATTTTTTTTGATTTTAGTATTATCCGTTAAAAGAAAATGAGTCATTTTTCTAGTTTCGAAATCACTTTTAGAAATCAGAATTTCTTTGTCTTTTCCAGAAAGTAAATGCAGAACAAATTCGGTATTGACTTCTTTATGTTCTTCAATTGGAAGAAAAACATGATAATAAATTTTATCCCAAATTGGAATTTGAATCAATTGGTTTGCAATTGCCAAACTCTTCTCTTCTACTTCATCAAAAGAAAGTGCTTTACGGAAATTTTTATATTCTATTCGAAGTTCTTTTTTACTCGTCGGCATTGTCTGGAGTTTTAGATAAATGATAAATAGCATCGCCTTCATAAACAATTGGCGAATGATTGGCATTAATTACATAACCATCGTGCGGCGCTTTGATTTTTTGTTCAAACTTCCCAAACGGATCTGTAATAATAGCCAAGATAGTGCCTTTGGTTACAAATTTTCCGATCAAGTTAAAATCATGAAGCAAACCCGAACATTTTGCTCGAAGCCAAACCGATTGCTTGATGTAAATTGAAGGTGTTAAGGCAGGTTCCATAATTTGTTTAGAATCTAACATTCCCAGATAATGCAGTAAACGTTTTGTTCCTAAAACACCTTGATTTGCAATTTCATTATTGATATCTAAAGATTTTCCTCCTTCAAAAAGAAGCATTTTTACATTGGCACTTTCAGAAGTTTTTCTAAAAGAACCATTTATATTTTTAGAATAAAGTGTAAATGGCGCATTAAAAATATCGGCCAAAACTTTAAGTTCAGGATTGTTTTCTGTGATTCTAATTTGTGGCGCGTTAAATCGGCTTGCTCCGCCTGCATGAAAATCGACTGCATAATCCAAAATTGGTAAAATTTCTTCGACAATATGATAGGCAAATCTGCTGGCAAGCGAACCTTTTTTACTTCCTGGAAAAACACGATTCAAGTCGCGCCCGTCCGGAAACTCGCGAGATTTATTCACAAAACCATACATGTTAATCACCGGAATGCAGATTATTGTACCGCGTGCAGGTCTGTTGATTTTTTTACTGATAATCTGACGAACAATTTCAACACCGTTAATTTCGTCTCCGTGTATTCCGGCAGAAAATAAAACAGTCGGACCTTCGTTCTTGGAACGACGAACAATAACAGGAATATTTAGTTTTGTTGTAGTATGAAGCCGAGCAATTTCGACGTTTATCGTTCTGTGTTCTCCCGGCAAAATCGATTCGCCAAAAATAACCAATGGAGTACTATTTTTCATGTAGAATTATAAAATCTAAATATAGAAATTATTCTTTTGATTTTGTAAATTTGAAACTAATTCAATGTTAAGCTTCATTTGGAAATCGGAATGGTTTTTGAAAAAAGCTTTTCGAGTATCTTCACACATAAAAAAGAATGCAAAAACCAGCCTTAGATCTTCAAATTTTAACTTTACCAGACAATCCTGGCGTGTATCAGTATTATGATAAAGACGGGAAAATCTTGTATGTCGGCAAAGCTAAAAATTTAAAAAAAAGGGTTTCTTCTTATTTCAATAAAATTCACGATACTGCCAAGACAAATGTACTGGTAAAAAAAATAGTAACGATAAAACACATCGTAGTTCCAACCGAAACCGATGCGCTTTTATTAGAAAATAATTTAATTAAAACCCTACAGCCGCGATACAACGTACTTTTGCGTGATGACAAAACGTATCCGTGGATCTGCATCAAAAAAGAACCTTTTTCGAGAATATTTTCAACTCGAAACATGATCAAGGACGGCTCTGAATATTTTGGCCCCTACACCAGTTTCAAAACAGTACATACTATTTTAGATTTAATCAAAGAATTATATCCGCTGCGAACTTGCAATTATGACTTGAGCGCATCTAATATTAATTCAGGAAAATTTAAAGTTTGTCTGGAATATCATATTGGCAATTGCAAAGGCCCTTGCGAAGGTTTGGAACCTTTGGAGGAATACCAAAGACAAGTCAATGCAATTCGCGAAATCCTGAAGGGAAACTTCAAAGAAAGTTTAAAGGATTTCAAGAAACTGATGAACACTTATGCGCAGAATTTACAGTTTGAAGAAGCGCAAAAAATAAAAGAAAAGATTGAAGTTTTAGAGAATTATCAATCCAGGTCTACCATTATCAATCCGAAGATTACCAATATTGATGTTTTCTCTATTATTTCTGACGAAAGTGCGGCTTATGTCAACTTCCTTCAGATTTCTCATGGTTCAATTATTCGTTCGCACACTTTAGAAATGAAGAAAAAGCTGGATGAAAGTGATGAAGAATTATTAGAATTGGCGATTATAGAACTTCGCGAGCGTTTTCAGTTATTATCAAAAGAAATCATTGTTCCTTTTGAAATGGATTTGGGCGAAAACATTAAAATAACTGTTCCTCAGCTTGGAGATAAAAAACAGATTTTAGATTTGTCAATTCGAAATGCTAAATTTTATCGAATCGAACAATTAAAGCAATTACAGATTGTAGATCCAGATCGTCATGTGAACAGAATTATGGCGCAGATGCAGAAAGATTTACGTCTTCCTGTTGAACCAAGACATATAGAATGTTTTGATAACTCGAACATTCAGGGAACAAATCCTGTTGCGGCCTGCGTTGTTTTTAAAGACGGAAAACCAAGCAAAAAAGATTATCGCCATTTTAACGTTAAAACTGTTGAAGGCCCCGACGATTTTGCTTCGATGACCGAAATTGTTTATCGCCGTTACAAAAGATTATTAGACGAAAATCAGCCTTTGCCTCAGCTAATAATCATTGACGGTGGAAAAGGACAATTATCATCGGCTTTAAAAAGTATTGATGAATTAGGTTTACGCGGTAAAATTGCCATTATCGGAATTGCAAAACGTTTGGAAGAACTTTTTTATCCAGGCGATTCGATTCCATTATATTTAGACAAAAAATCAGAAACCTTAAAAGTGATTCAACAGTTACGAAACGAAGCGCACCGATTTGGAATTACTTTTCACAGAGACAAACGAAGCAAATCGGCACTTAATTCTTCTGTTGAAAGCATTCCTGGAATTGGCGAAAAAACCATGCTTGCTTTGATTCAGCATTTTAAAAGTGTTAAAAGATTAAAATTGGCCACAGAAAAAGAAATTTCAGACGTTATAGGTGTTTCTAAAGCCAAAAAAATTGTCGACTTTTACAAAACCAATTAAAGTTTTTATGCGTTCATTCCAACTGTACATTTCAAAAATTTGTTTCAAAGGAGCTTCTTCGTACGCATTCTCATTTGTTTTATTGCTGACCTTTTTGTTTTCGTCAAAATCATTTTCGCAGGAAACAAAAAAAGATAGTGTTAAAAGACCCAAAATAGGATTAGTTTTAAGTGGCGGCGGCGCCAAAGGTTTTGCACATATTGGAGTTTTGAAAGTTTTGGAAGAAGCCGGAATCAAAATCGACTACATTGGCGGAACCAGTATGGGATCTGTAATTGGCGGACTTTATGCCTCTGGTTACAATGCTTCTCAAATCGATTCTATTTTCAAACGAACCAATTTCGACGAATTAATAAACGATTATATTCCGCGTTCTTCTAAGAATTTTTATGGCAAGAAGAATGACGAATTATATGCGATTGTCTTGCCTTTCAGTAACTTCAGAGTCGGCATTCCAGAAGCACTTTCAAAAGGAATGTACAATTATAATTTATTAAGCAGTTTAACTAGAAATGTACGTCACGTTCGGGATTTCAACAAACTGCCAACTCCTTTTTTATGTATTGGAACTAATATTGAAACAGGTGAAGAAGTTTTACTTAATAAAGGAAATCTGGTTCAGGCCCTGATGGCGAGTTCGGCTTTCCCTTCGCTATTTACACCAGTTGAAATTGACGGAAATTTGTTGGTTGATGGTGGCGTTGTCAATAATTATCCCATACAAGAAGTTCGCAATCTCGGCGCAGATATTATTATTGGTGTAGATGTTCAAGACGATTTGCTGAAAAGAAAAAACCTGAAAAACGCCACACGAATCTTGGTTCAGATTACCAATCTGCAATCCATCGAAAAAATGAAAAGCAAAATAAAGGACACAGATGTTTACATCAGACCCGATATTCGTGATTTTGGAGTTATTTCGTTTGACCGAGGAGAAGAAATCATTAGAAAAGGAGAAGAAGCCGCTTTTGCGGTTTATGAAAAAATCAAAACTTTGAGTGATGAAAACCACTTTTACAAAAAGCCAAAATTAAAAGTTGAAACAGACACACTTCATATTCAAGACATAAATACTGATAAATTAGAAAATTACACCAAAGAATATATTCACGGTAAACTTCGTTTTAAACCAGGAAGTACCATAACTTATGATGGACTTAAAGCTGGGATAAACAACTTAAATGCAACACAAAACTTTAGCACTATCTCCTATTGCCTTCAGCCAGATGGCGATAAGGACGATTTGGATTTGGTTTTAAGAGAAAATCCAACGCAAACGTATCTAAAACTTGGACTTCATTATGATGGTCTTTACAAAAGTGCGGTTTTATTAAACCTAACTCATAAAAAGACTTTTTTAAAAAACGATGTTACTTCTTTAGATATCATTTTGGGTGATAATTTTAGATATGATTTTAACTATTATGTCGAAAATGGTTTTAACATCAGTTTTGGCTTCCGTTCGAGACTGAATCAATTTAATAGAAATGTAACGACTAGTTTGAGTGGCGTTCTTAAAGAGAATCCAAATGTCAACCTTATTAATGTTGACTTCATGGATATAACCAATCAGGCTTATTTTCAGACTATTTTTGTCCAGAAATTTTTAATGGGCGGTGGATTAGAATATAAGTATCTAAAAATTAACTCCCCAACACTTACCAATGAAGATAACATAATTGAAAAAAGCAATTATTTTAGTGCCTTTGCCTATTTAAAATACGATTCGTTAGATGAAAAATATTACCCAAGTTCTGGATTATATTTTTCTACAGATCTGCAAACCTATATGGCATCATCAGATTATACAAAGCAATTTAAACCTTTCTCGATTGCAAAAGCCGAAATATCAGTTGTTAGACCGCTATTTAGAAAAGCAACTATAAAATTTGGAGCCGATGCTGGGTTTAATATTGGCAGCGACAGTGTTCCGTTTTTTGATTTTATATTTGGTGGTTATGGCTACAACAAAATAAACAATTTCAATTATTTCTACGGATACGATTTTCTAAGCATTGCCGGCAACAGTTATATTAAAACTGATATTAATATTGATTACGAAATCTTCAAAAAAAATCACATCAATGTATCAGCAAATTTTGCCAACTTAGGAGATGATATTTTTTCCTCTGTAGATTGGGTTTCTATGCCAAAGTATACAGGATATGCCATAGGTTATGGTTTAGAAACCATAATTGGACCTATCGAAGTAAAACAATCTTGGTCTCCAGAAATGTCCAAAAGCTTTACGTGGTTTAGTATCGGGTTTCAATTTTAGTATTATAACAGAGAATACTTCAATAAAAACAGTGTATTTTTTTACATCACAAAAATTAAATCAAAAAAACTAAGTTATTTTATAGTTATAAATAATATAATTTTTATTTTTACTCCGAAAAAATTACGACATTTGTTATAATGAAAACAAATTGGACAGGTTTATTAGAGTATCTTCAATTTCTTATTAAGAGAAATCCAGAATAATGCTTCTATCGAATTGAGATAATTAGTCAATTGAAAAAAATTGGACTGATTATTCACTCTGCAATTCAAATTTTCGAATTATCTAATTTACTAATTATCTAATTGAAAAGCCATGCCATTATATCACAAACTCGGAGAATTTCCGCAAAAGCGACACACCCAATTTGAAAAACCAAACGGAGGTTTTTACTATGAACAATTGTTCGGAACCGAAGGTTTTCACGGGCATTCGTCATTGTCTTATCACGTACACAGACCAACTCAGGTTAAAGAAATTTTAAACTCTTATTCGGTTGAGCCTAAAATTGCAATCGGAAAAAATATAAAATCACTTCTATTTAAAGGTTTTGAATTGAAACCTGAAAACGACTTTTTGGATAGCCGAAAAGCAATGCTGGTCAATAAAGACTGCATTATTGGTTTGGCTGCGCCGAAAGAATCGCTTCGTAATTATTTCTATAAAAATGCCGATGCCGATGAAATGCTTTTCATTCATAGAGGAAAAGGAAAATTAAGAACCATGTTAGGAAATATTCCGTTTGAATATGGTGACTATTTAATTATTCCACGCGGTATTATTTATCAGATCGATTTCGAAACAGAAGACAACCGATTATTTTATGTAGAATCTTATTCTCCTTTTTACACTCCAAAACGTTATAAAAACCAATCTGGACAGCATCTAGAACATTCTCCGTTTTGCGAGCGTGATTTTATTTTGCCAAGCGAATTGGAAACTCATGACGAAAAAGGCGATTTTTTAATTAAAATCAAAAAGGAAGGAATGATTCATGAAGTGGTTTATGCCACACATCCGTTTGACGTTGTAGGCTGGGACGGCTACAATTTCCCATACGGATTTTCAATTCATAACTTTGAACCTATAACTGGACGCGTACACCAACCACCTCCAGTACATCAAACTTTTGAAACGGCAACTTTTGTCGTTTGCTCATTTTGCCCAAGACTTTACGATTACCACCCTAAAGCAATTCCGGCGCCATACAATCACAGCAATATTGATTCTGACGAAGTTCTATATTATGTAGACGGCGATTTTATGAGCCGTAATAATATTGAGCAAGGCCATATTACTTTACACCCAAAAGGAATTCCGCACGGACCAGCGCCAGGCGCAATGGAACGAAGTATTGGTCATAAAGAAACTCAGGAATTAGCTGTAATGGTGGATACGTTCCGTCCATTAATGGTTACTGAAGAGGCTATGGGGCTGGATGACGGGAAATATTACAAATCCTGGACGGAGTAATTTTTAATGTGGCAATATGTCAATTAGAAAATTAGAAAATGGTTTTAAAACCGCATAAATGAGAAAATACAAATAATTTAATTGTAATTTTAAACCTACAAAAAAATTATCTTATTTTCAAATTTTCTAATTAACTAATTCAAGAAATGACTTTCAATGAAAAATATAAAGACAACGCTCTTTTAATTAAAACTTTCAATTTCGCCTTAAACATAATAGATTACACAACTGAACTTCAAGAGCAAAAGAAATTCGTAATTGCAAATCAGTTATTAAAAAGCGGAACGTCTATTGGAGCAAACTCAAAAGAATCACAAAACGCAGAAAGCAAAGCAGATTTTATTCATAAATTAAAAATTGCAATTAAAGAAGCAGACGAAACAGAGTATTGGTTGTTTTTATGTGATGCTCATAGAGAATATCCAAATTGCAAACGTTTATTAAATGATCTTTCAGAAATTTTAAAAATTTTAAATAAAATAATATCAACATCAAAGAGGAATTAGAAAATTAGAAAATGTGTCAATTAGAAAATTAATGCATTTCAAGAATCATCTCATTTTCTCATTATCAAATTATCTAATTATGAGCAAAGAAGTAAAATCAGTAGAATACGGATTAGAGAAAATATTTGAAGGAGCACAAGATTTCCTTCCATTATTAGGAACAGATTATGTAGAATTTTATGTGGGAAATGCCAAACAAGCTGCACATTATTATAAATCTGCATTTGGATATCAATCTTTGGCTTATGCCGGATTGGAAACTGGAGTAAGAGATAGAGCATCTTATGTTTTAAAACAAGATAAAATTAGAATTGTTTTGACAACGCCATTAACAGCTGATTCTCCAATAAACGAACATTTGAAAAAACATGGTGACGGTGTAAAAGTGGCTGCTCTTTGGGTTGAAGACGCTACAAAATCGTACGAAGAAACCATGAAACGTGGTGCGCGTTCTTTTATGGAACCAACGGTTGAAAAAGATGAATTTGGACAAGTGGTTCGTTCTGGAATTTACACTTACGGAGAGACAGTTCACATTTTTGTAGAAAGAAAAAATTATAATGGTGTTTTCTTGCCAGGTTATAAAGAATGGAAATCTGACTTTAACCCAGAATCAACTGGATTAAAATACATCGACCATATGGTTGGAAATGTAGGTTGGAACGAAATGAATACTTGGGTAAAATTCTACGAAGAAGTAATGGGATTCGTGAATTTCTTATCTTTTGATGACAAACAAATTACTACAGAATATTCAGCTTTGATGAGTAAAGTAATGTCTAACGGAAACGGAAGAATTAAATTTCCAATCAACGAACCTGCAGAAGGAAAGAAAAAATCTCAAATTGAAGAATATTTAGATTTTTACGGCGGACCTGGAATTCAGCACATTGCCATTGCTACAGACGATATTATTAAAACGGTATCACAACTTAGAGCACGTGGTGTTGAATTTTTATCGGCTCCTCCACACGCATATTACGAAGCAATTCCTGAAAGATTGGGTGTTCATATGGACATGATGAAAGAGGATTTGAGCGAAATCGAAAAATTAGCGATCATGGTCGATGCCGACGAAGACGGTTACCTTTTACAGATTTTTACAAAGCCCGTTCAAGACAGACCGACGCTTTTCTTCGAAATTATTCAAAGAATGGGGGCAAAAGGGTTCGGTGCAGGTAACTTTAAAGCCCTTTTTGAGTCTATCGAAAGAGAGCAAGAATTGAGAGGAACGCTGTAAAATGTTAATTTTAATGCATAAAATCACATAATTCGCCAAAAAACGATGCTTTTTTTGCAAATGTTATGTTAAACTTGACTTTTGCTATTTTATTTTTGAACTTTCTATCTATCTTTGCACCGCAAATCAGGAAGGGGTGGTTTCCTTCCGAATTGATATAAATTTCATAATTTATAGTTTTTTGGTTAGTTAATAGCATAAAAACTCAGTCATTTTTGACTGAGTTTTTTTGTTTTGGTACATTTGGAATAAAATTTGCATTTGTCTATCTTTATAATAAAATGTAAAGAATGTACTATGAAAAAGCTCATCCTCACTATATTAGCACTAACAACACTCTCATTTGCGCCTCAAAAAGAAGATGCCTTCGATACTGGAGAATATTTCAAATTTAGAATACATTACGGAATTGTAAATGCCGGCTATGCTACACTTGAAATTAAAGATGCTACGATAAACAACAAAAAGGTATACCACTCTATTGGAAAAGGTTACACAACTGGAATGTCTAAATTTTTCTTTAAAGTAGAAGATTTATACGAAAGTTATTTTGACAAAGAAACAGGAAAACCCTATCGTTATGTTAGAAAAATTGACGAAGGTGGCTATACCAAAAATCAAGAAGGTTTTTTCAATCAAGCAGAAAATAGAGTTTTGGTAAAAGACTATAAAAGAAAATCAGAGAAAACGATTCTAGTATCAGAAGATGTGCAAGA
Organism: Flavobacterium sp. CFBP9031; assembly: GCF_034044945.1. Lineage (NCBI taxonomy): Bacteria > Pseudomonadati > Bacteroidota > Flavobacteriia > Flavobacteriales > Flavobacteriaceae > Flavobacterium > Flavobacterium sp. CFBP9031. The sequence continues at coordinate 260,228 of NZ_JAXCWF010000009.1, forward strand.
TATTGTTTCGGCATTTTACTTTTTGAGAAACCATCCCAATATCGATAAACTTAAATCTGGCGAAGCCATTACAATCGACATGTTTTTTGATGAAGAAATCACAAAATTTAAGTTAAAATTTGTAGGCCGTCAAGATATTACGACTAAATTTGGAACCGTTTCTACGATGGTCTTTAAGCCATTGGTACAGACAGGTAGAGTATTTAAAGAAAAAGAGAGCTTAACACTCTGGATAACAGATGATGTAAACAAAGTTCCCATAAGAATTAAAGCAGATTTGGCCGTCGGATCGCTTAAGGCAGATCTTGATGATTATAAAGGATTAAAAAGTCCACTTAAAGTAAAAAAATAATGAACCCTACAGATAATTCTGAAGCACTTTTAAAAGAAATTGATCTTAAATTTCAAGCCATAAATCAAAAAACTGATGTTCAATTAGAAGGATTGCTTTGGGCTAAACCTATCACATATTGGGATTATATTCAGACCGATGCTCTTTTGAATCTGCAAATTCAGCGTACTACACTTCCTGACGAAATGGTATTTATAATGTACCATCAGGTAAACGAATTGATTTTTAAAATGATTCTGTGGGAAATTGATCAGATTGCCGAAACAGAAAACATTCAAGTTGATTTTTTTAGCGAAAGACTATCAAGAATCACAAGATATTTTGACATGCTTACCAACTCTTTCAGTATTATGGAAAATGGTATGGAAGTAGATCAATACATGAAATTTAGAAATACGCTTACTCCTGCAAGCGGATTCCAAAGCGCTCAATATAGAATGATCGAATTTGCTTCGACTGACGTGATCAATTTGACAGACCGCAGATACAAAGCAAACTTTGACGAAAATACCGATTTAGAAACTAGCTTTGAACATCTTTATTGGCAAGCTGCCGGAAAAGATTATCATACTGGCGAAAAATCATATTTGCTAAATGAGTTTGAAAAAAAGTACAAAGAGCAGTTTTTAAGACAAATGGCTTCTTTTAAAACCAAAAACCTTTGGCAAAAATTCATTCAATTACCTATTAAAGACCAACAAAATACAGAACTAATTGCAGCAATGCGCCATTACGACAAAACGGTAAACATTACTTGGGTAATGCAGCACCTTAATACGGCTAGAAAATACATTTTGGAGAGCGGAAAAGGTAACGGAGAAGCTACTGGAGGAAGTGATTGGCAAAAATATATGCACCCAAAATACCAAAGACGCATCTTTTTTCCTAAATTGTGGACCGAAGAAGAATTGTCCAATTGGGGAAATGAAACCGAAGTTTAATTTCACCACAAAAAAATATTAAAAGTTTGAAAAAAGCAGTCGTAATTTTAATTGTCTTGTTTTCTATTTTTTCATGTAAAAAAGCAGAAGAAAAAGTAGAAACAAAAATTACTAAACCAGCAACCAAAAAAATAGAATTCGGTTTTAATTACGCAGATTTTAATGTTGTTAATGATACTATTTCAAAAGGAGATTCTTTTGGCTCCATACTCCAAAGTCAAAATATTGGAGATAAAAAAGTACATGATATTGTAGAACAGGTAAAAGATTCGTTCAATGTCAGAAGCATTCGTTATGGCAAACCCTTTACTTTACTTCGTTCTAAAAACAAAACGAATAATCTTCAAGTTTTTGTTTATCAGCCAGACGCCTTAAGTTATTATGTTATTGATTTAAGAGATAGCATTGCAAAAGCATATAAAAAAATAAAACCTGTTTCTCTCAAAAGAAAAATGATTGGTGGCGTTCTTAAAAGTTCATTATCTGAAACTTTAGGAAACGAAAGTGTTGAAACAGCTTTGGCCAGCAGAATCACAAAAGTATTTTCTTGGTCTATTGACTTTTTTAAACTTAAAAAAGGAGATCGCTACGGATTAATTTTCACTGAAAGATTTATCAACGGAAAAACATATGATGGCGTTGAAGATCTTGAGGCCGCATTTTTTGAATATAAAGGCAAAATAATTTACGCCTTCCCTTTTGCAAGAGACACCACTTCTGGTAAAGTTGAATATTATGATGATGAAGGAAAAACACTTAAAAACTTCTTCTTAAAAACTCCAATTAAATTCAGCCGAATCACTTCAAGATTCACTATGAATAGATATCATCCGGTACAGCACACCTGGAAAGCGCATAAAGGAACAGATTACGCCGCTCCAACAGGAACGCCAATTTCTACAACCGCTTCTGGTGTTGTTGAAGCTACAGGATATACTGCAGGAAACGGAAACTTTGTAAAAGTAAAACACAACGGAACCTACTCTACTCAATATTTACATATGTCTAAAATCTTGGTTCGCCGCGGACAGCGCGTTACTCAAGGTCAGACAATTGGTTTGGTAGGAAGCACCGGCCTAGCTTCTGGCCCTCACGTTTGTTACCGTTTTTGGAAAAATGGAATACAAGTCGATGCCCTTCGTTTAAATTTACCGACTGGAGAATCTTTGACAGGAAACGACAGAACTCGTTTCATGAAACAGATTGAACCTCTAAAAAGAGAATTAGATAGTATTGGGAATCTTTAATAACCCATTTTATAATCTTTTTGATTTAAAGCGATGAAAAATGAACGCCTTAAAACCATGTATCATGAAACTTTTTCTGGTTTAAAATTATTTTACAGAGATACAAATCTTCCTGAAAGTCTAATTTTAAATTATAAAGTCGGACAGATTATTCAGGAAAAAGCTTTTACTGATATGAGTTCGATTGGCGGAGGACTTTCGAGCAACCTTAGATATTTGATTGCCAGTTCGCATGCAAAAGACTTGTCGAAATTCAATCCTGACTCATCAAAAATTGGTCATTTTCTATTAGATTCAATTACCTATTTTAAAGTATTAGACATTCAGAAGATTGGAGATAAAACTCAAATTTTTCTTTTGAATATTCCAGACAATTCAATTTCGCTTTTCAAAAATTCATCTTCAAACTTAGAGGAAGAAATTATAGAAAAAGCTCAAAAACGCTTTCGCGAAAAAATCGATTTACCTTTCGTTTCAGAATTGCAAACCGAAGAATGGAAAGAAAGAACAAAATCTCCTCTCGGAATGGACGAAAGCGGACAATTATTTTTTGACGATTCTAAAATTAAAATCGAATCTCCAAAAAGAATTGATGTTGATGTTTCGAAGAAAATTATAGAAATTAACAAAAAACCTTGGTGGAAATTCTGGTAAAATTTTTTTTCTTAAACTCTTATTTATTCATGCAAAAATCCTTTCTGATACTTTTATCACTATTAGCCGTAGGATGCTCCAATCCAAAAGTTTTTATTTTAAATGAAAAAGAAGAAAGCAAATATTTTGTACAGCAACTAGTTGGCACTGCCTTCGAAAAAGATTTGATTGGAGAATCGCCATTGATTGTAATAAACGGAATTCCATTTAAATACAATAAAAAACAAGACACCATCTTCTTACCACTTAAAAAACTTGACATTATTACTTTAGACTTTATAAACAAAAACAGCAGCCGTATAATTTATAACGAAAAGGAAAATGATGGAGCAATCATTATAACTTCCAAAAATCAAAAGTGATAATTCATAAAACGTTTTCGTAACTAATTGCTATATAATCGCAAACCGTTCCCCTTTTAAAAGTTATTTCAGTATTTTTGTGTTTCAGAAAACAAACTCAATTATAGATAAAATGGCTTTAAACACAACAAACCCAACTGGGACTGAAGCGTGGAAAAATCTACAAAACCACTATAACGCAATTCACGAAACCACAATACAAGAATTGTTTCAACAAGATAGTGCCCGTGCTGAAAAATTCAATTTACAATGGAATGATTTTTTAGTAGATTACTCAAAGAACAATATTAGTCAGGAAACTGTTTCTCTTTTGTTAGAGTTGGCAAACTCAATCGGACTGAAAGATGCGATCGCACAATATTTTGGAGGAGAATTAATCAATCAGACAGAAAATCGTGCTGTTTTACATACGGCATTACGTGCTCCAGAATCAGCAGTTATTAAGGTTGACGGAGAAAATGTAATTCCAGAAGTTTACGAAGTAAAAAATAAAATCAAAAACTTTACAGAAGAAGTAATCTCTGGGCAAAGAAAAGGATATACAGGAAAAGCTTTTACTGATGTTGTAAATATTGGTATTGGTGGTTCAGACCTTGGTCCAGTAATGGCGGTTGAAGCTTTACAATTTTATAAAAATCACCTAAACACACATTTCGTTTCAAATGTTGACGGTGACCACGTAAATGAAGTTATCAAAAAACTAAATCCTGAAACGACACTTTTCGTGATTGTTTCTAAAACATTTACAACGCAAGAAACGCTTTCGAATTCAGAAACTATTAAAGAATGGTTTTTAAAATCGGCTACTCAGGAAGATATTGCGAAACACTTTGCAGCGGTTTCTACAAACATTAAAAATGTAACAGAATTCGGAATTAATCCTGACAACGTTTTTCCAATGTGGGATTGGGTTGGAGGAAGATTTTCTCTTTGGAGCGCAGTTGGTTTGAGCATCGCTTTAGCAATTGGTTTTAAAAACTACAATCAATTGTTAGTTGGAGCAAATGAAATGGACGAGCATTTCAAATCGGCAGAATTCGACGAAAACATTCCGGTTATTTTGGCTTTATTAAGCGTGTGGTACAATAATTTTTATGGTGCTGAAAGCGAAGCTTTGATTCCATACACACAATATTTACACAAACTTGCTCCTTATTTACAGCAAGCTTTTATGGAAAGCAATGGAAAAAGTGTTGGTCGTGATGGAAAACCTGTTAACTATCAAACTGGAACAATCATTTGGGGAGAGCCAGGAACAAATTCTCAACACGCTTTTTTCCAATTAATTCACCAAGGAACAAAAAGAATTCCAACAGACTTTATCGGATTTGTAAAACCTCTTTATGGCAATGAAGATCACCACGATAAATTGATGTCTAACTTCTTTGCTCAAACAGAAGCTTTAATGAATGGTAAAACTCCAGATCAAGTTCAAGTAGAATTTGACAAACAAGGACTTGCTGCTGAAAAAGCTTCATACTTATTACCGTTTAAAGTTTTCACAGGAAACAAACCAACTAATACAATTTTAATTCAAAAACTTACTCCAAAAAGCTTAGGATCTTTAATCGCATTATATGAGCACAAGATATTTGTTCAAGGTGTGATCTGGAATATTTTTAGTTTTGATCAATGGGGAGTTGAATTAGGTAAGCAATTAGCAAACTCAATCTTAGATGAGATCAATTCTAAGACTGTTAAAAATCACGACAGTTCGACTTCATTTTTGTTAAATCATTTCTTAAAAAACAAATAGAAACATTGTCTTAAATATTCTATAACTTTTGAAACGTCCTAATTACTAGTAAAATTAGGACGTTTTTTGTATAAAATTCCGACAAAAGACAGAAAAATCCGCCAATTTACATTTTTAACATTGCTTGACTATGGAAATAATTACAGTTTTAACAAAAAAGCATTGCATAAATTCAATAAATCAATATTTTTTCTAATAAAAAGAGAAAAATTCATTTTAATGCGCAGCACAAAAAGCAAAACTTGTTTTTCTTAACATTTCGATAACATTATCTGAGTTATTTGTTATAATTTTGCCAAAAACAATAAACTCAATAACAAAATGAAGAAAATGAAAAATTGGTTACTGACCGGACTATTCTTTATGATAGTTTCAACCGTATTTTCTCAAGGAAAAGTTACTGGTAAAATTACCGACGGAACAGGTGGATTACCAGGAGCAAATGTAGTGATCAAAGGATCTACTACAGCAACTTCAACAGATTTTGATGGTAAATTTACTCTTACTTCAACATCAAGCACAGGAGAGATTGTTATCTCTTTCTTAGGTTATGACAACCAAACTGTGAAATTTAATGTGTCTAACGGCGCAACTACAAACTTAGGAACTATCACTTTGGTTTCTAACTCAAACGAATTGAGCGAGATTGTAGTTAAAAGTAGCACAGTAGATATTGCAAAAGACAGAAAAACTCCTGTTGCAGTATCAACAATTAAAGCTTCTGAAATTCAGGCAAAACTAGGAAACCAAGAACTTCCTGAAATGTTAAAAAGCACTCCATCTGTTTATGTAACTAAATCTGGTGGTGGATTTGGAGATTCTAGAATCACAATTCGTGGATTTAGCCAAAACAACGTTGCGGTAATGGTTAACGGTATGCCAGTTAACGACATGGAAAATGGTGCTGTTTACTGGAGTAACTGGGCAGGTTTATCTGACGTTACTTCTTTCATTCAAGTACAAAGAGGTTTAGGTTCTTCTAAATTAGCTATTGCTTCTGTTGGAGGTACTATGAACTACGTAACTAAAGCTTCAGATTTAAAACAAGGTGGTACAGTTGGTACTTCTTTTGGTAACGATAATTTCTTCAAATCTAACGTTGCTTACAACACAGGAAAATTAGATAGCGGATTCTCTGCTTCTGTATTATACAGCCACACTCAAGGTGACGGATATGTAGATGGAACTCAATTTAACGGAGATAACTACTATGTAGCTCTTGGTTATACTACAAAAAACAACAAGCACGATTTCCAATTTACAGTTACTGGTGCTCCACAATGGCACGATCAAAGATCTACATTCATCACTATAGCACAGTATCAACAATATGGTTCAGTATCTGATCCAAACATTAGATATAACTCTGATTGGGGATACAAAGATGGTCAGGCTTTCAACATGGTAAGAAACTACTACCACAAACCTGTTACTTCATTAAACTATGATTTCCAAATTAATGAAACATCTAAATTATCTGCTGTTGCTTACGCTTCTTTCGGACGTGGAGGAGGATCTAGAGGAACTGGATTTATTAAAGGATTAAATTATGCTAACGCTGCATTTAGAACAGCAGATGGTTTAGTGGATTATGATAAAATCGTAGCTTACAACTCAGGTGAAACGGTAATGATCAATGGAGCTGCTTCTACTCGTACAACAACAGGTACGACTGGTCAATACCAAAATACTTCACTTACTGGAAACAATACTACAAATGGTATTTCTCAAATTTCATCTGTTAACTCTCACAACTGGTATGGTGCAATTGTTAACTTCAACAAAAAATTCACAGAAAATTTAACTTGGGATTTAGGAGTTGATGTAAGAGGATACAAAGGTCTTCACTACCAAAACGTAAACAACCTTCTAGGAGCAGATGCATTCGCTGACAATTTTGATGTAAACAACCCTAATAGAGTTTTATACGGTACATATTCTACATACCCAGCTTGGAATGTATTCAAAAGCACTGACAAAGAAGAAAAAATCAACTTCAACAATGACGGTGACGTAAGATGGTATGGAGGATTTACTCAATTAGAGTATACTTCTGATAAATTTACTGCATTCGTTCAAGGTGCACTTTCTCAACAAGGATTCAAAAGAGTTGACTATTTCAAATATGCAGCTGGAACTCCATTAGCAAGTACAGATTACGAAAACATCTTAGGTGGTAACGTAAAAGGTGGTGTTAACTACAACATCAACGAGCACCATAATGTTTTTGTTAACTCAGGATACTACTCAAAACAACCATTCTTTAATGCAGTTTACCCAAACAACAGTTCAATTGTAGCTGGTAACTTAACAAACGAAAAAATCTTTGCTGTTGAAGCTGGATATGGTTTACGTACAAGTAAATTTACTGCAAATGTTAACTTATACAGAACTTCTTGGAAAGACAGATACCAAAGATCTAATGATGGTGCTGCTGATAATCCAGGTGGTTACTTTGATTTCGCTGGAATTACAGAAATCCACTCAGGTATTGAGATTGATGGTACTGCTAAAGTTCTTGACAAACTTACTATTACAGGTATGCTATCTCTTGGAGATTGGAAATATGAAGGAACAAGTACAAGTAACCGTTACGATTCAGCTAACAATCAAATTGGAACTGGTTCAACATTATTCCTTGACGGTGTAAGAGTTGGTGATGCTGCTCAAACAACTGCTGCTTTAGGAGCAACTTATGAAATCTTACCTCGTTTTACTGTAGATGCAAACTACAACTATGTTGACAAATTGTATGCTGCTATCTCTCCAGGAAACTTTACTAAAGAAGATAACAGAGGTGCATTACAATTACCATCTTACGGTACTGCTGATGCTGGTTTATCATACAAATTGTTAGTAGGCAGAAACAAAAGCAACTCAGTAGGTTTCAGATTAAATGTAAATAACCTTTTTGATTACACTTACATTGCTGAAGCAAAAACAAATATATTTGCTGCTGATGTTCCTACTGTTACAACTTACAAAGGAATTGCTACTACAAACCAAGTATACTTTGGTTTCGGTAGAACTTGGAACTTCGCATTACGTTACGATTTCTAAGAATTTAGAATCTAAATAAATAATAAAAACGGCATTGACTTTTAAGTTTAATGCCGTTTTTTTATAGCCTTTTTTGTTATATTTGTTTTTGAACAAAAAACACAGTTTATGTATAATTTTCTACAAAAATTTCACTCTGGCTGGGCGTACTTAGCATTGCTTCTTTTAGTAATTGCAGTTGTTAACGCTATCATCGGAGTAACTTCAAAAAAAGAATTTACTGGTAAGGATCGTAAAATCGCTTTATTTGCTTTAATTGGCACACACACTCAATTATTGATTGGTTTAATCTTATATTTTGTTTCTGCGAGAGGCTTTGCTGTATTAGGTCAAATGTCAAATGCAGAATTAAGATTAACATCATTAGAACACCCTCTAATTAATATTATTGCTATCATCTTGATAACTATCGGATGGTCTAAACATAAAAAATTAATCAATAGCGAAGCTAAATTTAAAACCTTTGCTATTTTTTACGGATTAGGATTATTGCTTATTTTAAGTAGAATTCCATGGAACCTTTGGTTCTAAAAAATACCAATTAAAAGCCCTTTATCAGGGCTTTTTTTATCTCGGCATATTATTTGTACAAACTCCCCCCAAGTCTGAAAAAGAATAACCCATGAGAAATAAAAAGAACATTTTATTCGCCACAATCGCTTTAACCTTAATTAGCGGCTTTACGTATGTCATAAGCCAGACCAAACCTACAACAGAACCTAAAATCATTCAAGATACTGTTAAAAATGTAAAACCAGTTATTATTCCGTTACCGGATTCTGTTTTTACTGACAAAGGTTTAAAACTAAGACCATACAAGAAAAACGCTCATGCCTCCTACTACGCAGATCGTTTTAACGGAAAAAGAACCGCTAATGGAAGTAGATTTAACAACAACAGCTATACTGCAGCTCACAAAAAACTTCCTTTTGGAACAAGAGTTAAAGTAACCAATGAAGCCAATGGAAAATTCGTTATTGTAAAAATTACAGATCGCGGACCTTTTGTAAAGACTCGTGAAATCGATTTGTCTAAAAGAGCTTTTATGGACATTACAAAACACAAAGGTGCCGGAGCTATGAAGGTTACCATTGAAACCATAATTGAATAAAAAAAGTCCCGCTTAAAGCGGGACTTTTTTTAAACCAATTTTCTTAATGCCATTGCGACTCCACTATGAAGCCCTTCGTGGTAATTATTAAAATCCAAGGCTCCTTGAACATGACGAAGCGTGAAACCGATACTAGTAGTATATTCGTGGTAATCAACAAAAAGTCCGCTCTCAAAATCATTTTTTGTTTTTTCTAATGTTGTAGAAAGCAATGTTCGAATCTCATCAACTTCAGCTTGAGAAACATCCCCTTCTGGTTTGGTTCCTTTTCTGTATTTGTTAATGAACTCTTCAGAAACCATTGTCGGAAGGCCCGATAATTTATAAACCAAAACCTGCTGCGACGAAATACAATGACCTATATTCCAAATAATATTGTTGCTAAAACCATCTGGAACTTTGTTTAATTGCTCTAACGAATGACTGTCTAAGATTTTCAAGAGAATTTCTCTAATAGTCTTCTGTACATCAAAAACTGAACTCATAATTTTATTTTTTTTTCTAAAATTAATCATTTTTAAGCTTCAAATGGATTTTCTTTGTATTCTAACAAATTCATAAAATAATGAACAAAATATATTACTTAGCATCCTGCGATACTTGTCGCAAAATCATTAAAAGTCTTCCAGAAAACAATCTAGTTTTTCAAGACATTAGACAAGATCCAATTACAGAAGAACAACTGGAAGAAATGTATAAACTTTCTGGAAGTTATGAAGCGTTATTTAGCAAAAAGGCTCAATTGTACAAGTCAATGGGATTAAAAGAAAAATCTTTAACTGAAGCCGATTTTAAAAAATATATTTTAGAGCATTATACTTTCTTAAGCCGTCCGGTTTTTATTATTGACGGAAAAATTTACATCGGCAACAGCCAAAAAAATGTAGCCGAAGTTATAAATGCACTAACGTAAGAATAACCGCAAATTTTGATCTATAAAACTGATTCACAATTTACAACGTAACACATCAAACTTTTATTTATCTTTGCGCCTTTATACTCAATTATATGATACAATCTATGACAGGGTTTGGCAAAGCTTCTTTGCAATTGCCTACAAAAAAAATCACCGTTGAAGTAAAATCTCTAAACTCTAAAGGTTTAGATTTAAATGTAAGAATGCCATCGGTTTACCGTGAGATGGAACTTGGATTACGAACTCTTATTTCGACTAAGTTGGAAAGAGGAAAAATTGATTTTGCAATCTATGTAGAAAGTACTGCAGAACAAACTTCAACTAAAGTAAATGTACCTGTCGTAAAAAATTATATTGCGCAGTTAAAAGAAGTAAATCCAAATGCTGATGAAACTGAATTAATGAAAATGGCGGTTCGTATGCCTGACACATTAAAAACAGAACGCGAAGAAATTGATGAGAATGACTGGGAGCAGATTCAGGTTATTATTGATGAGGCACTTCAAAACATTTTAAACTTCCGTAAAGACGAAGGTGAATCTCTTGAAAAAGAATTCAATTTAAGAATTGGAAACATTCGCCAATTCATGAATGATACCTTGGCACTTGATCCAGAACGCGTACAAGCAATTAAAGATCGTTTGCAGACTGCAATTTCAGAATTACAGGTTAATGTTGACGAAAACCGTTTTGAACAGGAATTAATCTATTATTTAGAGAAACTGGATATTACCGAAGAAAAAGTTCGTTTAGGCAATCATTTGGATTACTTTATAGAAACCCTTAATGGAACTGAAGCTAATGGACGAAAACTTGGTTTTATCACTCAGGAAATGGGACGTGAAATCAACACAATGGGATCAAAATCTAATCATGCTCAAATGCAGAAATTGGTCGTGATGATGAAAGATGAATTGGAGAAGATTAAAGAGCAGGTATTGAATGTTCTCTAAATATGAGATCTTATTTAATCTTTTTCTTTTTCATAATTCTCAAATGTTTTGGTCAAGAAGTATCTGAAGTAAATAAGGTTTTAGAAATACCAGATAATTTAGAATATCAACAAGAAATACGTATTTACGAAGATTATTCTATTGGAAATAGAATTGTTTTTTTTAGAATGTTCAATGATAAAGCCGTTGGATGGATAGTTCAGAAATTTTGGTATCAAAAAGATTTCAAAAGCGTAACCAAAATTGACCAATCAAGTTTTCCAAAGGAAAGCAGTGGAAAGCTAAAACCAGTAAATGCAGATTTAATTTGGCTCAAGATACTAATTACAAATGTTGAATTTCTTCCAAATATGGAAGAAATCAGATATAAATTTGGAAAGCCTGAAATTACATCCTATAAAGGAGAATTTGAAATTAAAACTCGTAAAAAAATTGCTTTAGACGGAATTGGCTATAAAGTATATATTAGGAACGGAAAGAGTAAAAACAGTTTTTTCTTTGATAATCCAGAAATATACTTAAAAGATTATCCAACTGTCGATGAATTAATTTCATACAATGAATTACTATCTGTCTTAAAAAAAGAATTAGATTTCTAAAATGACAGATCACACATAAACACACAATGAACAAAGGAAAATTAATTGTTTTTTCGGCACCGTCTGGATCAGGAAAAACAACTATCGTAAAACATTTATTAGGTCAGGAAGATTTAAATCTTGAATTTTCGATTTCGGCAGCGTCACGTGCACCACGTGGTGAAGAAGTAGACGGAAAGGATTATTATTTTATTTCGTTAGAAGAATTCAAAAAACACATTAAAGCTGAAGATTTCTTGGAATGGGAAGAAGTATATCGCGATAACTTCTACGGAACTTTAAAATCGGAAATTGAAAGAATCTGGGCTTTAGGAAAAAATGTCATTTTTGATATTGACGTGGTTGGCGGCCTTCGTATTAAACACAAATTTCCAGAAGAAACTTTAGCTGTTTTTGTTAAACCTCCAAGTGTTGACGAATTAAAACGTCGATTAAAACAACGTTCTACAGAAAGCGAAGACAAAATCAATATGCGTATCGCAAAAGCTTCTGTAGAATTGGCAACAGCGCCTCAGTTCGACGTGATTATCAAAAACTATGATTTATCAGTTGCTCTTGAAGAAGCACATCAACTGGTAAAAGATTTCATAAACAAGTAATTTTATTCCACAGAGATACACAACAAAAAAACACAGAGATTCGCAAAAGTATTATTTTAAACTTTGCGAATCTTTGTGCTATCTTAGCGACTCTCTGTGAAACTATAAAAAATGAAAATAGGTCTTTACTTCGGAACATACAACCCTATACATGTTGGTCATTTAATCATTGCGAATCACATGGCCGAGTTTGCAGATTTAGATCAGATTTGGATGGTTGTTACGCCTCACAATCCGTTAAAAAAGAAATCGACTTTATTAGACGACCAACAGCGTCTGCAAATGGTTTTTCTAGCCACAGAAGATTACACAAAGATAAAACCGTCTGATATTGAGTTTAAATTACCTCAGCCGAGTTATACCGTTATCACGCTCGCTCATTTACAAGAGAAATATCCAACCCATGAGTTTTCATTAATTATGGGCGAAGACAATCTGAAAACGCTTCATAAATGGAAAAATTATGAAGTAATTCTGGAAAATCATGATATTTATGTATACCCGAGAATTTCTGATGAACCGGAAAATTTAGAGTTAAAATCGCATCCCAAAATTCATGTTATTGATGCGCCAATTGTAGAGATTTCTTCGACTTTTATTAGAAACAGCATTAAAGAAGGCAAAAACATTCAGCCTTTATTACCTCCAAAGGTTTGGGAATATATTGATCATAATAATTTTTATAAGAAGTAGACAAACAAATTATACCACAATATTGTCATTTCTGTAAAGGTTAGATATTTCGGTAACAAAATTTACCTTTAATAAATTTTGTTGCGATGAGAAATAACAGTCATGATTCAACACTAG